>NZ_JBGOFY010000011.1:0-159409 GCF_041520885.1 Xanthomonas sp. NCPPB 2922 | reverse complement strand
GCCAGGAATGGTGCCGAAGGCCAGGCCGTTGTCGGTCAGCCCGCCGGTGTAATCGATCAGGCGATACACACCATTACCGAAGCCACCGATGTCGGTGATGTTGAGCGTGCCGTCCAGGGTGAGGTCGCCGTTGACCGCGAGCACACCGGTCTGGCTGGGAATGCCCAGGAACGCATCGATGGTTGCATTCGGTGCCAGGCTCAGCGTGCCGGTAGTCAGCAGCGCGCCGCTACTCACGACCAGGCGGCCACCGTCGGCTACCGTGACCGCCGCATCCACCACGCCGCTGCCGCTCAAGGCGCCGCCGTTGGCGACCGTGAGCCCACCTGCGCTGGCCAGCGTGCCGTCTACGTCCAACGTGCCCGCGCTGACCAGGGTGGTGCCACCAATGCTGCTGGTCCCGGTGAGCTGGAACGCGCCGGTGCCGACCTTTTCCAGATTGCCCGCATCGCTCAGGCTGCCACCGAAGGTTCCGGTGACATTGGTGTTGCCCACCTGCAGCGTGCTGCCGCCCACGATGGCGACATTGCCCAGCCCGGTCAGTGCACCTAGTGCGGTGTCGCTGCCCAGCTGCAAGCCCGCGCCTGCGGCCACGTCCACTGCACCCACGCCCGTGAGTGCACCCGGCGCGGTGGTCGCCACCACGCCGGTCTGCACCGACAAGGGACCGCTGAAGCTGTTGCTGCCCGCCAGCGTCAGCGCGCCCAGGCCGGTCTTGGTCAACCCGCCTGCGCCGCTGAGCACGCCGCTGAGCGAAAGATCGGCCGCCGTGTCTACGGTGAGCCCTGCACCGAGCGTGAGGTTATTGGTCAATGCCAACGCGATCGCGTTGCTCAAGGTGGAGTTACCAATCACCGACAGGCTGCCGGTGCCCAACGCCGTATTGCTGCCCAGCGCCAGCGTGCCGGCATTCAACACCGTGCCGCCGGCGTAGTTGTTGGCGCCGTCGAGCGTCAGCGTGGTGGTGCCGTTCTTGACCAGGCTGCCTGCACCGGTGATGGCGCCGTTCAAGGCCAGATCGTTGCTGCCGGCAAGATTCAGCGCGCCGTTGAGCACGACCGCATTGCCAACGGCCAGGGCCTGGTTGGTATCCAGCGTGGTGCCGTTGGCGGTGGTGAGTGCACCACTGCCGAGCGCCTGCGCATCGCCAAGCACCAGGTTGCCACCGCTGAGCGTGGTGCCGCCGGTGTAGCTATTGGCCGCATCCAGCACCAGCGTGCCGGTGTCCACTTTCTCCAGGCCACCTGCACCGCTGATGCCGACATCGAGCGTGGCGGTGGCATTGGGGTCCACGCGGACCGCCGTCAATGGCGTTGTGATGCTCAAGGTGCCCGCGCCGGCATCGGTCAACTGATACCCGTCGGTGACGAACTGCAGCCCGCCCACTGCTTGGGTGCCCTGCACACCCACGGTGCCGGCCGTGCCGGAAAACACCGCAAAATCGCCTTGCCAGGTGCTGTTGGCGGTGCCGTCCTGACCGGTCCAGCTGCTGGCGGCGCCCCATATTCCACTGCCGCCGTCCACGCTGCCGTTGGCAACCGTCTGCGCACCGTCCCAGAACTGCACGATGCTGCCGGGTGCAGTCACCACCAGGTTGATCTGCTGGCCGATCGCGGTCTGCAGTGCCAACTGGCTGATGTCCACGCTGCCGGGAATGGTGCCGAGCAACAGGCCATTGTTGGTGAGCAGGCCGGTGTAGTCCATCAGCCGGTAAACGCCGGTGCCGAAGCCACCGATGTCGGTGATGTTGAGCGTGCCATCGAGCGTGAGGTTGCCGTTGACCGCAAGCAGCCGGGTGGCACTTGGCGCTGCCAGCGAGGCATCGATGAAGGCACCGGATGCAAGGGACAACCCGCCCACGCTGAGCGTGGAACCACTGGTGATTGCCAGACGCCCGCCGTCGGCGATGGTCACCGGGCCGGTCACCGCGCCAGCGCCGCGCAAGGTGCCGCCGAGCGCGACGTTCAGATTGCTGGTGATCAAGCTACCCGCCACATCCAGGGTGCCGCCGCTGACCGAGGTGCTGCCGGCCACTCCATTGTCGCCGAGCAGGCTCAAGGTACCGGTGCCGATCTTGTCCAGGTTGCCATTGCCGATCAGGCTGCCGGCGAAGCTGCCCGCGCCCACCTGCAAGGTACTGCCCGCACCCACATCCACATTGCCGGCGCCTCCCAGGCTGTTGATTACGCCGCCGTTGGTCAGGCTCAGCAAGGCACCGGCGCCGACATCCACCGCACTCGCGTTGCCAAGTGCCGCAGCGGTGTTGGCCACCAGTGCGCCGGCCTGCACCGCCAGCGGTCCGGTGTAGCTGTTGCTGCCGTCGAGGGTCAGAATGCCCGCGCCGGTCTTGGTCAGCCCGCCGGTGCCGCTGATGTTGCCGGTGGCCAGCAGGTCGCCCACCGTATCGACGGTCAACGCCGCGCCCAGGGTGATGTCGTTGCCCAGTGCCACGGCAATCGCATTGCTCAGCACCGCATCGCCCACCACCGACAGGCTGCCGGTGCCGAGTGCGCCATCCGCACCCACGGCCAGTGTGCCGCCGGTCAGCGTGGTGCCGCCGCTATAGCTGTTGGTGGCGGTGAGCGACAACGTACCGGTGCCATTCTTGAGCAGGCCGCCGGTGCCAGTAATGGCACCGTTCAAGCTCAGATCGTTGCTGCCGTCCAAGGTGAGCTGTGCATTCAACTGCACGGCATTGGCGAGGTTCCCCGTTGTAGCGGTATCCAGTTCGGCAACGCCGGCGATGGTCAGTTGCCCCGTGCCCAATGCGGCTTCGTTGCCAAGCACCAGGCGGCCAGCGCCCAGCGTCGTCCCACCGGTAAACGTGTTCGCAGTGCCCAGCGTCAACGTGGCAGTGCCCTGCTTGTCCAGACTGCCGGCGCCACTGACCACCCCATTCAAGGTGAGATCCTGCGTGCCACCGATGGTGAGCGCGCCATCCACTGCGACTGCATTGCCCAAGGTTGCCGCGGTGGTGGCATCCAGCGTGGTGCCGGCGGCAGCGGTGAGGGTGCCCAGGCCAAGCGCGGTATCACTGCCCACCAGTACCGAGCCGGCCTGCAGTTGCAACCCGCCGGCCCAGGTGTTGTTGCCGTTGAGCGTGAGCGCATTGCTGCCGTTCTTGATCAAACTGCCCGCGCCACTGACCACGCCATTGAGCGTGAGCGGTTGCCCATCGATGCTGAGCGCACCGCCCAGCGCGATGCCGTTCTGCAGCGTGACTGCAGTGCTTGCGCTGAGCGCGGTGCCATCGGCGGTGGTCAACGCGCCGGTGCCGAGCGCGGCATCCGCGCCAACCACCAGGCTGCCTGCGGTGAGTTGCGTCCCACCGCTGTAAACGTTGTTGCCGGTGAGCGTGAGTGCGCCGGCACCCTCCTTGATCAGGCTGCCGGTGCCGCTGACGGTACCGGTCAGATCCAGCGCGTTGGTGCCGCCTACGGTGAGTGCGCCAAGCAGTGCCACGTTATTGCCGACGCTGGCAGCGGCGGTTGTGTCCAGACGCGTGGCATCGGCTGCGGTGAGTACACCGGTTCCCAGTGCTGCGCCGCTGTTGATCAGCAACGTGCCTGCGTTGAGAGTGACGCCACCGGTGAAGTTATTGGTGCCAGTCAAACTCAGCGCCGCATTGCCGTTCTTGATCAGTGCCCCCGTCCCGCTGACGCTGCCGCCGAGTGCAAGATCCTGATTGCCACTCAGCGCCAGATTCTGCTCCAGCACCACTGCATTGCTCAGCGACACGGGCGCGGTGTTGTCCAACACACCGCCGGCGGCAGTCAGTGCACCGGTGCCCAGCGCCGTATCGCTGCCCACCAGCAAGCTGCCCGCGCTCAGGCGCGTGCCGCCGGTATAGGTGTTGTTGCCGGTCAGGCTCAGACTCGCCGTGCCAACCTTGTTCAAACTGCTCACGCCACTGATGTCGCCGCTCAGCGTGAGCGCGTTGGCACCGCCCACATTGACAGCGCCTACGCCGGTCAGCGCGATCGCGTTGGCGAGTGTGCTCACCACCGCCGAATCGAGCGTACTACCGGCTGCTGCCGTCAACGTGCCGCTGCCCAATGCGGTATTGCTGCCCACCGTCAACCGACCAGCGCTGAGCGTGGTGCCGCCGGTGAACACATTGTTGCCACTCAAGCTGAGATCACCGATGCCGGATTTGACCAGGCTGCCGGTGCCGCTGACCGTGCCGGCCAGGCTGAGCGCTTGCGTCCCATCGAGCGTCAGCGCGCCAGCAGACAGGTTCACGGCGTTGCCCAGCGTGGTGGCCGCCGTGCTTTGCAGCGCGGCATTGCCGGTGACGTTCAACGCCCCGCTGCCCAATGCCGTGGCACTGCCCACCTGCAAGGTGCCGCTTCCCAACGTGGTGCCGCCGGTATACGTATTCAAACCGCCCAGTGTCAGCGTGCCGGTGCCCAGCTTGTTGACACTGCCGGTGCCGCTGACGGTGCCGGACAGTGTCAGCGCCGCGCCATTGCCGCCCACACCGAGCGCACCCGTGAGTGCGACCGCATTGGTAAGCGTGGTGGGTGCGGTGGCAGCAAGTTCGCCGCCACTGGCGGTGAGCGTGCCGGTGCCCAACGCACTACCCGCCCCCACCAGCAGACGGCCGCTGCTCAGCGTGGTGCCACCGGTGTAGCTGTTGGTACCGGCCAGGGTGAGGTCGCCGGTACCGCTTTTGAGCAGGCTGCCGGTACCACCGATGGCGCCGCCCAACGTCAGCGCCTGGGCACCGCTCACCGTCAATGGACCTGCAAGCGAAACCGCATTGCCCAGTGCCAGCGCAATGCTGCTCGACAAGGTGGACGCAGCCGTGACATTGAGCGTGCTGCCACCCAATGCCGCCGCATTGCCTACCTGCAAGGTGCCGCCGGCCAGCGTGGTCGCGCCGGTATAGGTGTTGGCATTGGTGAGCGCCAACGTGCCGGTGCCGGTCTTGGTGATGCCGCCGGCGCCTGATATCACTCCGGTCAGGCTCAACGCGTTTCCGCTGGCGCCCACACCCAGTGTGCTGTTGAGCACCACATTGTTCGCAAGCGACAACGGTGCGGTGGTGTCCAGCGCTCCGCCGCCTGCGATCACCACGCCGGTGCCCAGGGCGGCGGGATTTTCCAGCACCACTGTGCCGGCATTGAGCGCGGTGCCGCCGGTATAGGTATTGGTCCCGCCCAGGGTTAAGGTGCTTGTGCCAATCTTGATGAGTTCACCGGTCCCAGCAATGGTGCCACCCAGGCGCACCGCGTTGGCCCCGCCAATGGATACGTTATCGGCCAACGTAAAGGCGTTTGCGAGGTTGAGTGCGGTGGTGCCCGACAGGGTGCCACCTGCCGCAGTCACCGTGCCGGTTCCTAGCGCGGTGTTATTGCCCAGCGTCAGGCTGCCGGCGGCCAGCGTGGTGCCGCCGCTATAGGTATTGGCGCCGGTCAGGGTGACGGCACCTATACCGGTTTTGGTGAGCGCGCCGGTCCCGGTCAGCGCACTGCCGATGGTCAATGCATTGGCGCCCTGTACCGTCAGGCCGGTTCCGGTGAGTGCAATGCCACCGGTGGGGCTCAAGGTCAGATTGGCGGCGGTGGCCTCGATCGCGCCACCGTTGGCGGTGATGTTGGTGCCGAACAGGGCCGGGTTGGCGAATTGCGCCACGCCGCCATTGAGCGCGGTGTTACTGAAATTGGTCGCGCCGCCCAGCGTCCAGGTACCGCTGTTGACGCGCAGGCTACCGAAGTTGATGTATTGCGAGGTGCTCAGCGCCGCCGTGCCGGCGGTGCCGCTGCCCGTGCCCGTGGCGGAATTCTGCAGGATCAAGGTGTTGGTGCCGCCCGCCCCGCCATCCACGGTGCCGGTTGCCGCAAAGCTCAACAACCCGCCTGGGCCAAGCAGCGCGACCCCGATGCCACCTGCGCTGTTGACGCTGCTACCGGTGACCGCCGTGAAGCTGTTGATGCTGTTGGCGCCCATCGACACGCTGCCGTTGATGGCGCCGGAATTGATGAAGGTGTTGCCGGTGGCCGAGCTCTGGAACCCCACCCTCCCTTCGATGGTGCCGGAGTTCACTGCGTTGACCGTGGCGCCACCGCTGACCGCGATGACCGGCGTATCCGAGCCAAGCACCGAGAGATTCAACAGGGGGCGACTACTGATGGTGCCGGCGTTGTTGATCTGCACCACGCCGGCAGGTGCGGCTGTGAGGCCCAGCGCCATGCCATCTAGGTTGAGCAGGTTGGCACCAAGCAGGCCACCGCTTCCGTAGATCGTGCCGGTCGCGAGGTTATTGACCGTGACCTGCGTCGAGCTGGCGTTGCCCATCGTCACGCCAGTGCTGAGCACTGACAGCAGGCCAAGCACGGAAGGATCGATGGTGCCGCTGTTATTGAGCGTGGAATTGGTACCGCCGAGTGCAATGGCGGTGCCGCCAAGCAGCCCCGCCGTCATCTGCGTTCCGGAGGCGACGTTGACGGTCAGATTGTTCGCGTTGCTGGAGAACGCATTACTGATGATCGGCAATCCGGTGCAGGTCACCGTTTGCCCAGCGGTAGGTAACGCCGGCGTGCACGCTCCCCAGGCCAGCGTGGGTGCAGCCGCTCCCAGGGCGAGGATCACCATGCTCGGCAGATTGCGCCGGGTCGCTCCCGATTTACGCCGCCGCCGCACCAACTCGTGCGTGACGACCCAATTACCGATAGCCGCGTTCCAGACCAGCGCAAACGCACGATTCATATGTTTCTCCTGGGTTACAAGCAAAGATCGGCGCGCACGCAAATGCGCGCCTGGATGACGTTTCAAAAAATGTTTGGATCAAACGCCGGTCTTATGGCAGCGCTCGATTAACCGCTGGATGAGTACGATGAATACCAATCCGACTGGATGTTCTGATCGATTAATAAACGAATCGTTATGCGCAAAGTGTGCGAAGTATCACTAACCATAAATACTTGCACGGCAGAACTGGAAAATGTCGATTCGTATGCTCGCGGTCGTTTGCAGTATGAAATTCAACATCAGATGCAGTCGCGGCGAGCGTTACGGACCTGCCTGGTTAATGTGAACGACACAGTGCCCGATTTAAAAGGAACTCCAGCGGATGGGTTTGGCTGATGCTGCAATCCATACAGTGGCCCGCGTCAAATTTCCGGCACTAAGCGCACGCATCAGCTTTGCGGAACCGCATCAAGTTAATGCGCCAATTCCGAGGTGAGCGAATGAAATGAAATCAGATGATATTTCATATGCAAAACCTAATGCACCAATTAAACGACCTCTGCCGCTAAGATCACTGATTGGATAAGCAGCCTTTTTTCGTCACGCGGAAAAAATGCCTCATCGTGTCTCGAGACAATGGAATGCGCGTCTCGCTACAGAACCCCAAAGGCTGAATCAGCACTTCCCTTTGATGTCGATCACGCGATAGTGTGATCTTCACCACGGAGCTCAATGGCATGACGCGTTCGTCAGACGAACAGGGACAGCAGCGGCATCTGGAGTGGCGCGATACACCGACCGATCTGGCCGGCATGGAGCCTCTCGATCAAATTGCACGTTTGGTGTGCCATTCGCTGGGTGCTGCCGCTGCCGCGCTGACGATTACCGAATCCGGGCGGCGGCGTGTGTTGGCGGCGCATGGCATTGCACCGGACCAGGCCATGCAGACCGTGGCGGCCTTTGAAGACAACGGCACGCACGACGCTGAGCATGATGTCCTTGCCGTGGCGGTACTGCCTGCAGTCCGGCTCGGTGAGACAGCGACCGCCGAGCCCGCACGCTTTGCCGCCTGTGTTCCCATTGGCGCACCGCAGACAGGCGTCTACGGCACCTTGTGCGTTCTGGATGCCTACGAACGGCGCCTGGACGTGCAGGAGCGCCAGCAACTGCGCATGTTCGCCAATGTGGCGGCCGCACAACTGGAGCTGCAGTTCGGTGCCGGCCGCCGCGAGCCGCATAGCGGCCTGCATAACGCCCGCCAGTTGCAGGCCGACCTGGACACGCTCGCCTACGGCAGCCACGCCATGCCGGTGCTGGCGGCCTTTATCGAGGTCTACGACACGCATGCGGCCAACGAGGCGCGGCAGGCGCTGGGCATGCAGCCCATTGAAGAGCTCGTTCGCCATGCCAGTTATGTGCTGACGCGCGCACTGCGCGGCAAGGCCACCGTGTATCACGTGGCACCGATGCGGTTTGCCTTCTTCCTGCTGAATTCTGCCGCCGATGAAATGGAAGACCTGCTGCTGGATCTGCGCGACATGCTGCACGCGCCAGTGGATGCGGCCGGCATCCCGATGTCGCTGACCTTCCATGCCGGCGTGGTGAAGTTCCTGCCGCGTCAGCCGGACACCGGCGATGTGATGCGCAAAGGGCTCGTTGCATTGGGTGACGCGGTGAGCCACCACGCGATCCTGTGCTGGTATAGCGCGGCGCACGACGATGCCATCCAGCGCTCGTATCGTCTGGCGCTGGATGCAGAAGCGGCATTGGAGGCGGGCGATTTTCGCCTGGTGTTCCAGCCACGCATCAACCTGCTGGACCTGTCGGTGACCGGCTTCGAGGCCCTGCTGCGCTGGAAGCACGCAACGTTGGGCGCGATCGGGCCCGATGAATTCATTCCCTTGTTCGAAAAAACCGCGCTGATGTGCACGGTCACCGAGTGGGTGATCGACCATGCACTCCGGCAACTGGCCGCGTGGCGCGCTGGCGGCCTGGATTTTTCGCTTTCGATCAATCTGTCTTCGCGCGACTTCGGCAACGTCAATCTGGCCTCGGACGTGATCGACCGCTGCCAGGCCCTGGGTATTCCTACCGAACGGATCGAGCTGGAAATCACCGAAGGCCGCTGGTTGCGCAGCAATGTGCAGGCCTTGCCACGCTTGCGTGCCCTGCGCGACGCCGGCGTCAGCGTTGCGATCGATGATTTTGGCACCGGCTACAGCAACTTCGGCTACCTGACCGAGCTACCCGTCAATGTGCTCAAGCTCGATCGCTCGCTGGTGACCGGCATCGCCGATCAATCCGGCATGCAGCTGCGCGCAGAAGCCGTCGTGCGGCTGGCCAGCGCACTCGGCTACCGCACCGTGGCCGAAGGCATCGAGCATGCCGACGAAATTGCGCTGCTACGGAGTTGGGGCTGCGACGAGGCGCAAGGCTTTCTGTTGGCCAGGCCGATGGAAGCCGAGTTGGTGCCGGCCTACGTGGCGCAGGCGAGCACCGCGGCAGGCCTGCCGTAACCGCTGTGCATCAGCGACTGTGCGTAGATCCAGTAGGCCGCGCGATGTGCACGGCCTGGTGACGCCGCATCAGGTGTTGGCCAACGCATCATCCAGCGCGGCGCAGATCGCTACCACCTGGGCCAGGTTGCACTGGGCCGGCGTTGCACGCGGGCTGTCCGGGTACACCTCGGTGGTGGTGCGATAGCGCGCTTCGGTGACACCGGCGCACAAGCCGAGCCGGCGCACCGGGTAGTTGATCACGCCCTCGCCCACCACCGGCGCGCCGATGATCTCGCCCTGTGCATCGGCTGGCGCGATATGGGTCACCTGCGCCACCGCTGCAATCACCGCCTGCTGAAATGCCGGCTGCGGGTCGTCGCTGTCACCCACCAGATAGAACCCGTCCGGGATACTGCCGGGCACGAACGGCACGCCATCGCGCGCGGCCAACGCCGGGCGGAACTCGGTCTCGTCACTGTCGGTGGTTTCGTGCAGATCGATGTGCAGCAACGCCGTGCCGGCGACGGTGGTCACCAGCTGCATGAGCGCTGCTGATTCCACCGCAGGGCTGTTGGGCCGGAAGGCGCGATTGGGATCGATCGCCTCGGCATTCCAGCGCTGGATGCGCTCATAGCCCCACGGGTTGACGCAGGGAGCGATCAGCAGATTGATGCGCCCTGCGTACGCTGCTGCGCGCTCCTGCAGGAATTGCAGTGCGCCCAGCACGCCGCTGGTTTCATAGCCATGCACGCCACCGGTGACCAGCGCCCATGGCAAGGTGGCATCCCAGTGCGGGGTGCGCAGCGCCATCAGTGGATACGTGTCCGCGCCCTGCCCGATAACGCCGTACTGCGTGCACTCGAATGCACCGGCGAATGCGGCGACCGGCTGCAGCACGTCATCTGCATAGACGCGGCGGCGGACTTGCCGCGCACGCCACTGCGCACGTTCTGTCTCGCCCCAGGCCTGGCCGGGGCTGCCGATGGGATACTGCTTTTGCGCTGTCATTGTCGGATCCAGTGCAGGAAGACCGACAAGCGTAAGCGCTCGCATGTCTCTGCGGAACCCTCGCGGCGCGGGTAGACCAATAGTGAGGCGAACGCCACGGTGACGGCTGGCCGCTTGCAAATACTCGCGTTGCTTAGAGCGGCAAACAAAACGTAGCGAGCAGTCGTCAGGTGAGTGCGGACGGCGCGGAGGAACCGGAGTGTACGTGGGTACATGAGGATTCCGAGCACCGGCCGCGCCCGCCTGGCGGCTGCGCAGTAGTTTTGATAGCTGCTCTTAATGCTGATCGTCCTGCGTCAGCACCGCGCCCTCTTCGACGAGCGCGCCGTGTTCGACCGGGCGCTGCAGTGAGGTCAATAAGGCGCTGCGCAACACATCCGCATAGCCGCGGTATTCCTTGGCACGCGCGGCATACAGCGAGGCGACCGATGGCTGGTGAGCGCGGTCATCACCGGCCATTCGGCTCACCAATTCGGCGCGTTCTTCGATCACGCGCAAGGCCACGCGCAACGCCTCATCCACCGAGCCTTCCTTCGCGGACATCAGTGCGGGCGCGGTGTAGCCATGACCGACCTGACAACGAAAACGCAGCGTCCCCGGTGTATGCAGCTTGGTCAGCACGCCACCACACGCCGGGCAGCTGAGCGCCACCGGCTCCCCCAGCTGCGTCATCACCTCGGTGGTGGACGGCTGCCCGCGCGCGATCGCGACCTCCAGCCTGAGCGCATCCGACGGCGCGATCGGCCAGGCCGCCGGTTCGCGCACCAGATCGGTGATGACCGCACCCAGGGCCGCACTGGGGGCCACCACGTCCGGGGTGAGCGCACGCAGCGCGTTGCGTGGCATGTCGTCGGCAATTGCATCGTCCGGGTCCTGCACCGCGACTGCACCACCGCAGGCCTGGATGGCTTCCAACCCCGCGCAGCCATCGTTGAGCATGCCCGACAGCAGCACCCCCAACGCGCGTGCGCCGTGTGAGACCGCAACGGAGCGGAACAAGGCATCGATCGACGGCCGCGACATGTTCTCGCGCGGCCCGCGCCCCAGCACGACGTGCATGCCATCGACCATCAGGTGGGAGTCCGGCACGGCCACATACACCGCACCAGGCACCAAGGGCATGCCATCGCTGGCCACGTGCACCGGCAAGCCGCGCGCTGCGCTGCGCACCATCTCCACGATGCCGGTGCCTTGCGGCGACAGATGCAGCACCACCAGCACCGCGGCGGGAAGATCGCGCGGCAGGTCTGCCAGCAGCGTGCGCAGCGCCTGGCTGGCGCCTGCCGACCCACCGATCGCCACGATGTTGCGGTTGTTTTCAATCGTCACTGGTCACTCCCATGCTGTCGCACATCACTATTGCCGAGCTTTCTTCTAGAGGGTGTGGAAGCAGACACGAGTTAGGTGTGTATCGATTCGGGTCTGCGGTGCGGCGCGGACGGCGAGCTGCTGCTGACCACAGACCATGCCGATTGCGACGCACATGTACGGCGTCATGCGTGTGGTGCGCTGCGCTGTCTCCGCAACAAGATGGAATTCCATAACAGCAGCAATCGAAGATTTCGGAACGCGTATTGCCCGCGTTTTGCGTCTACCCTTGGCCGCGTGATCCCGTATGCGTACGTTGTTAGCCAAAACGCACAGGGCCCCGCAATGCAGGGCCCTGTCTGCCATTCGGCACCAACACGTTGGTGCACCCATGCGATGCAGTTACTTCTTCGCGGTGACTCCGGGCGTTGCATCACGCACCAGGAATTCCTCGGTCAGCTCGGGCAGGTGTTCCAGCAGCCATTTGGCCATGGCTTCTTCCTGCGGAAGGATCTGCTCGCACATGCGCTGTGTTTCGACGTCCCCCACCGTTTTTGCAGCACCCAACAGCGCGGTGTAGGTAGCAATTTCCAGATTTTCGAACACGTAACTGGCCATCGTGCCTTTGATGATTTCGTCCGAGGTGGTCATGCCGCCCATGGCTTGGCCAAAGGCCGCCATCTTGCCCATCGCGTCCTTCACCACCGACGGTGACCCGCCCAGGCGCTCGATGCTTGCCTCAACCAACCGCTGCTGCCCCAGCGTTTCTTCCAGATGCTGCTTGATACGCGCCTTGAGCTTTGGGTAATGCTCGATCCGCGCGGCCTGCGCCTTGAGCATCTGCTCGGCCTGCTGCTCCATTGCATGCGCGTCGCGCAACCAGTCCATCAGGTTTTCACGGGGTTCGGCCATGCGGGGTCTCCTGTTGTCTACGATGGGTCCAGGCTGCCCGCGCCGCGATGAAAGGCGCGGCTGCATCGAGTGAACGGCGTGTGCGTCGTCGACAATGGCTTTACATGCACAGGCGTCGATGCGCGCCCGCGGCAAGTACGGTGCGAGATCGTGCGTGTCTACATGCCCGTTTGATGGCGCGCTTCACTGGCTTGTCGCTGACGACGCAGGCGCACACGGCGGCCCGGCGCAGTACTTCCGCGCGAGCCCGCGGTGGTCATGTCCAAGTCCGTTGCGCTGCATTAGCAGAGCCACACCCCGCCCAGACCGCACTCTCGCGGGCAATGGCGTCACAGCCATCTGCCCAGAGCAACTGCCTGTGCGGGCACTGCGTCGCACTGGGCTCGTCGCGCGTCACAAGCACGGCAACGCGAGGCATTCGGTGGTGTGTGCATGCGTTGCACAGTTGGTTGCGGGGGCCAGAGTGATCGCGACAAATTCGCCTGCAATCGATCTCTCAGCATGCTGCAGTGTGCAAAATTTGCCGACACGACATCGATGCCTTGCGCATCAATAGGTTGGCAAGCGCAAGCGTACTGCATCACGCATCATGGCCTTGCCTTCATCCAGGCGCTGCAATCGATTGCGGCTGCCAGCAACGCGAAAGTGCGGGCAAAACGCGTCTTTTCAAACGCTAACGGCCCCGTGTCCGAAGCGCACCGGGGCCGGTTTCCATTGCTGACACAAGAACCGGCACGCATTGCCGCGTGCCGGGTGACTTATGCGGATTCTTCCTGGGGCTTGGCCTGCTTGGAACGACCGCCCTTGCTGCCGATGCGCGACATATGGTCACGATCACGACTCACGGCCTGGCCGCCCTTCCGGCCTGCTTCGCGCGCTTCGTCGCTAGTAAATTCGTGCGCATTGCCACTGGCATGCGCCGCTTTGCCACCACTGCTCGCCAACAAACGGCGCTTCTCCGGATCCAATGCGGCAAAACCGCGCCGGCTGCGAGTTGCGTTCTGTCCGTCCTCCACTGTGCCTCCTCTCGATGCGTCGATGACTACGTCACTGGGTATAGGAGGTACCGCAACTATCGTGCCAACCCTCAAACCCACGCATTCCGGTGTGGCAACGACCAATGCAGGCAAAAACGGCTGCGCTCGCTGTGCAAAAGTTGCACACCCGCCTTCACGCTGCCCGACCCCAGAGGGATAGCGCTACCACGCACGCGCCGATCCGCGCCGCTCAGAGCAGGGTGATCTCCTGCGCGCGCACGATCAGCTGTTCCTGGCGGAAGCGCTGCTCCAACTCCGCGCAGTAGCTGCGCCACCAGCCGCGATCCAGGTCATCGGCCATCACTTCGTAGATCACAAGGTCGTCGTGCACCAGCTGCGCGCCCTGCTCCTGCCATGCGCCATGCACCGGTGCCCGGGTGTAGGCAGTGATGCCACCAAACCGCGTGGCCAGGTGATGATGGACCTCGTCGAACATTGCCTGCTCAAACCGCACGCCATTGTTGTCGGCGAGCGGCAGCAGCACCTGGATCAGGAACATGCGGCGCCTCCCTGCGCAGAACCAGCTTGACTGGAAGCACCTGCATGGTCGGCGGCCCGCACCTCATCACCCAGCAGCGCTGCCACATGCTCGGCAATGCTCAGGCAGGCGGTCAGGCCAGGCGACTCGATGCCGAACAGGTTGACCAGCCCGGCCATGCCGTGCAGCGCCGGCCCATCGATGCGGAAGTCGGCGGCAGGCTCGCCGGGGCCGCTGATCTTCGGGCGCACACCGCAGTAGCCCGGTTGCAACGCGTCATCGGGCAGCGCTGGCCAGTAACGCCGGATTGCCGCATAGAAATGCTCGGCGCGCGCCGGCTCGCAGTGATAGTCGGGCTGCGCCACCCACTCCACATCGGGGCCGAAGCGTGCGCGCCCCTGTAGATCGAGCGTCAGGTGCACGCCCAGGCCACCTGGCTCTGGCAATGGATACACCAATTGATGAAACGGCGACCGCCCAGCCAAGGTGAAGTAACTGCCCTTCGCATATTGCGCGCGCACGCGCGCAGTGGCTGGCAGGCCTTCGGTGCGTGCGGCCAACGCCGGCGCACCGTGACCGGCAGCGTTGATCAACCAGCGGCACGTCAGCCCCATCGCGTCGCCGCCGGTGGTGCAGACGCAGAAGCCGGCAACCAGCGGTTCGATCGATTGCACCGGCGCGCGCAACGCCAGCGTGGTGCCATGTCGCTCGGCATCGCCCTGCAAGGCCAGAATCAATGCATGGCTATCGATGATGCCGGTGGTGGTGGATTCCAGCGCAGCCACGCAGCGCAGCGCAGGTGCGCGCGCCTGCATCTGTGCACTGCTCGATGGCACCACGCCCGGTGCGGCGCTGTCGGTTGCATTGCGCTGCAACGCCTCCAGCTGCGCGGTCTGCGCCTGATCGCAAGCAATGATCAACTTGCCGCAGCGTTGATGCGGCACATTGCGTTGGCGGCAATATGCATACAGCAATGCGTTGCCGCGAACACACAGCTGCGCCTTCAACGATCCGGGCGGGTAATACAACCCGGCGTGTATGACTTCGCTGTTGCGCGCACTGGTGCCGGTGCCAATGGCCGATGCGGCTTCGAGTATCAACACCTCGTTTCCCTGCATCGCAAGCTGTCGCGCAATGGCCAGGCCTACAACGCCGGCGCCCACCACGATGCAATCCACGTCGTGCATGCGTTCGTCCAGTTCGAGACCGCGCAAGTGTAAACGCACACCAGATCGTCACGCATTGTCGCGACTGGTATCACTGTTCGCTTACGGAGATTTTCTATATTTAGGCTCCGTTAGCCAATGATTCACGGTTGTCTAGGGCCAACAAACTTTTATCTAACTTTTGTCGACGTGCGTTGCTCCACCCCACCCGGCCGTAGCGTTCGCTGCGGATCGGTCCGGAGAAGCGTTGGCGTCAAGGAGTTGCAATGCCTGCGGCCCGGTCAGTGCTGCTGTCCTCGAACTATGAGGCATGGCCCGAAGCGTTTAATGGTCAAGCCTATGCGTTTCTCAATGTGGTGCGCAGCCTGGAGCATGCCGATGTGGTGTGTCCGCCTGCGGCCGCGTATGCCAGCGGGCGCGGCGTCAACCCGAGTGTGTCCTATCTGCTCAACGAGCTCAGCAATCGCGGCGTTTCCGCGCTGCGCCGCTTGCGCGGCCAACCGGCCGCATCCAATGCGCAACGGTGCGAGGTTGAGCGCGATTACGATCTGTTTTTCTATGTATGCCAGTTTCCTCGAGAGTTGAGCACGCTCAGCCGCATTGGGCACTGGCAAGAACGCTGCCGCACGCGCGTGGCCTATCTGCTGGAAACCTGGCCCGAGCAACTGGAATCGCAAAGGTCCGAGTTGCGCCTGCTGGATGGGTTCGATCATGTGTTCGTACTCAATGCCAGTTGCGTGGAGCCGTTGCGCGCGTACACGCGCACGCCGGTGTCGTTTTTGCCCAGCGCCTGCGATGTGTTGCTGGCCACACCGATGCCGCATCCGCAACAGCGCTGCATCGATGTGGTGAGCATCGGCCGCCGCAAGCCAGACGTGCACGACAAGTTGTTGGCGCATGCGCAGGCGCACCCGGAATTCTTCTACCTGCACGATGTGGCGCGTGGCGGTGCGGTGACGCACTGGCCTGCCCACCGCCTGCAGTCGGCGGCGATGATCAAGCGTGCCAAGTTCTTCATGGCCCACGACTTCGTGGTGGACAACAAGGGCTTCTTCAAAGGCGTCAGGAAGCAAGCCCTGGCCACCCGCTATTTCGAAGGCGCCGCCGGTGGTGCGGTGATCGTTGGCTCCGAGCAGCGTTGCCCCGAGTTCGCACAGTGCTTTGACTGGGACAATGCGGTGATCGAACTGCCGGCAGACCTGGACGATATTGGTGGGTTCCTGCGCGCGCTCGAACAGCAGCCGGAGCGGTTGGCACGCGCGCGCCTGCACAACACCGTGCACAGCCTGCGCCGGCACGATTGGGCGCACCGCTGGGCGCAGATCCTGCAGACCCTGGACCTGCCGCGGCCCACATTGATGGCAGAGCGCATGGCGATGCTCGACACGCTGGCCACCATGGCCGAGCAGACCGCCGTGTCTCCGTCCATCGCCCACAGCGTCAGCGCCTGACAGTCACCCATACAGCGCCAGCACCACCGGCGCGACAGCCCAAAGGAAAGGCAGATGAAGGCAGTGATTCTGGCTGGCGGCCTGGGGACGCGCATCTCCGAGGAGACCGCCATTCGCCCCAAGCCCATGGTGGAGATCGGCGGCAAGCCGATCCTCTGGCACATCATGAAAATCTACGCGCATCACGGCATCAACGAGTTCGTGGTGTGCCTGGGATATCGCGGTGAGGTGATCAAGGATTTCTTCATGAATTACCACATGCGCGAATCGGATGTGACCTGCGATCTGGGCAGCAACACCACCACTTTGCACAACACCCGCGCCGAACCGTGGCGGGTGACGCTGGTGGACACCGGTGCGCAGACCATGACCGGCGGCCGCCTGCGCCGCGTGCGCGAGCACCTGCACGGCGATGACGCCTTTTGCATGACCTACGGCGACGGCGTGGCCGACATCGATATTGGCGCCGCCATCGCGCTGCATCGGCGCGAAGGCCGTTTGGCGACGGTGAGCGCGGTGCAGCCGCCGGGCCGGTTCGGTGCGCTGCGCGTGGAAGGCGAACAGGTCACCGGCTTCCGCGAAAAGCCGCTCGATGGCGACGGCCTGATCAACGGCGGTTTCTTCGTGCTCGACCCGCGCGTCATCGACGTGATCGAAGGCGATGCCACGGTGTGGGAGAACAGCCCGCTGGAAACCCTGGTCGACCGCGGCGAACTGAGCGTGTACCGGCACGAGGGCTTCTGGCAGCCGATGGACACCCTGCGCGACCGCAATTATCTCGAAACCCTCTGGTCATCCAATCGGGCGCCCTGGCGCGTCTGGGAGTAAATACATGCGCATCTTGATCACCGGCAACATGGGCTATATCGGCCCGGTGGTAGCACGACACCTGCGGCAGCAGTACCCGGACGCGTGGCTGGTGGGCCTGGATCGCGGCTGGTTTGCGCATTGCCTGTCCGACCCGCGCCAGCTGCCCGAGGTGGTGCTCGATCAACAGTGGTTCGGCGACGTGCGCGATCTCACCGCGCAGCAACTGAGCGGCTTCGATGGCGTGGTGCATCTGGCGGCGATCTCCAACGACGCCATGGGCAAGCGCTTCGAGCAAGTCACCGATGCCATCAACTGCCGCGCCAGTGTCGCGGTAGCGCAGGCCGCCGTGCAGGCCGGCGTCAAACACTTCGTATTCGCCTCCAGTTGCAGCGTGTATGGCGCCGCCGCAGACGGCACACCGCGATCGGAAAGCAGCGCGGTGGCGCCGCTTACCGCGTACGCGCATTCCAAGATCGATACCGAGCGCGCCCTGGCCCAGCTGGAGACCGACATGGTGATCACCTGCCTGCGGTTTGCCACCGCCTGCGGTGCATCGCCACGCTTGCGGTTGGATCTGGTGCTCAACGATTTTGTTGCCAGCGCGGTGGCCAATGACACGGTGGAAGTGTTGTCGGATGGCTCACCCTGGCGGCCGTTGATCCATGTGCGCGACATGGCGCGCGCGATCGACTGGGCGCTGGGTCGTACCCCGCTGGCAGGCGGGCACTTTCTGGCCGTCAACGCCGGCGCCGAGCAGTGGAATGTGCAGATCCGCGATCTGGCGCAGGCAGTGGGCGCGGCGATGCCATCGGCCACGGTGTCCATCTCCACCACCGCACCGGCCGACAACCGCTCGTACCGCGTGGATTTTTCGCTGTTCCAGCGCCTGGCGCCACAGCACCAGCCGCAGCAGACACTGCAGTCCACCATTACCGAATTGCGCGATGACCTGCTGCGTGCCGGCTTTGCCGATGGCGACTTCCGCCAGAGTTCGGATTTCATCCGCCTGCGCATCCTGCAGCAGCTGGTGGACAGCGGCGCACTCGCGGCCGACTTGAGGGCAGCGGCATGATCTTTCGCCCCACGCCGTTGTCTGGCGCCTTCATCATTGAGCCCGAACCGCGTGGCGATGCGCGTGGATGGTTTGCACGGGTGTTCTGTACCGAGGAAATGGCGCAGGCCGGGCTGGTGGACCAGTTCGTACAGGTCAACAACTCTTTCAACGCAGAGGCCGGCACCTTGCGCGGCATGCACTATCAGCTGCCGCCCGCGCCGGAGGTCAAGATCGTGCGCTGCATCCGCGGCGCGCTGTGGGATGCCATTGTCGACCTGCGCCCGGATTCGCCCACCTACCTGCAGTGGTACGGGGTCGAACTCACTGCCGACAACCGCCTGGCACTGTATGTGCCGCGCGGGTTTGCGCATGGCTTTATCACGCTGCATGCGCAGACCGAAGCGCTGTATTTCGCCAGTGCGATGTATACGCCGGCTGCCGAACGCGGACTGCGCTGGGACGATGCGCGCATTGGCATCCGCTGGCCGTCCACGCCCGCATTGGTGTCCAACAAGGACGCCGCCTGGCCGGAGTTCAATGAGCAGGTGCATGGCGTGACCCAACTGACCGGGCTGACCCAACAGGAGCGCGCATGAGCGTCGATCGGTTGTTGCAGGCGCGTGCTGCCGAAGGCCGCCCGCTGCGCGTTGGGCTTTACGGTGCAGGATTCATGGCGCGCGGTATCGTCAACCAGATCGCCCACGCCGTGCCCGGCATGCACGTGGCCGTGATCTGCAACCGCAGTGTCGATAAAGCGATCGAGGCCTACCGCCAAGCCGGCCAGCAGGCTACCCGTGTGGACAGTGCCGCCGCATTGTCGCGGCAGATCGCCGCCGGCACCCCGGCCGTCACCGACGACCCCGCGCTGCTGTATGGCTGCGATCCGCTGGATTGCCTGATCGATGCCACCGGCGCCATCGACTATGGCGCGCGGATCAGCCTGGGCGCTATCGCCAACGGCCGCCACATGGTCACCATGAACGCCGAGCTCGATGGCACCGTGGGCCCGCTGCTCAAACGCAAGGCCGATGCAGCGGGCGTGATCTTCAGCGCCTGCGATGGAGATCAGCCCGGCGTGCAGATGAATCTGTACCGCTTCGTGCGCTCGATCGGGCTCACGCCGCTGCTGTGCGGCAACATCAAGGGCCTGCAGGACCCGTATCGCACGCCCACCACCCAGGCCGGATTTGCGGCCAAGTGGGGCCAGGACCCGCACATGGTCACCAGCTTTGCCGATGGCACCAAGATCAGCTTCGAGCAGGCGATCGTGGCCAATGGCACCGGCATGTCGATCCTGCAGCGTGGCATGACTGGTTACGAACACCACGGCCACGTCGATCAGCTGACCCAGCGCTACGACATCGATGCACTGCGCGCGGTGTGCGGTGCGGTGGATTACGTGGTGGGCGCCCTGCCCTCGCCCGGCGTGTTTGTGCTGGCCACGCACGACGACCCCAAGCAGCGGCATTACCTCAACCTCTACAAACTCGGCGAAGGCCCGCTGTACAGCTTCTACACGCCGTATCACCTGTGCCATTTCGAAGTGCCGCTGTCGGTGGCGCGTGTGGTGCTGCTGGGCGATGCCGTGCTGCAACCGCTGGGCGCGCCGCTGGTGGAGGTGATCGCCACTGCCAAGCGCGATCTGGCCGCGGGCGAAACCATCGATGGCCTGGGTGGCTACATGAGCTACGGCCAATGCGAGCGCGCCGATGTCACCGCGCGCGCGCGCTTGCTGCCGATGGGCGTGGCCGAAGGCTGCGTGCTGCGGCATGCGGTGACCAAGGACCAGGTACTCACCTACGACGACGTCCAGCTGCCGCAGCACCGCCTGATCGATCAACTGCGTGCCGAGCAGGCCGCCGTGTTCGCATCGGCGGAGCCGGCCGCATGAGCGCGGCTGGCTGAGCCGCAGCACCGCCACGCAGAGCGCGTGGCAGTGCCACCCGCATGGTCTCGGTACCCGCCCGTTCCACCATCCGCGTGCTGCAGGCCGGGCGCGCGCTCGCCGCGTTGATGGTGGTGGGCAGCCACATGCTGCTGCCCACTACGCACCTGGTGGAACCCGTGCCGGCGTGGCTGGCCGCAGCCATGGCGCATGGCTATCTGGGCGTGGATTTCTTCTTTGTGCTGTCCGGTTTCATCATCTACTACGTCAACCACGCCAGCGCGGCGCTGCCCGGCTGGAGCCATGACTACGTCACCAGCCGGCTCAGCCGCATCTATCTGCCGTACTGGCCGGCGGGCATCGCTTTGGCGCTGATCTACACACTGCTGCCGGCGCTGGACGATGGTGGTCTGGACTGGTCATGGGTCACCACGCTGACGCTGCTGCCGGTCGGCGGGCAGTCAGCACTCGGCGTGGCCTGGACGCTCAGTTACGAATTGCTGTTCTACGCACTGGCGTGGGTGTTTTTTCGCAGTGGCCACCCCTTGCGCTGCGCGCTGGCCTGGGCTGCGCTCACCCTGCTCTACAACGCATTCCTGCACGCCGCCGCACTGCAGCCCGCCGACACGCGCGGCGCTGGCGCATGGGCCGCCCCGTTCGAACAACCCATCGATCCGGCCTGGCGTGCGCTGCTGCTCCACCCGATCACGCTGGAATTTGTGTTCGGCATGCTGGCCGCACGCGCAGTGTTGAGCACAGCGCGCTGGCCGCTGCTGGTGTGTGCGCTGCTGGCGCCACTGGCGTTGCTGTGCTTCGTGCTGGGCGGCCTGCAGCGTGCACATTCGCCGTTGCTCGGGCTGGCGATTGCCGCAGCGCTGGTGGGGCTGGTGCGTGCCGAATGGCGCGGCTGGATCCAGGTTGGGCCGGCGCTGGTGCTGCTGGGCAATGCGTCCTATGCGATCTATCTGATGCACATGCCGCTGATGTCGGTGGTGGCGCGTGCCACGCGGCGGCTTGGGCCCGCCGCGACCTGGCAAGTGAACCTGCTGCTCAGTGCAGCCGCGGCGATTACGCTCGGCGTGGCCTACCACCTGTGTTACGAACGCCCCGTGTTGCGCCACGCACGGCGGTTGCTGTCACGCCGCTAACAGCAGTGCAGCAGCCCAACGCGGCGCACTGCGTCAACCCACCGCCTGCTGCAGCAGCAGGCCAAGCGAGTCATCGCACGCGGCATTGGCTTCGGCCATTGCCCCACCCAACAGCAACAGGGTGGGCAGGTCCGGCGGCAGCGTGGCAGCAATGCGGCCCAGCTCGCCCAGCGTGGTGAGCCGGCGCTGCTGCTCGGCGCGCGTGGCCGCCTGCACGATGGCCGCCGGTGTACTGGCCGGCAGATGCGCCAGCAAGGCACTGGCCACTGCGTCGGCCCGGCGCAGCCCCATGTAGATGCCCAACGTGGTGCCGCTGGCCGCCAGCGCGCCCCAGTTCGGCCCGCCGTGGTCGTGCGTATGCGCGGTGACGAAGGTGATGCCGTGGCAATGCGCGCGATGGGTCAGCGAGACCTCCAGCGCCGCCGCGGCCGCGAACGCCGCGCTGACCCCGTTGATCACCTGCACGCCCACCCCGGCGGCGCGCAGAAAGGCGATCTCTTCGCCCGCACGCCCGAACAACAAGGCATCGCCGCCCTTGACGCGCACCACCTGCACGCCTTGCAGCGCGTAGCGGCGCATCAGCCGGCAGATGAAGTCCTGCGGCGTGGAGCGGCAGCCACCGCGCTTGCCCACCCGGATCACGCGCGCCTGCGGTGCCAGCTCCACGATCTGCGGGTTGGCCAGATCGTCGAGCAGCAATACCTGTGCGGTGGCCAATGCCTTCACCGCCTTGACGGTGAGCAGTTCCAGGTCGCCCGGGCCGGCGGAGAGCAACACCACATCACGACAGCGGGAGGACGAGTTGAGCATGGCAGCGGTCTCGCAAGGCAGGAAGGGAACGCGCGCTCAGGCACGCTGGGACGGCCGGCACAGCCGGGTGAGTTGTGGAACGCAGGAGCCACACACGGTGCCGCAACCCAGCCGTTGCTTGAGCTGCGCCAGGTCGGCGCCGTCGTCGATGGCGGCATGAATCGCGGCGCTGGAGACGTGCATGCAGGTACACACGATCGGGTCGGCCGGCGCACCCTGGGTCTGCGCAAACACGGCCAGGCGCGCGCCGCGCCACGGCTGCCCGCGCAAGGCCGAGTCCAGCAGCGACTGATTGGCCGCGCTGGGTTGCGCCGCAGTGAGCAGCACGCCATCGATATGGCTGTGCCCGTCCTGCAGCCGCCAGCCCACCCGGCGCATCAGCCCGCGGCGCAGGTCGCGGTATTCGAGCACGTCGGCACCGGCCGGTAACTGCAACGCGGCCACCAACCGGTCGATCCACTCCGCTGACGGCGCGCGTTCGCAGGCCGCATGCAACACCGCCCACTGCCCGCCGGCATCGCCGCCCGGCTCGGCATGCAGGCGCAGGCCGGCATAGCCGCAATCGCGTAGCAACGGCTGCAAGGCTTGCTGCAGGGCCAGCGCATCGCCGCGGCGTGCCGCCAGCAGATGCCAACCGAATGCGGCCTTTTCCACGCGCACGGCCGCGTGCTTGAGCTCGGGCTGCTGCGAGCGTGTATCCACGGCCGGCGTGCTGACTTCGTTGATGCCGCCGCTGGCCAGCGTCTGCGCGCTCCAGTGCATGGCTGCAAACACCGTGCCCGAACGCAGCTCGTCGGACAGTTCCAACGGCAGCACCAGCGCGCCGCGCTTGCTGGCCACACGCACCAGTTCGCCGGCTTGCAGGCCACGGCGCACGGCATCGTCCGGATGCATGCGCAATGCCGGTTCTGGGCTATGCGCAAACGCACCGGGCACGCGACCACTGCGCGACATGCCATGCCACTGATCGCGCAAGCGGCCAGTCAGCAAGCGCATCGGAAAGCGTGCCGAGGTGGGCTCGGCAACCTTGCGGTACGGCGTGGCATGGAAGCGCGCACGTCCGTTGGGGGTTGCAAACACGCCATCGGTGTAGCGTCGCGCTTGGCCTTGCGTGGCACCCGCCGGGAATGGCCACTGCTGCGGCCCGCGTGCATCCAGCACGGCATGATCCAGGCCGCCGATATCCAGGTCGCGCCCTACCGTCAACGCGCGGTGCTCATCGAAGATCTGCGCCGGCGTGTCGAACGCGAACAGGCCTGCGCCCTCCTGCGGGGCCAGGCGCGCTTCCAGCCGGCGTGCCACCTCGCGTGCGATCCACCAGTCCGCGCGTGCCTGGCCGGGCGGCTCCACCGCCTTGCGCACGCGGGTGATGCAGCGCTCGGAGTTGGTGACGGTGCCGTCCTTCTCGCCCCAGCTGGCGGCCGGCAGCAACACATCGGCGTAAGGCACGGTGTCGGTGCCGGAGAACGCGTCCTGCACGATCACCAGTTCGGCCTGCTCCAGCGCCGCGCGCACGCCATCGATATCGGGCATCGAATGCACGGGGTTGGTGCACACGATCCACACCGCCTTGAGCGTGCCCGCGCGCAGGCGCTCGAACAATTGCACCGCCGGTGCGCCCGGTGTGGCGCTGATGCGCCCTGCCGGCACGCCCCAGGCGCGCTCCACTTCCGCGCGCTCCTGCGCATTGCCGATCTCGCGGTGCGCGGCCAGCATCGTTGCCATGCCGCCCACTTCGCGCCCGCCCATCGCATTAGGCTGACCGGTCAACGAAAACGGCCCGGCGCCCGGCTTGCCGATCTGGCCGGTGGCCAGGTGCAGGTTGATCAGCGCCAGGTTCTTGTCGGTGCCATGCGCCGACTGGTTCAAGCCCATGCAATACAGCGACAACGCGGCCGGGCTGCGCCCGAACCACTCGGCCGCCTGCACCAGGTCCTCGTGCGAGATTCCGCAGATCTCGGCGCTCATGCGCGGTGTGTATTCGCGCAGCATGTGCTTGAGGGCATCGAAGTCTTCGGTCTGCGCCGCCACGAAACGCGCATCTACCAGACCCTCCCAGATCAGGTGATGCAGCATGCCGTTGAACAATGCGACGTCAGTGCCGGGTTCGATGGCAAGGTGCAGGTCGGCCATGGCCGCGGTGTCGGTACGACGGGGATCGATCACGATCCAGCGAATCTCGGGGTTGCGCGCGCGCGCGTCTTCCAGCCGGCGGAACAGCACCGGATGCGCGTAGGCCATGTTGCTGCCGGCAAACAGCACCGTCTGCGCCAGCTCCAGATCCTCGTAGCAGGTGGGCGGGCCATCGGCACCGAGGGCGAGCTTGTAGCCGGTGACCGCGCTGGACATGCACAGCCGCGAGTTGGTGTCGATGTTGTTGGTGCCCAACAGCCCCTTGGCGAGCTTGTTGAAGACGTAATAGTCCTCGGTCAGTAGCTGCCCGGAGACATAGAACGCCACTGCATCCGGGCCGTGCTGGTCGATGATTGCAGCCAGTTTGCCGGTGACGTGATTCAAGGCCTGGTCCCAGCTCACCGCCGTGCGCGGTGCGTCGCGGTGGCGTCGCAACTCCGGCGCCAGCAGGCGGCCCTGCTGGCTGGCCGCGGTCTGCGGCAATGCCAGGCCCTTGCTGCACAGGCGCCCGTGATTGGCCGGATGCAGCGGGTCACCTTCGATGCCGACGATGCGCTCGCCGGCGTCATCGTGCGTGCTGTGGATCAACACGCCGCAGCCAACCCCGCAGTAACAGCAGGTGGAGCGCGTGGTGCGATGCATCGGCGAGGACGCAAGCGGCTGCGCCTCACCACCGAGCGCCGTCAGCAGGCCATCGCTCATGCTGCCGGCTCGGCAACGGCGTCGGCCTGCAGTACCGGCTGCAGCACGATCCACACCGCACCGGCCTCCACCTTCACCGGATAGCGCGGTGCGCAACCCACATCCGGTGCGCAGGCCTGGCCGCTCTGCAAGGCGATCGCCCAACCATGCAGCGGGCACGTCACCGTCTCTCCGGCGACGATGCCCTGCGACAACGGCCCACCCTTGTGCGGGCAGCGGTCGCGCAAGGCAAATACCTGATCGCTGGCGGTGCGGAAGATCGCAATCGGCGGCAGGCCCTCCACGTCGAGCACGCGCGCACCCAGTTCGGGCAGGTCCTGCATCGCACACACACGCACCCAGGCGTTCTCGGCCATGCTCATTGCTCCACCGTGGCGGCTGGCGCGGCAATGCGCAGCGGTTGGTATTCCTGGCGGCGTTCGCCGGCAATGCGGGCCTTCCACGGGTCGACCAGGCCTTCGAGCGAATACAGCAGGCGCTCGTAGAGCGCGCGCCGGTTGGCGGCATCGTCCACCACCTGCGCGCGGATGTAGTCCAGCCCCACACGCGCGATGTAGTGCACGGTGCGATCCAGGTAATAGGCCTGTTCGCGGTAGAGCTGCAGAAACGCGCCGGTGTATTCGCGCACCTCTTCGGCGGTGGTCACCTTGACCAGGAAGCGCGCCACCTCGGTCTTGATGCCGCCATTACCGCCAACATGTAATTCCCAGCCCGAATCCACCGCGATGATGCCCACGTCCTTGATGCCGGATTCAGCGCAATTGCGCGGGCAGCCGGACACCGCCAGCTTCACCTTGTGCGGGCTCCACATGTTGGCGAGCATGGTTTCCAGATCGATGCCCATCTGCGTGCTGTTCTGCGTGCCGAAGCGGCAGAACTCGCTGCCCACGCAGGTCTTTACGGTGCGGATCGACTTGCCGTACGCATGCCCGGACTGCATGCCCAGGTCGCGCCACACATCCACCAGGTCTTCCTTCTTGACCCCGAGCAGATCGATGCGCTGGCCGCCGGTCACCTTGACCATCGGCACCGCGTATTTGTCGGCGACATCGGCGATCCTGCGCAGTTCGCTGGCATTGGTCACCCCGCCCTTCATCTGCGGGATCACCGAGAACGTGCCGTCTTTCTGGATATTGGCGTGCGCACGTTCGTTGATGAAACGCGACTGCGGGTCGTCGATGGCTTCATGCGGCCAGGTCGACAACATGTAGTAGTTGATCGCCGGCCGGCAGGTGGCACAGCCGTTGGGTGTGCGCCATTCCATGAAGGCGTAGGCCTGCGCATGGGTCAGCAGTTTGTGCTCGCGAATGGCACGCCGCACCTCGCCATGGCTCAGGTCGGTGCAGGCGCAAACGGCCTTGGTTTTCGGGGTCTCCTGGAAGTTGGAGCCCAGGCAGTTCATCAGGATCTGCTCCACCAGCCCGGTGCACGAGCCACACGAACTGGCCGCCTTGGTGTGCTTCTTCACCTCGTCCACGGTGAACAGGCCCTGCTCGCTGATTGCCTTGACGATGGTGCCCTTGCACACGCCATTGCAGCCGCAGACTTCGTCGCTGTCGGACATTGCGCTGGCGCGGTCCTGGCCGCCGGTGCCCGCATCGCCCAGTGCGCTTTCACCGAAGATCAACTGGTCGCGCTGCGCCTGGATCGGCGTGCCGTCCTTGAGCAACTTGAAGTACCAGCCACCATCGCTGGTGTCGCCATACAGGCACGCACCCACCAGCACGTCGTCGCGGATCACCAGTTTCTTGTAGACGCCGCCGGCCGGATCCGACAGCACGATTTCCTCGCAGCCATCGCCGCCCATGAAATCGCCCGCAGAGAACAGGTCGATGCCGGTGACCTTGAGCTTGGTCGACGCCACCGAACCGCGATAGATGCCGATGCCGAACTGCGCCAGATGGTTCGCGCACACCTTGGCCTGCTCGAACAACGGCGCCACCAGTCCGTACGCAATGCCGCGATGGTTGGCGCACTCGCCCACCGCATACACGCGCGGGTCGAAGCTTTGCAGGCTGTCGTTGACCACGATGCCACGCGAACAATGGATGCCGGCCTCTTCGGCAAGGCGCGTATTCGGGCGGATGCCGGCGGCCATCACCACCAGGTCGGCCGGGATCTCGCTGCCATCGGCAAACCGCACCCCGATCACCTCGCCCTGCGCGTTGCCGAGCAGCGCGCTGGTGGCGGTGTTCAGGCGGAACTCCAGCCCGCGTGCGCGCAAGGCCTGCTGCAGCAGGTTGCCTGCCACCGGGTCGAGCTGGCGTTCCAGCAACCAGCCGGCCAGGTGCACCACGGTGACCTCCATGCCGCGCACTTTCAGCCCGTTGGCCGCTTCCAGGCCCAGCAGGCCGCCACCAATCACCACCGCGTGTTGGCGGGTGCGCGCGGTGTCGATCATGGTGCGCGTGTCCTGGATATCGCGGTAGCCGATGACCCCTTCCAGGTCGTTGCCGGGAATCGGCAGCACGAACGGCACCGAGCCGGTGGCGATCAGCAGCCGGTCGTACTCGGCCTCGGTGCCGTCGGCCGCAATCACGCGGCGACGCACGCGGTCGATGCGCACGACTTTCTTGTTCAAGTGCAGATGGATGCCGTTGTCGCGGTACCACTGCAGCGGGTTGAGCACGATGTCGTCGAACTCCTGCTCGCCGGCCAACACCGGCGAGAGCAGGATGCGGTTGTAGTTGGGATGCGGCTCGGCCCCGAACACGGTGATGTGGTACATGCCCGGCATCAGCTTGAGCAGTTCCTCCACGGTGCGGATGCCGGCCATGCCGTTGCCGATGACGACGAGTCTGGGTTGCTTCATTGCCTGGATTCCTGTCGACATGTCAGACGCGCGCCGCGCCGGCGGTGGACCATTCACTGCGCCATTGGGTCTTGACGCCGGCCAGCAGCGCCCAGCCACCCAGGGCGAACGCCGCGAACAACCACATGCCGATGGCATAGCTGCCGGTGTGCTGCTTGAGCACGCCCAGCCCCGCGGCCAATGCAAAGCCGCCAATGCCGCCGGCCATGCCGATCAGGCCGGTCATCACCCCGATGTCCTGGCCGAAGCGCTGCGGCACCAGCTGGAACACCGCGCCATTGCCAGCGCCCAGACACAGCAGCGTGAGCACGAACAGCCCCAAGGTGATCGTGGCGCCACCTGCGCCGAAGCCGGCGATGCCGACCAAGGTAGCGACCAGCAGATACACCGCCAGCAAGGCGCGCGTGCCGCCAACGCGGTCGGCGATGACACCACCGAGCGGACGCATCACCGAGCCGGCCAGCACGCAGGCGGCCGTGGCCCAGCCCGCGGTGCGCGCATCGAAACCGAACTGGTCGTGGAAGTAACCCGGCAACGCGCTGGCAAATCCGGAGAAGCCGCCAAAGGTCACTGAGTAAAAAAACATGAAGCGCCATGCGTCGCGATTGCCAACCAGCACGCGGCCGTAATCGGCCCAGTGCTTGCGCGCAACCGGTATGGGCGCTTCGCGGGCAATCAACACAAACACGAGCAGCGTCAGCACCAGCGGAATGCACGCCAGCCCGAACACGTTCTGGTAGCCGAATGCCAGCGCCAGCATCGGCGCGAACAAGGCCGCCAGCACCGTGCCGGAGTTGCCGGCGCCGGCAATGCCCATCGCCGTGCCCTGGTGTTCCGGCGGGTACCAGCGCGATGCCAGCGGCAGCGCCACAGCAAACGAGGCGCCGGCAATGCCGAGCAGCACGCCCAGCAGCAGCACCTGGCCCATGCTGTGCACGCCGAGTTGCCAGGCACCAAACAACGAGGCGATCACCGCCAACTGCGCCACCACGCCGGCGCGCTTGGCGCCGATACGGTCGGCCAGCATGCCCAGCACCAGGCGCAACACCGCGCCGCACAGGATGGGCACCGCCACCATCAAGGCGCGCTGTTGCGTGTCCAGTCCCAGCGCCTGCGCGATCGGCACCTGCAGCGGACCGAGCAGGTACCACACCATGAAACTCAGGTCGAAATACAGGAAGGATGCGAACAAGGTGGGCGTGTGCCCAGATCGCCAGAACGAACGCTGCATAGAGGCATCTCCGAATGCGATGGCCAAAAAAAAACGGCGCCCCTCCGGTAAACCGGAAGGACGCCGTTGTCCTGGATGCGCGCGGATCGCCGTTGACCCGCTGCATCGTGTTCGTGTTGTGGCGAGTGCGCCGTTGCACCCACACGTGGTGCTACGCAATCAACGTGCCAACTTTTTCACTTCGCGATCACCGCGTGCAAGTACTTGAAAAGTAGGTATTTCAGCGGCCTCGCAGTACACGCCATGCCAGCGGGACCACGAGCCACTGCGGAGCCAATGCCCGGCTTTCGTGCGGCGATGCACCAACTGTGTGCGTCGCGGCCCCGCTGCGCGCTCAGGCGGCCGGCGTATCGAACAGGCGGTTGATGCGCCTGTCCGCGTCGGGCGCGGTGACGCCGGCACGCTGTGCAGCGCGGCGGTAGTTGTCCAAACGATGGATGTCGTGCAGGCGCGCGAGGTCGGCCGCTTGCAGCGTGTGCCAGCCCCAACGCTGGAATTGTTCCAGGAACCACTCGCCATCCGACAGCCACGGCATGTTCACCGCGCCACCGCGATGGAAGGCCAGCGCACCGGGGTCCACCGACACCGTGGCCGCGTCGGCATCCAGGCATGCGGCCAGATGTGCGGCCGGCACGCCGATGTAGTCAGGATCGGCCAGCCACTGTGCGCACTGCGCACGATTGGCGGGCGCCGCATCCAGCCAGCGGCACGCTTCCAGCACGCAGGCGGTCAGGCGTTCGCTCAGTTCCGGCTGCAGCGCGGCGAACTCGCGCCGGCACGCCAGCACTTTTTCTGGATGCTCGGGCCAGAGCTCGCCGCTGCGGATCACCCGCTGCCCGCTGCCCTGCGCTTCGGCCACGGCGGCCCACGGCTCGCCGGAGCAGTAGCCGTCCACCAACCCGCTGGCCAGCGCCTCGGGCATCTGCGGTGGCGGGATGCTCACTACATCCACATCGCGCATCGGGTCCACGCCGCAGGCAGCCAACCAGTAGTACAGCCACAGCGCGTGCGTGCCGGTGGGAAAGGTCTGCGCGAACACCACCCGGCGGCCCGCTTCAGCCAACACCTGCGGCAACGGTTGCCCCGCCGCCACGGCCTGTGCCAGCGCCGGGGCCAGGGTGATCGCCTGGCCGTTGTGGTTGAGCGTCATCAACAATGCCATCGGGCATTGCGGGCCACCAACGCCCAGGTCGATTGCATACACCAGGCTGGCCAGCGTGTGGGCAGCGTCCACTTCGCCGGCCAGCAGGCGGTCGCGCACGCCGGCCCACGACGCCTGCCGGTGCAACTGCAGCTGCAGGCCGTACGCGTGGTCCAACCCCAGCCGGCTGGCCGCCACCAGCGGCGCGCAGTCGATCAGCGGCATATAGGCCACGCGCAGCACGGGAAGTTCGGCTTGGCTCATGTAGTCATCCCAACAGATCGGCCATGGCGACGATGCGGCGCGCCACCTCCGGTAGCTTGACGCCCTGCTTCATCGCCTGCTGGCGCAGCGCGGCGTACGCATCGGCTTCGCTCAGTCCGCGTTTTTCCATCAGCAAGCCCTTGGCGCGGTCGATCTGCTTGCGGTCCTGCAAGGCCTGCTGCACTTCGTCCAGACGTTTGCGCATGCTGTTTTCGTGCGCGAACCGGGCCAGCGCCACCTGCACGATCGGCGCCAGCCGCGCCGGCGCCAGCCCATCCACCACGTAGGCGGTAACACCCGCGCCGACGGCGGCATGGATCAACGCATCGTCGCCATCGCCGGAAAACATCACCACCGGCCGCGGTGCATGCGCATGCAGCATCGACAACTGTTCCAGCGTGTCGCGCGAGGGCGAATCCACATCGATCACCACCACATCCGGCTGCTGGCTCTGCACCGCGTGCAGCAAGGCGCTGACCGATGCCACATCGTCGAGCACCGTATACCCGGCGCGCGACAAGGCCTGGCGCAGTTCGCCAATGGGCTTTTCGGTATCGTTGACCAGCAAAACACGCATTGGCGGCGGCGAGGCGTGGACGTGGCCCGATGGTGCCATGCAACATGCTGCCGGTGCGAGCCATCTTTTTCCGGAGCCAGCCTGATGCCGTTGTTCCCGTTGTTCGCAAACCTGCAGGCACGCGCAGTGCTGGTGATCGGCGGTGGCGAGGTCGCCACCCGCAAGGTACTGGCCCTGCTCAAGGCCGGCGCCCATATCCGGCTGTACGCGCACGCGCTGTCGCCGGAACTGGAGGTGTTGATGCAGGCCGGGCGTTTTGAACAGCTGCGCGGCAATTTCGACGCCGCGTGGATCGATGACGTGTGGCTGGTGGTGGCCGCCACCGACGACACTGCGTTGAACCAGCAAGTGGCCGCCGCCGCGGGTGCGCGCCAGCGGCTGGTCAACGTGGTCGACGATGCGGAGCTGTCCACGTATCAAGTACCGGCCATCGTCGACCGCGACCCGTTGGTGATTGCGATCTCCTCCGCAGGCGCCGCACCGATGCTGGCACGACGGCTGCGTGAGCGGCTGGAACGTGAGCTCGATGCCTCTGTGGGCACTTTTGCCGGCCTGTTCGCGCACTACCGCGAGCGCATTCGCAGCCAGTTCCCGGACATGAATCGCCGCCGCCGCTGGTTCGATCGCGTGATCGATGGGCCGGTGCCGCTGCTCCTGCAAGGCGGCGACACCGCCGCCGCCGATGCGGCCTTTCGCCAGGCGCTGGAGGATGCCGACGCGGTTCCCGCGCGTGGCAGTGTGCAATTGGTCGGCACCGGCCCGGGCGATCCCGGCCTGCTCACGCTCAAGGCGCTGCGCGCAATGAACCTGGCCGATGTGCTGCTGGTGGCGCACGACGTGCCGGAGGCGGTGGTGGAACTGGCACGGCGCGATGCATCACGCCGCGTATTGCCAGCCGATGTGGCCGAGCAGCAGGCCCTGTTGCTACAGCTGGCTGGCGACGGCCTGCATGTGGTTGCGCTGCGCGGCGGTGCGGGATTCCAGGCGGCGCACGCGCAGCGCATCGCCGATGCGCTGCAGGTGCAGGGGCTGGCCTGCGACCAGGTGCCGGGCGTGGTTGCGGAGCCGCCAAGCGGCGACTGACTGCGCGGCAGCGGTGTTACCGCGTCAGCTCTTGGACAAGCGCTTGCGCGCACTGTCGCGCACGTCCACATCGAAGGTCACCTGCAAGGTCATGTGTTCGGCATGCCCGGCGCCCGCATCGAAGGTGAAGGTCAGCCCATCGCGGCTGGGCAAGCGCCGCGCATGCTCTTCCAGCGCATCGCGCGGGAGCGACAGCTGCCAGTGGTCGGTGGCGCAATTGCAGCTGGCGTGCCCGCCGGTGAGGCTGACGCTATGGCGCACCAATCGCGCGCCCTGCCCGCTTGGCAGCCGGCTCAGGTTGTCGATGCTGCGCCCATCCAGCAACGCGGCCAGTTCGGCCTCGTCGATACGGAACCGCAGGTGCTGACCTTCAATCTGGATTTTCATGGATGAGCTGAGTCCATTGCGCGGGCGTATTGCAATTGACGAACGCGGCACGTTCTGTGGCGGTGACGGCCACGCGATGGCACTGCAGTGATTGCTGCAAGGCGCGCAGCGAACGTGACGCTGCCGGCGCCTCCAGCAACTGCGCCAGGGTGGCGCGGAGCTGCGCATCCACCTGCACGCGCATCGGCAGCATCTCGTCTTCGAAGGTCGCGCAGCGTGCATCCGGCGGTGCCAACAGGCGTGCCAGCAGTGCACCAGACAGCAACGGCATGTCGACCGGCACCACCAGCACGGTGGTGCCATCGGCAACGCGATCGATCACGCTGGCCAGGCCGCCCAGCGGCCCGAGGTCGGCCCGGGCATCGGCAATGCCGGCAAACTGCGGGTAGTTGCCGCTGACCAGCACCTGCTGCGCGCCGGCTTGCAGCAGCAACGCCTGCATCTGCGCAAGCAATGGGCGGCCATGCCACGGCAACAGCGCCTTGTCCTGGCCCATGCGCGAGGAACGCCCGCCCGCCAACACCACACCGGTCCATGCGATGACTGCGGGTGTGGTTGTCATGCAGGCGTGCCCGTTGCAGGCCATTGCGCAGATTGCTCAAAGACCTTCATGGCACCAATACCGGCGCAGCTGGTTGCAGATGGCCCAGGCCGTACACCTGCGCCACCGTGCTGGGTGCAGCACCGTCCGGCTGCGGCTCCACCACTGCCCAGACATTGGCCTGCAGCAACGGCGCCACGCGAAAGGATTCCTGCTGCGGCAACACCTGCACGCTGAGCACGCCAGCGGTCGAGCAGGTCAGTTGCGCACGCAGATGCTGGCGCCATACCGGCCGCGCCGGCAGCGGTGTGTGCAAGGCAACTGGCAGGCCGTGTTCGTGCGGCATGCCAAGCAAGCCTCGCAATGCGGGCTCGACAAAAAAGCGTAGTCCTGCCGCGCTCGCCATTGGGTTACCGGGCAGCCCCACATACAGCACGCCATCCGGCAGGCGTGCCAGCAGCACCGGCTTGCCCGGCCGCACCGCCACCTTGTGGAACAGACGTTGTGCGTTGTGCCGGGCCAGCGCATCGGGAACAAAGTCGTAGCGCCCGCGCGACACCGCGCCGGTGCTCAGGATCACATCCGCGCCCTCCTGGCGCGCCTGTGCCAGCACCGCATCGAAGGCCACTGCGTCATCGCCCACCTGGGCCTGCCACACCACCCGCGCGCCGGCCGCACGTAACTGGCTGAGCAGATAGTGGCTGGTGCCATCGCGAATCTGCCCGGGCAACAAGGGCTGCTCCGGGTCGGTCACCAGCTCGCGTCCGGTGGCGATCAGCGCCACGCGCGGTTGGCGCATCACTGGCACGCGCGCGCAGCCCAGCGCGGCCAGCACCATCGCATGCGCGCCACGCAACAGCGTGCCGGCTTCGATCACGCGGTCGTGGACCGCCACGTCCTCGCCGCGGCGGCGGATGTGCTGCCCGGCACGCACGTCCGCGCGTAGGCGGATCAGGCTGGGGCGCTCGGCATCCTGTGCCAGGATCTCGAGTTGCTCGCTCGGCACCACGGCATCGGCACCCGTAGGCAATGCCGCACCGGTCATGATTTCCCACGCAGCACCGTCAGCAATCGCAGGCGCTTCGCCGGCAGCGATTGTCCCGGCAATCACATAGTCGCTGCCGGCGCGCGCACCGTTGCCGGCGGTGGCCAGTGCCACGCCATCCATCGCGCTGTTGTCGAATGGCGGCAATGCATCTGGGCTCGACACGTGCTGCGCCAGGATGCGGCCTTCGGCCTCTGTACTGCTCACCCATTCGCCCGAAAGCGGTGCCACCTGCTGCTGCACAATAGCAAGGGCCTCGGCGTAGCTGATCATGAGCAGAAAGGGCCGATCGATGGATGACCTGGCTAGGATACCCGGCCGCTCGCATGCCGGGTACCGCGTAGCCACGGGGGCCGCGCAATGCCACGTGTGCTTGACCCTGCTCGAACGCCCCGCCCACATCCGCACCGGCACAGTTGCCGCATCCCCTCACTCGCTTCGCGCATGCAATTTGTCGATCTCGTCGGCTGGCTCGCCAGCGCTGTCCTCATTGCCACCCTCATCCGCCAGATCTACAAACAATGGCGGTCGGACCAGATCCAGGGCGTATCGCGCTGGCTCTTCATCGGGCAGATCACCGCCTCGCTGCTGTTTATTCTCTACAGCGCGCTGGTTGGCAATGCGGTGTTTATCGTGAGCAATGCATTGATTCTGGCGACCGGCATCACCGGCTATGTGTTGCAGCGGATCAAGTTGAAGCGGCTGGGTGGTCGCGCTTAAGACGTGGGGCGTTTGCTGGTCTTACGCGTCGTCGTGGGTGTTGCCTTCCTGCCTGTAGGTGCAGCCGATGCGGTGTTTGCCGATGCCTTTTTGGCTGTTGTCTTCTTGGTGGCACACTTCCTTGCAGCTGTCTTGGTGACCGCAGTGGTCTTCGCTGCGTTCTTTACTGCCTTCTTCGTCGCAGACGGCTTCTTCTCGCCCGCATTTGCCGCAGCCTCCTTCACGTTGGGGCGCTTGCGTGCAGGCCCGGCCGCAGCTGCTGGCACTGCATCGGTATCTGGCACATCCACCGTGATCCAGGTCGGCGCATGATCGCTGGCCTTCTCCAGCGCACGCACCCACTTGTCCACCCCGGCATCGCGTAGCCCCTCCGCCAACGTGCGGTTGAGCAAGAGATGATCGATGCGCAGCCCGCGGTCACGCGCGAAGTGCTGACGAAAGTAGTCCCAGAACGTGTAGACCGGTGCATCGCCGTGGATGGCCTGCAGGCTGTCGGTCCAGCCCTGCGCCAGCAACTGCGCGTACGCGGCGCGGCTCTCCGGCTGCAGCAATGCGTCCTTGCGCCACCCCTTTGGGTCGTAGATGTGCGCATCGGTAGGCACCACATTGAAGTCGCCGATCAACGCAACCGGATGTGGCAGCGCCACCAGCGTGGCCGCATGCCGGAGCAGGCGCTGGAACCACTTCAATTTGTAGTCGAACTTCGGCCCGGGTTGCGGGTTGCCATTCGGTAGATACAGGCAACCCACGATCACCCCGTGGATGGCGGCCTCCAGATAGCGGCTCTGCGTGTCCGCCGGATCCCACGGCAGGCCGCGCCGGATCTCTACCGGCTCGGCGCCGCGTGCCAGCAGTGCCACGCCGTTCCACGACCGCTGGCCCTGCCAGATCACCCCGTAGCCCGCATCGCGGATCGCCTGTTCCGGAAATGCCTCCTGCGTGGATTTCAATTCCTGCAGCCCCACGATATCCGGCTGCTCGCGTTGCAGCCATTGCAGCAGGTGCGGCAGGCGGCTGGCGATGCCATTGACGTTGTAGGTCGCAATCGTACGTTGAGTGGTGGGCATGGGCGGGCGGCCGCTGGCGTGGATCAAGAGCATCGCGTCTAACGCATTAACCCGATGCTCAAGCGAGGTGAAGCTGCGCGTGTGCACCGATGCGCACTCACGCGCAGCGAACCCCTCGCATCCTTAGCCTTGGCAACCCCTGTATCGAAGGAGACCGCATGCGACCGTCCCTCTTGTTGCTGCCGCTGGCGTTATGCGCCGCGTGCTCGCGCATTCCACCGCCGGTCACACCGCCGGGCGCGGAAGAAACCACCAAGACCAATGTCCTCGAAGCCGGCGCCAAGGTGCTGCAATCCAATGGACCGGTGGGCAAACTCGATATCTACCTGGTTGGCTTTCATCCAATGAAGGATGCGCCGGAGCAACAGATGGAAGCGCATCACTACTGCCACCAGGTCAACCAGGATCTGGTGCAGTGTGCGCTCTACGATGGCAATACGGCCGAGGCCAATCTCACCGGCATCGAGTACATCATCTCCGAAAGCCTGTTTGCGCAACTGCCCGCGCAGGAACGCGCGTTCTGGCATCCGCACAATGGCGAGATCCTGTCCGGCCAGCTCTCTGCACCCAATCTGCCGCTGGTTGCCGAAAAGGAACTGATGCGCAGCAAGATGAACAGCTACGGCAAGACCTGGCACACCTGGCATTCGCGCAAGGGCACCGCACCGAGCGACACGCTGCCGCTGGGCGAGCCGATGCTGGCGTGGTCGTTCAGTCGCGATGGCGAGATCCAGCAGCCGTTGATCGAGCAACGCGACAAGGCGGCGACCATTTCCACGGCCGAGCGCCGCGCCGATCGCAAGGACCTTACCGAGTTGGCGAAACCGCAGCACGGCGTGGACGCCTTGCACCAACACTTCCCGGAAGCGACGCCGATCCCGGGCGTGGTGGATGCCGAGGCAACTGCGCAGTAAACACGAGTGCCCCGCCTGCAGTTGCAGCGGGGCAACGGAATGCCATCAATCACTGACCAACTTACGGAACAAACGCCGCGCGCACGCAGCCTTCGTGCTTGTGCTTGAACATCTCATAGCCGCGTGCGGCCTCTTCCAGCGGCATCTTGTGGGTCATCAGGAAGCTCGATTTGAGCCGGCCTGCGCGGGCCAGGTCCAGCAATCTGGGCACATACAACTGCCCATGCTGTTGCGCGGTGCGCACGGTCAGCCCCTTGTTCATGACCGCGCCGAGCGGGAATTTATCCATCAGCCCATACACGCCCAGCACGGACAGGATGCCGCCCTTGCGGCAGGCCAGGATCGCCTCGCGCAACGCCTGGCCGCGGTCGGTATGCAGATGCAGCGCCTGCTTCACGCGGTCATAGGCATGCCCCATGCCGGTGCCATGGGCCTCCATGCCCACTGCATCGATGCAGGCGTCTGGCCCGCGCCCGCCGGTCATTTCGCGCAGCACATCCACCACGCTGTCGACAGTCGAATAGTCGATGACCTCCACACCTAGCACATCGCGCGCCATGGCCAGGCGCTCGGGCAGCCGATCGATCGCAATCACCCGCTCTGCCCCGAGAATGCGTGCACTCTGCTGCGCCATCAGGCCGACGCCGCCACAGCCCCACACCGCCACCGTATCGCCCGGCTGGATGTTGCAGAAGTCCGCTCCCATGAAGCCGGTCGGCCCGGCATCGGACAAAAATAAGGCGTCCTCATCGGACACCTCGTCCGGCACTTCGGAGCAGCCAACGTCGGCATGCGGCACCCGTATATAGGTGGCATGCGAACCGGCGTAGCCGCCGAAGGCGTGCGTATAGCCGTAAATACCGGCGGTGGGGTGACCCAGCAGCGGCTCCTGCATTTCCCAGTGCGGGTTGGTGTTGTCGCACAGGGAATATTCCTTGCGCTCGCAATGCCAGCAGCCGCCGCACGAAATAAACGAGGGCACTACCACGCGTTGCCCCACCCGCACGTTCTTCACTGCCGGACCCACTTCCACCACCGTGCCCATGAACTCATGGCCGATGACATCGCCCTCGCGCATGGTGGGCAGATAGCCGTCGATGAAATGCAGATCCGAACCGCAGGTGGTGCTCAAGCCCACTTTCAGGATGACATCGCGTGGATTGACCAGCACCGGGTCGGGCACCGTTTCCACACGCAGGTCGTTGACGCCGTTCCAGCACAGTGCTCTCACACCTGTTCTCCTGTTGCCTGGGAATGTTTGTCGCCACGTGCCGCGGGCGTGTGCGCCAGGGTCGGAATCTCCCCTGCCTCCAGCCATGCGCGCAGCCGCCGCAATGTCTTGCCCAGCAGCACGTAGGGCGCTGGGATCACCAGCTTGGTAAACAGCTGCGCGATCACGCCCTCCACCGCGTAATGCAGCGTGGCGGTGACCTCGCTGGCGTCACGCCCACGTGCGGGCTGCACCTGCAGCAGGACATCGACTTGCAGGCCATGCTCGCCCTCGGCGATGTAGCGCACCGATTCCCCCAATCGCGCCTCGGCGCGGCGCAGCTGCACGCGCAACTGTTGCTGTAGCGGCGCGCGCAATTCCCATTCGGACGCATGGCCGTCCCCATCGACCAACACGGCGGCGCCCTCGAGCAAGCGCTGCTGCACCGTGGCATCGCACCACGCATCCAGGATCTGATGCGGCTCGGCGCGGATGGTCATGCTGCGCACGATGTGTGTGCCCTGCGCATCGGCGGCCACTGGGTTGGTCGGGGTCAGGCTCATGGCTTACTGCACCCCGGCATTCTTGGTGGTGGTTTGCAGGGCCTTGGCGGCGGCGAGATGGTCGGCCACGTGATGGCGCGTGGTCTTCAGGTGCTCGGCCACCTGCGGGTTTTGCGCTGCCGGGATCAGCTTCTTGTCGAGTGCTTCCAGTGCCTCGGTGTGGTCCTTGACCATCGCCTTGATGTAGGCGGCCTGGAATTGATCGCCCTCGAGCTTTTGCAGCTTGCTCAGCTCTGCCTTGCCCTTGGTCATCTGCAGCTTGGCACCCATCGCTGAGGTATCCGGCGACCACTTGGCGATCTTCTGGTTGTTCTCGGTGTGCTCCTTGATCATGCGCGTGGCGTAATCACGCACCCCGCCGGTGGCCTGCTTCTGCAGCGCCAGATTGGCCGCGTTGATCTCACTGGTATTGATCGCGCTGAGCATCCCTAGTGCTTCCTGCTCGTCTTCGCTGGGCGCGGCGGTGGCTGCACTTTTAGGTGCCGTGTTACTGCCGGGCTGGGTAGCGGTCTGTGCCTGCGCGCTCATCGCAAGTCCAAGCGACAATGCCAGGCCGGCCAGGAGTGGGGATGCAGTTTTCATGGGCAGTTCTCCAAAGGGATGTGGTGCAAGGATGCTGGCCCGCGCGGCGTGACTCGCTCGTCGAGCGCATGTCGAGACATGGCGAAGAAAGGCTGTTGCGGCGCAACACCCCCTCACGCACTCTGGACAACGCCGCCTACCGACACCGGCGGAATAAAATCGCGTAGCACCACGCCGCTGCGCGGCAGCGTTGGAAAACGATTCAATGGGTAGCGCAGATCCTGCGGCGGTAACGTGTAATCGCTGGATGCCAGCAGGCTGAGCGCAGACATCAGCAGTGCGATGCTCGGGTTTTCCCCGGGGCAGCGATGGTCGCGTTCGACACTGCCGCCGCCGTGCGCCACGAAGTCGTAGCGGCTGCCTGTCCAGTGCTCGAAGCGCGAGGGATCGAAGCGCTCGGGATCGCGCCAGACCGCAGGATGATGATTGGTGCCATACAGATCCACCATCATCCAGTCGCCCTGCTTGAAATGCCGATCTCGCCAGACGAACGGCATGCGCACCCGCCCGCCAATCAGCGGGAAAAAAGGATAGAAGCGGCGCACTTCCTGCACAGTGTTCTGCAACAGACCTGGCTCACCGGCGCGCAGGCGCGGGCGCAGCGGCGGATGCTCATGCAGGGCAAGCGCGCAGAAGCTGATCCAGCGCGCCACGGCCACGATCGGGCGCAACAGGTTGATCAGCTCGGTTACCGCAGTGGGCACGCTCAACAGCACGCCGTCCGCATCGCGATGCCAGGCCACCGTGGCTGCGATGCTGGCCTCGGGCGCTGTCCCGGCACGCCGCACATTGCGAACCGCACGCGCCACCCAACGCTCCACGCGGCGACGGCCACGCCATCCGCGCACCCAACGCAGCCCGAACGCCCCTGCGCCATCGATCATTGCACCCAGGTCGCGTGCAAGTGGCCTGCTCTGTTGCGCGCGCAGAGGCAGCCCCGCCCATCGGCACGCGGCGCGGCAGAGCACGTGTTCGGCTTCCTGCTGCAAGATGATCTGTGCGCTACGCGCCCAGGTGTCTGCCTGCCGGCTCCACTCCTCCTCGAAGCACGCAACCAGCCGCGAGGTTTCGGCAGGTGTCAGCACCGACAGAAACAGGCGCTTGCGCTGCAGGTGCGCATCGCCATCGAGCTGCTGCACGCTGCCGCGTCCCTGCAACAAGCGCAGCGTGGTCGGCGGCATCGCGCCAACGCGGGTGAAGCGGCCTGGGTGATAGAAGGTGGCGAGTGCATCCGGCCCGCGCGCGAACACCACTTGTTGCAGCGCCAGACGTGCCTGAAAAGCATCGCTGCCCAGCGCCTCGCAGTGTCTGGACACAAAGGCATAGCCGTCTCGCAGCAAGGCCGGGAGCACATCGCGCTGCGGTGCCTGTGCAATCCGTCCTTGGGTCTGCGCTGTCGCGTCCGCAGCGTCATCGCGCAGACGCTGCGGTGCGTGCCTAACATGGTCGGTGGTCGACGCGTGCATCGTCATTGCTGGTCTGCTCTTGTTACGGTGATGCCTGGCACGCTGAGCTCGGTGCACGCAGCAGCACGTGAATCGCACTCCACATGCGCTCCCGGCGCATGCGCAGACTTCACACCTGCCGCTTTCGCGCTACGCACGTGAAGATGCTCGAGACTGGCTTCACCGCGTGGTGAGAAACGCGTGCCTAGCGTCCAGGATTTTCCACGGAGCTACGCCATGGTCAAGCATCGCCCTCTCGACCAGCAGGTCATTGTCATCACCGGTGCCTCCAGCGGCATCGGCCTGTGCACCGCGCTGGCCGCCGCCGAAGCAGGCGCCAGTGTCGTCCTGGTTGCGCGCAGTGCCGGTGTGCTGCAGGAAGTGGCCGACCTGCTCACCACACAGGGCCATCAGGCCATCGCCGTGGTCGCCGACGTCACCGAACCGGCGCAGCTGCAACACGCCGCAGACACGGCAATCGCACGCTTCGGCCGCATCGACACCTGGGTCAACAATGCCGGCGTGGCAATCTTCGGCCTGTTGCAGGACGTAGACGATCACGACAGCCGGCGCATGTTCGATATCAACTTCTGGGGCGTGGTCTATGGCTCGCGCATCGCGCTCCCGCACCTGGCCACAAGCGGCGGCGCATTGATCAACATCGGGAGCGAAGCCTCGGAGGCCGTGGTCCCCTGGCAAGGCATGTATTCGGCATCCAAGCATGCGGTGAAAGGCTTCACCGACAGCCTGCGCATCGAGATCGAAGGCCTGGCCAAACAACCGGTGTCGGTGGTGCTGATTCAGCCCACCGCGGTGGACACGCCTTATCCGCAGCATGCGCGCAACTACATGCAAGCAGAACCGCAATTGCCGCCGCCGCTGATCGAACCGATGCGCGTTGCCAACGCCATCCTGCATGCGGCCGAACACGGCGGCCGCGACGTCAAGGTGGGCGCGATGGCCAACGCAAATATCACCGTGACCCGGCTGATGCCGCGCATGGCGGACGCGCTCTCCGCCATGCGGTCCAAGACCCAGCAACAGGATCGCGCTGCCGTCGATCCTGCAGGCACGTTGTATCGCGCGGGCGAAAGTGGACGTATCCACGGCGAGTAAGCCTGGCGCCGGTCAGGCGAGCACCGTCGCTTGGCCGGTTTCTGCCTACATCTCTCGCTGCAAATACAGATCGCCGCAAGAGCGGCGATCTGTATCCATTACTCATCTGCGCAAAGAATGCGCGTTACACCATCGGTGCTAAGCGCCAGGGTCCGCCGGCCCAAGTTGGTTGGCCGCGAGCATGTCGTCGATGCGCTTGGTCACCTGCGCGGCATCCTCCTTGCTCTGCACCGCAGCGGTAATGGCCTCTGCGCGTGCATGGAACACATCCCAGAAGTCATCGGGATGCTGCCGCCGCAACTCGGGGAGTTCGTCGGCCAGTGTTTTCAGTTGTGCGTCGATATCAGGGGTCATGGGGGTCTCCTTTACGCGTCCACGCTACCCAGCAGCGGGTGAGCTTGGCGCCAACGTACCGGCCACGCGGTCGAGTGCGCGTTACAGCCGGAAGCGCAGACCTAGCGAATACGTGCGCTCGGGCGATGCAACTTCGCGCGGAAACGCACCACGTTGGCCAAAGTAATTGTCGGTGGTGGTGCCCAGCAGGTTGGACGCCTCGGCAAACACCGTCAGCCGCTCGCTCAGCTCGTAGTTGAACGCCACATCCAGCCACTTTTCGCGCCCCTGATTGATCTGCTCGGGCTGGTCACCGGAGCTGTTGAAGCTCACCACATAATCGCCGCGGCAGTTGTAGGCCACGCGCGCGGAGAAGCGTGCATATTCGTACATCAAGATCGCGTTGTAGGCGTTCTTGGAGACATTGGTCAGCGGCTGGCTGATGCGCTCGGGCGAGTCGGCTTCGGCCGAAATATAGGTGTAGTTGAGCTGGGTTCCGAAGCCCGACAACCAGCCCGGCAAGAAGTCATAGAACTGCGTGTAGCCCACCTCAACGCCCTTCAAACTGCCCTGCCCGGTGTTACGCGGGCGGCTGATCGAATAGGTGATGCCGTCGATCACCTCGTCGGCGGCATAGTTCTGGATATAGCCGTCAATGTCCCGATGGAAGCCCGCCAGCGACAGCAGCGATCCCGGGCGGAAGTACCACTCCAGCGACAGGTCGGCATTGCGCGATTCCACCGGGCGCAGCTGCGGGTTGCCGCCATTGCCGCGCGCGGGCAGCGATTCGGTCGACTGATACAACGCAAGTTGCGGGTTGAGGTCGGCAAATTCCGGCCGCGTAATGGTGGTGCTGCCGGCCAGGCGCAAGATCAGGTTCTCGTACAAGGTGAAGTTGGCGCTGTAGTTGGGCAACACCTTGTCGATGCGGCGATCGATGCTCACCGGGCTCAGCACACCGTCCAGCGACTGGCTGCCCTCCAGGCTGGAATCCAGCCGCGTCGCGCGTGCACCGATCCGCCCATCCACCGGCACCGGCCCCAGCGAGAAACCATAGTTCAGCTGTGCATACACCGCGTAGTTGTCTTCGCGGTCATCAAAGAACAACGCCGGATTTTCCAGCGGCGCTTCCGGCGACTGGCCCATCAGCGTCCGCAGGCGTGCGCTTTGCTGCAGCAGCACGTCCTGGTTGGCGGAGGCCCAGCGGTCGCTGGTGAACGCGCGCGCGCCGTCGAGCATGTTGCCTGGCGTCACCGATGCCAGCCCGGGCACGTCGCTCAGCAAGATCGGCGCGCCGGTGATGTTGTCGCGCGCACCGGTGTCGCCGGAATGATTGGTCGCGGTGCGCCGGCTGGCACGCGCGCCCACCTCCAGCGAGGTCAGCGGTCCGGCATCCAGGTCGAAGGTGGCATCGCCCCGCCAGGCCCATTCTTCGCCGCGCTGCCGGTTCCAGCTGTCGTAGTACTGGCGCAAGACCCAGTTGCCCGGCGCAGTGATGTCATACGGGCTGCCATCGCGTTGGGTGATCCAGGTATCGGCCGCGCCACCGCCTGAGCGCATGTGCAGCAGCGGCGCACGCGTGTCCATGTCCAGCGTGAATGCACGATTCTTCGCATCGCTGTAGGTGTACGCCAGCTCGGTGCTGAGCTTCACGCGCTCCCCGCTCCAGCGCCCACCCAGCGCGGCCTGGTAGGTGTCCGACGCGTTCTTGTGCGCCTGCGTGCTGGACAGCGTCTGCAGATCGCGCGCCACCAGGCCATCGAGCACGTTGCTGCCGGGGCGCACGCTCACCGATTCGGTGTTCTCCGCGTTCGCCAGCCCCGGGAATGGCAGCCAGTAATTCACCTGTGGCCGGTTGTCGTAACCGATGTACAAGGTGTCGACGTAGATTTCGCTGTTGTCGCTCGGCGCCCACTGAAACGAGAGATTGGCCGACTTGCGCTTGCGGTCGCCACGCGCCATCAACCCACCGGCGCTGTACGGCACGTAGAGCTGCTGCGCTGGATCCAGCGGATTCGGCTTGAGGTCATAGGTACCGTAGAGCGTGTTGGACTCCTGATACGGGCGACGCTGGTAGGCCACACTGCCCATCACGCCCATGCGCCCCACCCCGGTCTCCCAGCGCTGGCTCATGGTTAGGCTGCCATTGGGCACGGTCTTTTCCGCCTGATCGCCGCGCAATGCGCTGACGCTGCCGGCAATCGTGCTGTCGTCGTCGAAATCGAACGGCCGCCGCAGATGCACATCCACCACACCGGCGATGCCGCCTTCCTGGAATTGCGCACCGGTGGTCTTGTACACGTCCACGCTGCGCAACAACTCCGCCGGCACATCCGCCAACTCCATGTCGCGTCCTACGGTGGTGAAGACATTGCGCCCGTCCAGCGTGGTGATGACGTTCGGCAGGCCACGCACCAGCACCTGGCCCACTTCGCCGCCGGCACGCGCCACCTGCACACCGGTCACCCGCTGCAGAGCCGCGGCGACGCTGTTATCGGGCAGCTTGCCGATGTCCTCGGCCACGATCGAATCGCTGATCTCCTTGTGCGCCTGCTTGGTGGAAATGGCGCTTTCCACGCTGCTGCGCACGCCACGCACCTGCACCGCATCCAGCGTGGACGTTGGCTGCGCGGTGGCTGGCTGCGCAGCGGCAGTGCCGTGAGGTGCGGCCTCCTGCGCGTGCACGCCTGCGCTGAGCAGCAGCGCGATCGACAACGCCAACGGGTGGCGTATTGCGCGTCTGCAATGCGCAGGCGATACGCAAAAAAGTGGGGTCATGACATTCTCCTGAAGCCGGCTGCAGGTATGGCGCACTGCACGTTCTGCGTTCGGCAATGGGCGGACGAACCAGGCGCGAGCGCGCAACTGGCGCCACACCGGTAAGCACTGGATTACAGCCACGTACCGGCCCAAGCCGTGTGATCGGCACATGCCCATCCAGCGTGATCCGCACGCGCTCTTCATGCAGGCCAGTCGCATGCTGCGCAACACACAGGTGCGTCATCGGATGTAGGCTTTGCGCGACAATGGCCGCATGAGCCACGACCTCTCTCCTGCCCAAGCCCGCGCCCGCGCCTTGCGCGGCGCCTTGCTGATCGATATCCGCCAACCGCACGAACGCGTCAGCGGCCAGGCCGAAGGCGCGCTTGCGATCGCACAGGCCGATCTGGAGCAGGCACCGGCGCAGCATCTGCCCGACCGCGATCGCGACATCCTGCTGATCTGCCAGAGCGGCAAACGCTCCGCGCAGACCGCCGCGCAGCTGCGCGAGCAGGGCTATCGGCACGCGCTATCGGTCCTCGGCGGCACCACTGCCTGGTCGCGCGACGGGCTGCCGCTGGTACGGCCGACGCTGCCGCCAGACGAAGTGGATTTTCTGGAACGCTACTCACGGCATCTGCGTCTGCCGCAGGTGGGCATCGACGGGCAGCAGCGCCTGGCGCGCGCGCGCGTTCTGCTGATCGGTGCCGGTGGGCTCGGTTCGCCGGCCGCGTTTTATCTTGCCGCCGCCGGCGTCGGGCACCTGCGCATCGCCGATGACGATGTGGTGGATCGCAGCAATCTGCAGCGCCAGATCCTGCATACCGAAGACAGCGTCGGCGTGGCCAAGGTAGTGTCGGCCGCGCAACGCATCGCCGCGTTGAATCCGCGGGTGCAGGTCGACGCCATCCAGACGCGCGTGACCGCCAGCAACGTCGAGGCCCTGCTGCAGGACGTCGATGTGGTGGTGGATGGCGCCGATAATTTCGCAGCGCGCTATCTGCTCAACGACGCCTGCGTGAAGCTCGGCAAGCCGCTGGTGTACGGCGCGGTGCAACAGTTCGAAGGGCAGTTGAGCGTGTTCGATGCCGGACGCCACCGCGGGCAGCTGCCGTGCTACCGCTGCCTGTTTCCCGAACCGCCGCCGCCGGAGTTCGCACCCAGTTGCGCCGAGGCCGGTGTGCTCGGTGTGCTGCCCGGGGTGATCGGACTGTTGCAGGCGACCGAGGCGATCAAGCTCTTGCTCGGGCTCGGCGACAGCCTGGCCGGGCGCCTGCTCAGCTTCGACGCATTGGCCATGCGCTTTCGCGAGATCCGCCTGCCGCCCGATCCGCAGTGCCCGGTGTGCGCACCAGGCACGGCATTTCCCGGCTATGCCGACTACGCCAGCTTCTGCGGCAAACCGGCCTGACGCACGGCAGCTACAGCGCGTAAGGAATCACCCGCACCACCTCGCCCGCGTCGTAGTGGCGCGCCGCCTCCGGCAGCACGATCAATACGTTGCTGTCGGCCGCGCCGCGCAGCAGATGCGAGGCATCGCCACGGTGGGGCGTTGCGACCAGGCGGCCATCGGCGCCACAGTCCAGCCGGCCGCGCAGAAACTCCAGGCGTTCGTGGCGCTTGTCCCAGGGCGCCGACAAGGCCGCATGCCACACCGGCCGCGGCTCGCTGCGGCTCTGCAGGGCATCCAGCAGCGGCACGCCGTAGGCGATCAACGTCGCCAGCACCGACACCGGGTTGCCCGGCAGGCCCAACACCAGGCAGCGGCCGATCTGCCCCAACACCGCCGGCATCCCCGGGCGCATACGCACGCGCCAGAAATGGATCTGCCCCAATTCCTGGATCAGGCGAGGCAGATAGTCCTTTTCGCCAGCCGACACGCCGCCACAGGTGATCACCACATCGAAGGCCGCCGCCGCATCTTCCAGCATGGTGCGGATGCGCTGCGGATCGTCCGGCAAGGTTGGCCAGGCGGTCGGCGCATAGCCCAGTGCCCGCAGCTGCGCCATCAACATGTCGCGGTTGCTGTTGTAGATCTGCCCCGGCCCCAGCGGCATGCCCGGCTCCACCAGCTCGTCACCGGTCGCCAGCACCGCAATGGTCGGGCGCGGCGCCACCGCAAGCCGCGACACGCCCAGCGCAGCGGCAAGGCCAATCCGCGCCGGGGTAAGGACCTGGCCGGGCTGGATCACCAGATCGCCCGCGCGCACGTCGCTGCCCGCCAGCCGCACCGCCGCCCCCAGTGTCGGGTGCGTGCGCAGGTGCACCAGACCTGCCTGCTCGTCGGCGTCTTCCTTCGGCACCACGGTGTCGGCACCGGCCGGCAACGGCGCGCCGGTGGTGATGCGCAGGCAGTGTCCGGCAGTCAGTGTGCCGCTCCAGGAGTCGCCGGCAAACTGCTCGCCCACCAGCTGCAGACGCACGTCCTCGCCCAGCGTATCGGCGTGGCGCACGGCAAAACCGTCCATTGAGCTATTGGCGAACGGCGGCAGCGACAGTGGCGCGATCAGGTCGGCGGCGGAGATCCTGCCGTCGGCACGCGAGGTGGCGATGTTTTCGTCGGGCAGGCGGTTGTTGGCCGCCACGGCGCGGAGAATCTCCAGTGCCCGTGCGTAAGGAATGCGGGAGGGATAGTCGGTCATGGCGCGCAGGATACCAGCGCGCCGTGCCGGCTTACTTGCCCTTGACGTGCCGCATCAGGCGACGCTTGCGCGCAATCTGCCGATCGGAGAGCGGATTCTTCTTGCCCTCGTACGGATTGGCACCCTCGCGGAAAATGAAACGCACCGGCGTGCCGACCAGCTTGAAGCGCTTACGGAAGAAGTTTTCCAGATAACGCTTGTACGACTCCGGCAGCACCTTCAGGCGCGTGCCATGCACGATGAAGGTGGGCGGATTGGCGCCACCGGGATGCACGTAACGCAGCTTGGAGACATGCCCGCGAATGCTCGGCGGCGGATTGGTCTCGTAGGCAATTTCCAGCGCCTGGTTCACTTCGCTGGTGCTGAACTCATGCGTGGCCGATGCATGCGCACGATGGATCGCCTGAAATAGCTCACGCATGCCCGAGCCGTGCAACGCGGAGATCCGCACTGCCTCGGCCCAGTTCACAAAGCCCAGCTTGCGCGACAACAGGTCTTCGGCTTGGGCACGCTGATAGTCGCTCTGCCCATCCCACTTGTTGATCGCCACCACCAGTGCGCGGCCCGCATCGAGAATCGCACCGAGAATGGTCGCGTCCTGATCGGTTACGCCTTCGGTGGCATCCAGCATCAGCACCGCGACCTGGCATTGCTCGATCGCCTGCAGCGTCTTGAACGCGCTGAACTTCTCGACCGCCTCTTCCACCTTGCCGCGGCGACGCAGGCCGGCCGTGTCGATCAGGCGGTACTGGCGCCCGTCACGCTCCAGGTCCACGGCGATCGAATCGCGCGTGGTGCCCGGAACTTCCGACGCGATCATCCGCTCCTCACCCAGCAGGCGATTGACCAGCGTCGACTTGCCCACGTTCGGGCGACCGACGAATGCAATGCGCACGCGCGCGGGGTCGTTATCGAGCAGTTCGCCCGCACCTTCCTCCGGCAAACGCGCACCGACTTCTTCCAGCAAGTCGTCGATGCCCTGCCGATGGGCGGCCGACAGCGCCACCACATCGGAGAAGCCATAGCGCGAAAACTCCGAACGCACCGATTCTTCATCGGTACCGTCGATCTTGTTGATCACCAGCACGGTCGGCCGGGCCAGCTTGCGCAGCCAGGCAAGGATTTCGTCGTCCAGCGACGAGGCGCCCTCGCGGCCATCGACCACGAACAACACCAGATCGGCTTCGCCAGCCGCAGCACGTGCCTGGCGCGCGGTGGCGCCGGCCAAGCCCTCCTCGTCACCGGCGATACCACCGGTATCGACCACGATGAAGGGCTGTTGCTCGTCGAGCCGGCAGACGCCGTAGTTGCGGTCGCGGGTGACGCCAGGCTGGTCATGGACCAGCGCGTCACGGGTGCGCGTCAGCGCATTGAAGATGGTGGACTTGCCGACATTGGGCCGTCCAACCAGGGCGACCAGGGGCAGCATCGCAAGGTCCTTATTGTGCCAACCGGAAGGCGGTGATATCGCCGTCGGTATTTTGTACCAGCAGAATGCCATCGACGACCAGCGGCTGTGCCAGCAGCGTGTCGCGTCCAGCGCGAGCGCGCGCGGCCAGAGCACCGTCGCTGAGTTTCAGCCAGTGCAGGTAGCCCTTGTAATCCCCCACCACGGCGTAGTCACCCTGGATGGCTACACCGGTCAACGAGCGGCGTGCAAGCGCAGCCTGCGACCACATCGCCGCACCGCTGGACTTGTCCAGGCCCCACACCGAACCGGCGTTGTCGGCCACCACCACCACGCTGGACGACACGCCCGGACCACCGGCACCGCCGTGATCGCGTGTCCACAGCGGACGGCCACTGGGACCTTCCAGGGCGAGGGTTTCGTTCTTGAAGCTGGTTGCGTACAGGGTGGTGCCATCCAGCACCGGGGCGCCGTCCACGTCGGACATGCGCTCCAGCTCGGTACGGCCTTCCGGCACGCCGATGGCCTGTTCCCACAACGGGCGGCCATCCTGCAGCGCCAGGGCGCTCAGGGTGCCGACATCGTTGCCGACAAACACCACGCCCGGGCCGGTCACGATCGGCGCATTGCCGCGCACCGATAGGGTCGGACCTTCCTCGGCATGGAACCAGCGACGCTCGCCGGTGGCTGCATCGAACGCACTCACGCGGCCGTCGTTGCTGCGCACCAGCACCAGGCTCTGCGCGATGGCAGGCGCGGCGATGACTTCGTTCGGTACCTTGGCCCGCCACTTCTCGGTGCCGTCGGCCTGATTCAGCGCGATCACGTCACCGGACAGCGTGCCGATCACTACCAGGCCCTCGCCCACACTCGGGCCACCGGACAGGCGCTGCTTGAACTTGCGATCGTTGCGCTCTTCTTTCTTGGGCTTGTATTCCCACACGCGCTTGCCGGTCTGCAGATCCAGCGCCTGCACGCCACCGGTGATGGCGGCGGCATACACCTTGCCATCGGCCACGGCCGGACGCTGACGCACACCGATGTGCCCCTCGCCCTTGCCCACGCCGGTGGACCACAGCTTGTCGACCTTGACCGAAGGCTCGAACTTGACCAGTTCGGCCGGTTCCTGCGCCTTCTTGGCAGCCGCGTCCTTGCCTGCGAACCAACCCTTGACGGTGCTGCAGCCCGCCAGCGACATGCCCATCAGGGCGATCAATGCAACGCGCTTGTACATATCAACCTGCTTCATCAAATCGGCTCCGCCGGATCGGGCACGGTGCCGCCCACATCCATCAGCTTGGTTTCCAGCAGGCGGCGCTGCAGCGATGCCACATCCACCGTTGCCAGTGCCTTGGTATAGAGCGCGCGTGCTTCATCGCGCTTGCCCTGCTTCACCAGCGCATCGGCGCGGATTTCCAGGCTGGTGTGATCCTGCGCATCGACCAGCAGCTTGATCGCCTCATCCGGCTTGCCGCTGTCGGTCAGCACACGCGCCAGTCGCTGCTGCACGATCTGCTTGAGCTCGCCTTCGGCGGGCACATCACGCAATGTCTTGATCGCTTCGGCGGTCTTGCCGGCATCCATCTGGGCCTTGGCCAGCCGCAGCGCAGCGAGCTCGGCGTAAACGCCACCCTTGCCGTCGTCCAGCGCCACGATGTCCTTGGCGGCCTTGTCCAGGTCCTTGCCCTGGATCGACTTGACCACGGCCTCGTAACGGGCATTGGCCTCCACCGACGCGGTCGTGTTGCGCTTCTGCCACCACTGCCACCCCAGGATCAGGGCCAGTCCCAGCAGGACTCCGCCAATCAGACCCGCGCCATTCTTTCTCAACCAGGAACGAACCCGTTCACCTTGTTCGTGTTCGTCGAGCAGATCGTCGATCGCCATGCGTACTCTCGCTCCGCCACCTGCAGGCGCGGAACATCAAAAGGGGAAAATGAAAAACCGCAGTCCGCTTCTATTCGGAAGCAGGCACCACGGAGCCGTCGGAGGATACCGCAAAACGTGCCACGTTAGCGCGCTGGAACGGCTTCACGTCGACGATACTGCCGCCCTGCTGAACCTCTACCGCCGACGCATTGCCCAGCACCACACGGCCGATCTGGCCCGGTGAATAGGTGCGCTGCTCGCCGGCACGGATCAACGCTTTTTCCACCGCGCTGCCATCCGGTGCCAGGATCTGCACCCAGCTGTCACCGCTGAAACGCAACGACAACGTGCCCGCACTGCTGGCGGCCGGGGCCTCAACAGCAGTCGTGGCGCGCGGCACCGGCGTCATCGACGCGATATACGGCGCCGGCTGTTCACGCGGCACGGAGGACGGCGGCTCGGCAGTCCGCGCGGGCGTGCCGGTCTTGGCAGCATCCGGCATGCTGTCCAGCGACACGGTGCTTGGCCCCTGGCCATCCAGGTGCGAGCGCGTGGCGTACCACACCGGCACTGCGAACACGCCGGTGATCACGACGTACATCGCCTTGCGAGCGGTGCTTTCCAGAATCCGCCGGGCACGCGGGGTATGCGTGTGACTGACCAGCTTGACCGGTTCAACCGGCGCAATCGTGGTTTGCTGCAGCAGCGGATCCAGATCGACACGCAGCAGGCGCGCGTAGCTGCGCAACTGCCCGCGCACGAAGACCGGCGCGCCGAGACGCTGCCATTCTTCCTGTTCGAGCGAACGCACCACGTGGGCCGGCATGCGCAGCTTGCCTGCCACATCGTCCACGCTCAGACCTGCCGCTTCGCGCGCGTCGCGCAACTGCTGCCCGCATCCCTTTTCCTGCTCGAAAGGATTCGGATTGGAATCACTGATCACAATGCATTGGCCCCAGGAGTAGCGGTCGCTGCGTCAGGAAATTCCTTGACCAACCGCTGTTGATAACGGCCGGCAGCTACCTTGTCGCCGAGCCCTTGCTCAATCTGAATGGCGAGTTGTAACACGGAAGCAGTTGCCGGTGCAGCCGCGAGCCGTCGTTCGACGAATGCGCGGGCTTCGAAATAATTGCGCTTGCCCGCTTCGGAACGGGCCATCGACTCCAGCGCATACGGATTATTCGGGTCGAATTCCAGCGCCTTGCGCAGGTCACGGGACGCACGCTCTAACTGCCCCACCTTGAGCGCGCAGCCGCCGGCATTGCCAAGCGCCGATGCAGGCGAGGAATAGCTGCGATCCGTCAACGCGCGATCAAACCAGACCAGCGACTCTGCCGGTTGGCCATTGGCACAGAGCCATGCGCCGTAGTTGTTGAGCACATCGCCACGTTGCGGCGCAAGCTCTGTGGCGCGGCGGTAGGAGGCACCCGAAGCCGCCCTGTCGCCTTTCGCGTCTTGAATCAGGGCGAGCATGCCAATGGCATCTACCGACTGGGAATCTTTCTTCAGCGCGGCGCGCACCTGCTCTTCCGCGCCGACGTAATCGCCAGTGCGCAGGCGATTGCTGGCCAGGCCAAGCTTTTCCTGCACCCCCAGACGACTCTTGGTGGCCGCGTTGTCGCGAAACGAATAGATCGGCGCAACCTCTTCGACCGTTTTCACCGTGCCGGCCTTGGCATTGCGCCCGCCGCAGCCAACCGCGCTGAGCGCGATCACCGCGGCCGCCATTAACGCGATATCACGCTGCCGCATCTCGATCGGCCTGCCCTTCCAATGTGCGGCGGAATTCCGCCTGACGACGGGTCCGGTCCATTACCTGGCCCTTGAGCTGACCACAGGCTGCATCGATATCGTCGCCACGCGTGCGGCGTACCATCGTCAGCACCTGCGCATCGAGCAGGATCTTCTGGAATGCGCGGATCTCGGTTTCGCCAGAGCGCTCGTAGCGCGTGCCGGGGAACGGGTTGAACGGAATCAGGTTGACCTTGCCGGCATCCTTGGACTGCACGGCGTTGTCGAACTGCCGCATCAGCCGGGCGAGCTGACGCGCATGCTCGGGCTGGTCGTTGATGCCCTTCATCAAGGTGTATTCGAACGTCACCGAGTCGCGCTTCTTGTTGCCGCGCAGGTAGCGCGCGCACGACTCCATCAACTCGGCGATCGGGTATTTCTTGTTCAATGGCACCAGGCTCTCGCGCAGCACGTCGTTGGCGGCATGCAGCGAAACGGCCAGCGACACGTCGCTTTCGGTGGCCAGCCGGTCGATCATCGGCACCAGGCCCGAGGTGGACAGCGTCACCCGCTTGCTGGCCAGGCCGTAGCCCAGATCGTCGCGCATCACGCTCATCGCGCGCACGACGTTGTCGAAATTCATCAGTGGCTCGCCCATGCCCATCATCACCACATTGGTGAGGCGACGCTGCTGGTGCGGCACGTTGCCCAGGTGACGCGCGGCAACCCAGACCTGCCCGATGATCTCGGCGGTGGTGAGGTTGCGGTTGAAGCCCTGGGTGGCGGTCGAACAGAAGGTGCAGTTCAAGCCGCAGCCGACCTGGGAAGACACGCACAGCGTGCCACGGCCCTTGTCGGGGATATAGACCGTCTCGATCGCATTCTTCCCGTCGGTCCCCATGGCCAGCAGCCACTTGTGGGTGCCGTCGGTCGACGGTTTGTCGAACACGACATTCGGGACGAGGACCTCGGCGTGCTGGTGCAATTTCGCACGCAACGCCTTGCCGAGGTCCGTCATCTGGTCGAAATCGGTGACATAGCGATGGTGAATCCACTTCATCACCTGATGAGCACGGTAGCGCGCCTCGCCGAGCGTATCGGCGAAGAAGTGCTCCAGTCCCTCGCGGTCGAGGTCGAGCAGGTTCTGCTTGTGCACCGGTGCCGCCGGGACGGGAACGTCCAGCAACACGGAGGGGATCACGACCTCATTCACGATTCGACTCTCTCGGCCTCAGCGCGAGACCACTTCAGTTGCAGCAAAGAAATACGCGACTTCGTTGGCAGCGTTCTCGACCGAGTCCGAGCCGTGGGCGGCGTTGGCATCGATCGAATCAGCGAAGTCGGCACGGATGGTGCCCGGTGCGGCGTCCTTCGGGTTGGTGGCGCCCAGCAGGTCGCGGTGTGCGGCCACGGCGTTCTCGCCTTCCAGCGCCTGGATCATCACCGGGCCGGAGATCATGAATTCGACCAGCGCGTTGAAGAACGGACGCTCGCGGTGCACGGCGTAGAAGCCTTCGGCTTCGCGGCGCGACAGCTGCTTGTACTTGGCGGCCACGACCTTCAGGCCAGCCTTCTCGAAGCGGCTGTAGATTTCACCGATGACGTTCTTGGCGACGGCGTCGGGCTTGATGATGGACAGGGTGCGCTCCAGCGCCATGGGAGAATCTCCGTTGGGCGGGCCACTGAGGGCCCGAGGTTATCATGAAAAAAACCCGCGTCAAAACGCGGGCTTAGCCTTCTTTGCGATGGTCAATTCTATCCCGTCGTCCTTACCTTTGCATACCAGGCCCTAAATCGTGCTGCAGTGCGGCATGACCATGGCGTCTGCGAGCCCGTAGACTCAAACAATCGTTTGATTGAGCGCCACGCCTGTCCATGCCCAAGCCCGCCCACTTCTCGACCAAGGACCGCATCCTCAGCGCGGCCGAGGAGCTGTTCGCACAGCACGGGTTCGCCGGCACCTCGCTGCGCCAGCTCACTACCCAGGCCGACGTCAATATCGCCGCCGTCAACTACCACTTCGGCTCCAAGGAAAACCTGGTCAACGAGGTGTTCCGCCGGCGCATGGACGAGATGACCGCCGCACGGCTGCAGCAGCTCGAGGCCGCCAAGCGTAGCCAGCCGGGCGAACTCACCGCGGTGCTGGCCGCGTTCGTGGAACCGGCGCTGGCCATGGCCCAGGACCGCCAGAGTGGCGGCGCCTTCGTCCGCGTGATCGCCAGGGCCTATGCGGAAAAGAACGACAACCTGCGCAAGTTCCTCTCCGACCATTACGGCCATGTGCTGCGCGAGTTCGGCAAGGCCATCGCCGGCTGCGTGCCGGGCCTGAGCAAGGAGGAGCTGTACTGGCGCCTGGACTTCCTGGCTGGAGCGCTCACCTATGCCATGGCCGATTTCGGCCTCATCAAACGCCCGGCGGGCGTGAGCGAGGCCGACCATCGCGCGCATGCCGCGCGCGAACTGATTCGTTTCGCGGAACCCGGTTTCCGCACCCATTCCACACCGTAGTCGCACTCACCAAAGGCTCATCGCTATGTCCAATCCGTTGCTAGTCCGTCGCGCCGCCGTGCTCGGTGCCGGCGTCATGGGCGCACAGATCGCCGCGCACCTCACCAATGCCGGTGTCGACACCGTGCTGTTCGACCTGCCCGCCAAGGAAGGTCCGGCCGACGGCATCGTGCTCAAGGCCATCGCCAACCTGGGCAAGCTCAGCCCCGCCCCGCTCGCCAGCAAGGCGCTGGCCGAGGCGATCACGCCGGCCAACTACGAGAGCGGGCTGGAGCAGCTGCGCGACTGCGACCTGATCATCGAGGCGATTGCCGAGCGGATGGACTGGAAGCAGGACCTGTACAAGAAGATCGCCCCGTTCGTCTCCGAGCATGCGGTGCTGGCCTCCAATACGTCCGGGCTGGGCATCAACAAGCTGTCGGACGTGCTGCCGGAGCAGCTGCGCCACCGCTTCTGCGGCGTGCACTTCTTCAACCCGCCGCGGTACATGCACCTGGCCGAGCTGATTCCGGCCAAGGGCACCGACAAGGCCGTGCTCGAAGGCCTGGAAAGCTTCCTGGTCACCACGCTCGGCAAGGGTGTGGTGTACGCCAAGGACACCCCGAACTTCATCGGTAACCGCATCGGCGTGTTCTCGATCCTGTCCACCATCCACCACACCGCCGAGTTCGGCCTGGGCTTCGATGAAGTCGATGGCCTGACCGGCCCGCTGGTCGGCCGCCCGAAGTCGGCGACCTACCGCACCTCGGACGTGGTTGGCCTGGACACCATGGCGCACGTGATCAGAACCATGGGCGACACCCTGCCGGACGACCCGTGGCACCAGTATTTCAAGTCGCCGAAGTGGCTGGAGGCGCTGATCGCCAAGGGCGCGCTCGGCCAGAAAGTCGGCGCCGGCATCTTCCGCAAGGTCGGCAAGGACATCGTGGTGCTGGACCTGCAGAAGCAGGATTACCGCCCGGCCGACCGAAGCGCGGCGCCGGAAGTGGTCGAGATCCTGAAGATCAAGAATCCGGCCGAAAAGTTCGCCAAGCTGCGCGAGAGCCAGCATCCGCAGGCGCAGTTCCTGTGGGCGACGTTCCGTGACCTGTTCCACTACAGCGCCTATCACCTGGCCGACATCGCCGAGACCGCGCGCGATGTGGATCTGGCGATCCGCTGGGGCTACGGTTGGTCGCTGGGCCCGTTCGAGACCTGGCAGGCCGCCGGCTGGAAGCAGGTGGCGCAGTGGATTGCCGAAGACATTGCCAGCGGCAAGAGCATGAGCAGCGCGCCGCTGCCGAACTGGGTGTTCGACGGCCGCGATGGCGTGCATGCGGCCGAGGGTTCCTACAGCCCGGCGCGCGATGCCAAGCTGCCGCGTTCGGCGCTGCCGGTGTACAAGCGCCAGCGCTTCCCGGACCCGTTGCTGGGCGAGCAGTTCTCGCCGGGCGAGACCGTGTTCGAGAACGACGGCGTGCGCATGTGGCACGACGGCGACGACATCGCGGTGGTCAGCTTCAAGACCAAGATGAACACCGTGTCCGATCACGTGCTCAATGGCCTGCAGGAAGTTGTTGGCCGCGCGGAGAAAGACTTCGCCGGCCTGGTGATCTGGCAGCAGAAGGAACCCTTCTCCGCTGGTGCCGATCTGGCCGGTGCGTTGGGCCTGCTGCAAGCCGGCAAGGTCGATGCGTTCGAGGCGATGGTCGCCAACTTCCAGGCCACCAGCCAGCGCATCAAGTACGCGCAAGTGCCGGTGATTTCGGCGGTGCGCGGCCTGGCACTGGGCGGTGGCTGCGAGTTCCAGATGCACAGCGCCAAGACGGTGGCCTCGCTGGAAAGCTACATCGGCCTGGTCGAAGCTGGCGTCGGCCTGCTGCCGGCCGGTGGTGGCCTCAAGGAACTGGCGGTGCGTGCCTCGGTGGCGGCCGGCCCTGGCGGCGACGTGTTCGCCGAACTCAAGAAGACCTTCGAGACCGTGGCGATGGCCAAGGTGTCCAACTCGGCGATCAATGCCAAGGAACTGGGCCTGCTGCGCGCCACCGACAAGGTGGTGTTCAACAGCTATGAAGCCCTGCACATCGCCAAGGCCGAAGCGCGTGCACTGGCCGAAGGCGGCTACCGCGCGCCGCTGCCGGCACGCCGCATCCCGGTCGCCGGCGACGTCGGTATCGCCACCTTCAAGATGCTGCTGGTCAACATGCTGGAAGGCCGCTTCATCAGCGAATACGACTACGAGATCGCCACCCGCATCGCCACGGTGGTGTGCGGCGGCGAGATCGACCGCGGCGCGCTGGTGGACGAGGAATGGCTGCTCAAGCTGGAGCGCAAGCACTTCGTCGAGCTGGCCCAGCAGGAGAAGACCCAGGCACGCATCGGCCACATGCTCAAGACGGGCAAGCCGCTGAGGAACTGAGAATCGGGAATGGGGAATCGGGAATGGTGAAAGCCAAATCGATTCCCTGCTCCTCCCACTATTCTGCCGGTCGATGTCGAGGGTGAACTCAGGCGAATCCGCAGTTGCGATTCCCGATTCCCTACTCCCCATTCCCGGCTTTCGGAGAAAGCCACATGAGCAAGCAGATTCAAGAAGCCTACATCGTTGCCGCCACGCGTACACCGGTGGGCAAGGCGCCGAAGGGCGTGTTCCGTAATACCCGTCCTGACGACATGCTGGCGCACGTGCTGCGTGCGGTGGTGGCGCAGGCGCCGGGCATCGATCTGTCGCGGATCGACGACGCCATCATCGGCTGCGCCATGCCCGAGGGCGAGCAAGGCATGAACGTGGCGCGTATCGGCGTGCTGCTGGCCGGCCTGCCCAATACCGTGGCCGGTCAGACCATCAACCGCTTCTGTTCGTCCGGCATCCAGGCCGTGGCGATGGCGGCCGACCAGATCCGTCTGGGCAATGCCGACCTGATGCTGGCCGGCGGCACCGAGTCTATGTCGATGGTGCCGATGATGGGCAACAAGGTTGCGATGTCGCCGAATGTGTTCGCCGACGACCACGTGGCGATTGCCTATGGCATGGGCATCACCGCCGAGAAGGTTGCTGAGGAATGGAAGGTCTCGCGCGAAGATCAGGATGCATTCGCGCTGGCCTCGCACCAGAAAGCCATCGCGGCCATTGCGGCTGGCGAGTTCCGCGACGAAATCACTCCGTACGAAATCCTGTCGCATCAGCCCGACCTGGCCGGCAACGTGATTGCGCTGCGCAAGCGTCTGGTCGACACCGATGAAGGCCCGCGTCCGGACAGCTCGCTCGAAGGTTTGGCCAAGCTGCGTCCGGTGTTCCGTAACGGCCAGTTCGGCGGCAGCGTCACTGCCGGTAATTCCTCGCAGATGAGCGATGGTGCCGGCGCAGTGCTGCTGGCCTCCGAGCAGGCAATCAAGGATTACGGCCTGACCCCGCTGGCACGGTTTGTGAGCTTCTCGGTGGCCGGTGTGCGCCCGGAAGTGATGGGTATCGGCCCGATCGCGGCGATTCCCAAGGCGCTCAAGCAAGCCGGCCTGACCAAGGACCAGATCGACTGGATCGAACTCAACGAAGCCTTCGCCGCGCAGGCACTGGCCGTGATCCGCGACAGCGAACTGGATCCGTCCAAGGTCAACCCGCTGGGCGGCGCGATCGCGCTGGGCCATCCGCTGGGCGCCACCGGCGCGATCCGTGCCGCCACGCTGGTGCACGGCCTGCGCCGTCGTCAGCAGAAGTACGGCATGGTCACGATGTGCATCGGCACCGGCATGGGCGCTGCTGGCATCATCGAAGCGCTGTAAGCGCAACGCGGGTTCGTCGCACCGCATGCTGTAAAGACCGAAGGCGTGCTCATGCACGCCTTCGGTCGTTTCAGCGCTGCAGCGAAGCCATCAACGCGCCACCAGCCATTGGCCGGTACGTGCGCCCGCAAACACCAGCGCCAGCCCGGCGAGCAGCGTCACCGCCAGATAGAGACCGATCAGGGTGGAACGCTCGGTGCGTGCGAACACCAGGCATTCCATCATCAGCGACGAGAACGTCGTCAGCCCGCCCATCACACCGACGATCAGCAAGGCGCGCAACGCCCAACTCGCTGGCCCGCGCGCATCCAGCCAGACCATCAACAGGCCGGCGAAAAAGGCACCGACCAGGTTGACGGTCAGCGTTCCCCAGGGAAATCCCGTGCCGAAGCGCTGCAGCAGCGATGCACCAATGGCAAAGCGCAGGCCGGAGCCCACCGCGCCGCCCGCCATAGCCAGCAGCGCCTGTTGCCACCACACCGGCGCACTCATCGGCACACCGTGCGCAGCGCACAGACAGGTCTTGAAGGCTTACAACGCATCATCGGCATGCTCCTCGGTCGATACATCGCGATGCCGGGACAGCGGCCTGCCGCCCCGGCGTGGGTGGGCAGGCATCATCAGCGCGCTGAACAAGCGCGCGGTTCAAGGAGGAATGCCATCTCCACTGCAACGGATTATGCGGTGGGCTTGCGGCCCTTGTCAGCACGGGCCTGTTCGCGTGCTTCGCGTAACCGGTCGAGCTTTTCCTTGAGCTTGATCTCCAGCCCGCGCGGTACCGGGTTGTAGTAAACCCGCTCGCCCATCGCATCCGGAAAGCCGGTCTGGTCCAGCGCGATACCGCCTTCGGCATCGTGGTCGTACTGGTAATCCTGGCCGTAGCCGAGCGTCTTCATCAACTTGGTCGGTGCGTTGCGCAGATGCAGCGGCACTTCCTGGGTGCCGGTGGCGCGCACCTCGGCCTTGGCCTGATTGAAGGCGGCATAACCGGCATTGGACTTGGCGGTACTGGCCAGATACAGCACCAACTGCGCAAAGGCCAGCTCCCCTTCCGGGCTGCCCAGGCGCTCGAAGATGTCCCAGGCTTCCAGCGCCATGCTCTGCGCGCGCGGATCGGCCAGGCCAATATCCTCGATCGCCATGCGGGTCAACCGACGCGCCAGATACGCAGGGTCGCACCCGCCATCGAGCATGCGCGTCAGCCAGTACAGCGCTGCATCCGGGTTGGAACTGCGTACGGACTTATGCAACGCCGAAATCTGGTCGTAGAACTGCTCGCCGTTCTTGTCGAAGCGGCGCGTACGGTCGGCCAGCACCTGCAGCAACGTCTGCGGCGTAATCTCGCCACCCTCGCCTGCCGCCAGTTCCGCGGCAATTTCCAACAGCGTCAGTGCCCGACGCACATCGCCGTCGGCGGCGCTGGCGATTTCCAGCAGCGACGCTTCGCTGACCTGGATCGTCTCCGCCCCTAAGCCGCGCTCGGCATCGCGCAAGGCACGCTGCAAGGCTTCGACAATATCCTGCGGCGACACGCCTTCCAGCACATGCACGCGGCAGCGGGACAACAGCGCTGAGTTCAACTCGAAGGACGGGTTTTCAGTGGTCGCACCGACGAACAGAATCGTGCCGCGTTCGATATGCGGCAAGAACGCATCCTGCTGGGCCTTGTTGAAGCGATGCACCTCATCGACGAACAACACGGTGCGGCGGCCACCGGCAAAACGCTGCGCCGCCTCTGCCAGCACCTGCCGCACTTCCGGCAAGCCGGAGAGTACGGCCGAGATCGCCTTGAATTCGGCGTCTGCGTAATGCGCGAGCAACAAGGCCAATGTCGTCTTGCCGCATCCCGGCGGGCCCCACAGGATCATGGAGTGCACGCGCCCAGATTCCACCGCGCGCCGCAGGGCGCTGTCGGGAGCCAGCAATCGCTTCTGGCCCACCATCTCGTCAAGCGTGCGCGGCCGCATCCGCTCTGCCAAGGGCCCCATGGCGCTGCGATCGACGTGCAGCAGATCGGGTGTGATCGAGTCGGGACGTTTGGCTTTGCTCACCCCTTCATTCTACCGCCTGCGCCTGATGGACGTTCCACAACGCAGTGTTCGGCCATCGCTGGGACGCCGACGTTCTCTTTCCAAGCGACCACTTCGCGCAGGTGCAACGCATCGACTGCGTAGCGCAATACTGTTACTGAGTAACGAGTGACCGCAATCGCTTGCCGGCATTCCGCATCGGCCACGAGCTGCGCAAGCGCAAGCGGCAGGTTCAGCGCACGGATTCCACCATGCCTCGCATTCCGCTTCGCCCCTCCGTCATCGCCGCTTGCCTTCCAGGCATGGCCGAGACCATCGCGCATCCATCCAAGCCTTCTGCGCGGCGGCAGACGCACAACAAATTGGCGACTCCGGACCCATGCGCGTTCGAGGCGGAACTGATCCAGGCACAGGAAGATCCGCTGGGTTGGTCCGCGACGCTACTTGAGCAAGCAAGGCAGCCAAGCGTCGTCGATCCCGGACTGAAGGCCGCTCCCAAACGCAAACACGCCCTCCCGCGTCCCTGCAGGAAGGCCGCAGAACGCTTGGGGCTCAGTAGCGGTTCGCCAGAACCACATACGAGCCTGCTGCGCTATCCCTCGGCGCAGTACGCGCGGGACACACCAGCCTGCCCATCGGATCGCAACGCCGATGCCGCCCGTGATCTGCGAGCAGCCCCGCTGCTGTCCAATGCCACCCAGCATCTCAATGAGGCGCTGATCGCCCGCCTGGAACAATCCAACAAGGACCTGGCCGCACGCATCTGGCGGCGTCGCCAGGACGAGCTGTGCTACGCGCATGCACAAACGCTACAGGCTGCACGCGAGCAGTTGGCCCTGAGAGCCCGGCGCGCCGCCAACCTCAGCGACAGCATCAACGCGCTGACGCGCGAACGTGCCGAACTGCTGCAACAGCTGCATGGATGCAATGCGCAGACTGATGCAGTGGCGGCCGCGATCCACGATCTCAAGTCGGACATCCTCTCCGCACGCGCCGCATTGAACGCGCTACCGCACGATCAGCCGTCGCGCGCTGTCGCAGCGCACGCGGGCCCATCCTCGGCCGACGCGCAGCAGGGCGTCGATCGCGTACAGCTGCAGCGCGCCTGCACTCGGCTCGAGCACGCAGTGCAGCAGGCGCGCGCACGCGGCGATGCGCTGGCCAAAGCGGTCTTTTTCGGCCGCGGCTCGGCACAGGCAGCACAAGCAGAGCAAGCACTTGCGGAAGCTAACGCGGAAATCGATCGATTGCGAAGCGCGTATGCGCAAGCACGCGATGCGTTGCAGTCGGATCAAGCAGGCAACTCTGCCAACAGGCCGGCTTCGCGCACGCTCGGCTCGCACCTTGCTGCAGAGCGAAACCGAGAAGTCGAGGCACTGCGCACACGGCTGGGACGCAACGAGAACATGCTGACCCTGCAACGCACGCATGCCGAGCGCTGTCGGCGGCATGCGCGACGCCTACAGCAGCGCCTCGACCAGGTCGAGGCAAAACTGCAGCAGGCGCGGCATTCGTCGCGGATCAACACCGAGGAGGTGTGGCAGCACGAACAGACGGTCAACGCGCTGGAAGCTGCGAACGGCGACATGCAGCGCGTGGCGGAACATGCAGCCGCGCAGCCGCCGGCCGATGAGGCCCGGCCCGTCGCTGCCGAGATCGTCGCCGACACCATGGACGCACTGCTCGAGGCCCTGCCCGGCTTTCGCGAGGAAACCATCGACCCAGTGAGTCGACAGGTTCTGCGCGCCTGGGCTGACGCTCTGCATGGCCGCAGCGCTGCGTTCGGGAGCGACGCCTTGCAGCCGGTCGACGCCTTGCGCATCGCCCTGCAGGCCTTGGCGATCGCCAGCGAAGGCGATGCTGCCTCAGCGGCCGACGTGCTGCGACGCCTGGGCATGGTGCGGTTGCGTGAGCTGATTCCGCCGCCACAGGTCTCCATCGCTGCCGAGGCGGCCCAGCCAATGGAGATCGTCACCGCCTGCGTCGGCCTGTTGGCCAGCGTTCCGCGCGGCATGCAGGTTCTTTCGCACATGCTGCGCGAAGAAGCCACGCCCCCCTCCAGGGAATGGTTGGAGGCGGCGCAGGTCCATCTGCGTGCCAGCCACCGGCTTGCACTGACGCCGGACGCAAAACAGGCTGAACGCAGCTGGCTGGGCGATGCGCAGATGGGAGCACGCCATGCCGTGCATGGAGACTCGCCGCTGCAGGGCCTGCAGTCTGCAACCGATGCCCAGCGCAGCGCATTTCACGCATTCCGCAATGGCTACGAAACCACCCGGGCAGGTTCACCCTATGCGCGCGTCAACGCATGCCTGCAGATGTTTGCGCAATGGGCGGTCGCAGGCAGTGGGCGGCGCGGCAGGCGCGCCCTCAATCCCTTCAACGCACTTGAGCTGGGAATGAAGGTCGGCGCCTCCGAAGCGCTTCCCACCGCCGTGCGGCGTGCCAACGACGCTTTTCGCGAAGCGGCCGGCCACCTGACCAGCTGGCTTGTCGCGCGCCGCCAGATCCAGCTGGCGGGCGGGCGAATGCCGTCGCAGGACGAGCTGGCAATGCAGGCGCTGTTGGAATACGTGCAATGGCTCCCACACGAGCAGAACGCGACCGACCTGACCTTCACCGCCAAGGTGCTGGGCACGATCAAACGGCGTGCCCAGGAGCTTCAGCGCTCGGTGGCTGCCTCCGTGAACGAGACCGACGACCTGCAGCCGGCGGCGTGCCATCCGGCCATCGCATCCGCCTGGGGTGCATTACGCGCCGGCCGCATGCGTCTGCCCGAAACGCTGCGTCTGATCCAGCGTGGCCTGCTCGACCACGCCGGACAGCCGAGCGACCTGCCGGTCGGTGCAGCGACCCTGGATGAAGAACTGGCGTCTGACGCGCGCACTCACTTTCATCAGGCCATCGGTCATGCCAGTCGCCTTCTGCATGAGGGCGACACCTCCCGCGTCAGATCGCCACGTGCGCTGTTCGAATGCCTGCGCAACCTGATGGAACGGCTGGAATGGCGCGACAAGCTGCGTCTTACCGAGCAACGGGTGATCGGACTCAATACGACGCCGCTGTCGGCCGCACTTGCGATCATCCCCAGCGGCCTGGGACTGAAACTCTCCGCGGGCGGCCAGACCAGTTCCGATCGCTCGGTGGAGATTTACATGGGACGGACCGGGTTGTCGCTGCAGATCGGGCGGCAGACGGCGCGGCAGTTCAACGCCAGTACCGGCATTAGCGCGGGCGTGCTGCTGCCGGGCACCGAACGTGCACCGGTGGGTATCACCGGCGCAGCCGAATGGCGCATGAAAAAGGAATCGGGCATCGAGCATGGCGTGCAAATCCGCGTACCACGGCGGGGTAAGGGCCAGGAGCTGGAGCAGCGCGCGCAATTCCTGGCCATGTTCGAACACTTGCTGCAACTGGCCGAGCAATCCGGTGACGATGCAGGCCAGTTGAGCGAGCGCGACTTTCTGGGGGAGCTGCTGGCCCACCACCCCAACATCACCGTTGGCTTGATCGGCCATGCCGAACGCAATACTTCGGCCACCGAATCCAGCCTCAGCGTCGCTGCCGGCGTGCGCGTGGGAAACATGGATGGCCAACCGCGTCGCGCCACCCTGGGCGCATCGCTCGGCGTGAAAGCGCGGCGCGAAACCTCCCGGTCGCAGACGCCGATCGAAGGCTACATGACCATGGTGCTGAAGGATTCGAGCGCACAATCCAGGGTAGAGATCGCAGGGCGCGCATCGGCCAGTGTCGTCGCCCGGCAGTGGACGCACCCAGGCACCGGCAATGCGCCGCCCACACCAGTGGCGCGGCTGTCCATGGCCACGCTTGATCTCGGCTACAGCAGGGAACTGCGCTCGGCCGGCAGCACGACGTTCTCCACCTTGTGGATGTTCAACAACGAAATCGATCCCGTGCGCACCGATCGTGGCTTCGAATTTTTCAACTTCGCCTCATTCGAACGCGAAGTGAAGCGTAACTGGCAGTTATGGACCCACTACGGAATCTCCAAACTGCAGGGCAAGGTCGATGACCAGCGACTCTATATGGTGGCCGAGCGCCAGTTGCAAGACTTCATCGACCGCGTCCGCCTCCACATGCAAGACAACAAGTTCGCCTCGCTGATCGTGGACTGGGTGTTGCAGGCAGAGGCTGCACCACGCCTGGACGCGCTCCGCGCGCAGGCCCAGCTATTGCGGGTCGCCGGATGCGAAGCGCAAGCGGCAGAAGCCGATCGCGCGTTCGATGAGCTCATCAGCCACCCAAGCATTTGGGAACCGACCATTTTGATCCTGCGCGAAAAGGGCAAACGCCAGCGCGAACGTGGCCTCGATTTCTTCATCAAACGCCAGACCAACCAGGCTGCAGAGGCGAGCCGGACGGTTGGTCAGTGGATCCCGTACGAGCCAGTCCCGTAGCGTGGTGGCATCGCTCCTGTGCGGGTGCATCTGTCAGGTCACGACAACTGCTGCGCGCTCGCAGGCACAGCCGCTCGCTGCGCCATGCGTTCATCCCGAGAGCCCCGCAGACGCTTTACTGCGCGTCGCCCACCACGTCCACGCCCTTGGTCGGCGTATAGCGGAAGGTGTCTGCAGCAAACGCCGGGTTGCGCTTCCAGCCGCCAAAGCTGATCGCGGTGCGTTGGCCGACTGCGTCCACCACTTCCATCCTGGCCAGGCCCTCCTTGCCGAACCCCAGCGAGGCGATCTGGAAGCTGGCGTCGGTGTCCACCTTGGGCGTCAGCGATAACCATTGCAGGCCGTCGCGTGGCGCGGCTTCTTCGCTGACATCGTACTTCTTGTCCAGAAGCGCCGGGTCGATCAATGCAACCAGCGGGCTGTTCTGTTCTTCGCTGCCCTGTGCGCGCACGGTGACCTGCTCCAGATCCGGATCCAATACCCAGACCTTCTTGCCGTCGGCCACGATCAGCTGCTTATAGGGCTTGGCGTATTCCCAACGGAACTGACGCGGTGTCGCCAGTGCGACCCGCCCGCTCGAAGTTTCCTTGACCCGGCCGTTCGCGTCGGTCACCCGCTGACTGAACTGCCCATCCAGTCCCTTCAACCCTCGCGTGAAGGTGTCCAGCTCCTGGCGCGCACCGGCAAACGCGGTACTGGCGAACAAAGCAGTGGCAAGGACGGCATAACGGAGCTGGCGATGCATGGCGGTCTTCCAGAAGGACATGCGTAGATTCTGATACTTCATAGATGAATGGGCGAGCGCTATCGCACGACATGTTCAGATGGCGGCGTGTGCGCGGTAATCCGCCTCATCGTGCCGTCTGCACCCTGGACAGATCGCCATAGACAATCTGCCCGCGAAACCCGCGCCGCACCTGTTGGTAGAGCTCGCGAAACGCACGGTAATCCTGCGGCTGGCACAACGCCTGTGGCCCGCGCACGGCGGCACGCTGCAGGCGATGCACGGCGGTGACCGTCTGCCCCTGCCGTGTCCACTCAACCACGTATTCGCCGGCGGCATTGCGAAAGGTGCTGCTGCGCGGAATGGCGATGATCGGCACCGTCTCGGGAAAGCTCACCACGTAGGTTTCTTCGCGCACGCTGTCGTTGCAGTAAAACGGGGTCAGATTGTTTTCGGCCGAAGTGGTGGTGTAGATGGCGCGCGTTGACTCGGCACCTGGCATATCGGGCAAGGTCATGCCGCCGACCACAGAGAAATCCACCGCGTCCTTGGCCTGGAAGGTGTAGCGGTAGTTGAACGGTGCATCCAGATCCAGCGGGTCGCCCTGAATCAGCAGATCGCCGGTGCCGTCGAAACCGGACTGGGCAAGGATCGACTCTTCGATCCGGTTGCGATTCTGCGCATTGAGCTGCACGAACATCGCGCGCAAGCCCACTTCGCCGGTCTGCCCGCTGTCGAGCGTGGTGGTGCCCTGCAGATCGCCTTGCGGCGTGAACCGGTATTCGGTGCGGGCGACATAGCGATTGACCTTGCGGTCGTTCGGCGGCGTCTGCGTGACCTTGCCATCGCGCGTATGCACCACCGGCGCGCCAAGATCGCCGGCCGGCAACTGGCCGAAGCGTGCGTAGGGGTTGGTCGAGTCCACGTACAGATCGAATGCGGGAATGTAGGTGATGGCGTGGTTGAAGCGGCCCAGCACCGGGATCTGCGGCAAGGTCGGGCCGCCCTCTGCCCCGATCAGCACCGGGGTGCTGGCAATCCCCTTGGCGGCAAGCAGGGCCTCCAGAATCACGGTGTGGTCTTTGCAATCGCCGTAATGGTTGGCCAGGATGCTCTCGGCGCTGTTGGGTTCCAGCCCGCCATTGCCCAGATACACCGCCACGTAGCGGATGTTGCGCGCCACCCATGCATACAGCGCGGCAGCCTGCGCGCGCGGGGCATCGATACCGCGGGTGACCTCATCAGCCAGCGCCTGGATCGCCGGCGTCACCGCCGCAGCGCGCCCGCCTTTGACGTGGTACGCCAGGCCCATCTGCGACCAGCTATCGAAGGTGCTGGCCATTAAGGTGGGGCTGAACTCCCAGGTCGCAGCGCTCCAGTTCTGGTTCTTCATCGGCGCGGAGCGCTGGTAGCGCCACTCCCAGCGTGCCTGGTCGCCGCGCACCACCGGCCTGGTGCTGCCCTGCAGCCCGCGTGCAGAAAGATGCATCGGCAGCCCCCTCGGCGCGACCAACGTAATCACCGCATAGTCGTACTGCGCGAAGACGCTGAAGGTCTCCCACAGGCTGAAATACCCGGGGAAATACGGCGTGTTCTGCGCACGGCGCACGCGGTAGACGATGCGCGCGCCCGGCGCCAGGTTCGGGAACACCACTACCTTGACCTTGCGGTCGGCATACATCGCTGCCGATGCGCTGGAGTAGCTTTCCTGGGTGTAGATCTTGTCGGCCGCCACGTCCTGGCGCAGCCCTTCGGCGGTGATGGTGTAGGCCTCGAGCACGTCGAGGGTTTCCATCTTTTCGCTGTAACTCAGCCGCACCTGGCTGAACTGCTCGACCGCCGATTTGGTCTTGAGCAGGATCTCGTAGGTATCCGTCTCCACACTGCTGGCGTCGTCACGCACTTCGTAGTCGGCGCGGTAGCGCACGAAGCTGTAGTTGGTGTCAGCCTGCGCGCGCGCCGCCGATGCGGGCGCGGCCGCTTGCTGCTGCGCCTGGCCCAGCAGCGGCATGGAAAAAAGCAGCACACACAACAACAAGGGACAACGCAGCATGGGTCTCGATCGCGGCGGACCGGAGCGGCCCTTGGTTTACAGGGTAGCCGTTGCGCCCGCCAGACGCATGGACGCGCCTCCAGAAACGGCCAATGCACGGCGCCAACGCCGCAGCGTCACACGCCATGGCAGGCTCAGTTTTTCGGCGGTGGCGGCGCCAGCACGGTGCGGTCGCCGTTGTGTTCGGGCGGGCTGACCACGCCCGCCGCCTCCATCGCCTCGATCAACCGCGCAGCGCGGTTGTAGCCGATCTTCAAGCGACGTTGCACGCCCGAAATGGACGCGCGCCGGGTCTCGGTGACGATGCGCAGTGCCTCGTCGTACAGCGGGTCGGACTCGTCGCCACCGCCGCCACTGCTTTCCGGCAACCCGGTCGCGCCAACCACGGTGCCATCGCCCATGGTCTGCACTTCATCCAGCACGCCGTCCACATACGCCACTGGCCCGCTGGCCTTGAGATGCTCGACCACCCGATGCACTTCTTCGTCGCTGACAAAGGCGCCATGCACGCGGTCCGGCAACGCCGTGCCCGGCGGCAGGTACAACATGTCGCCATTGCCCAGCAACGCCTCGGCACCGGATTGATCCAGGATGGTGCGCGAGTCGATCTTGGAGCTGACCTGGAACGCCACACGGGTCGGGATATTGGCCTTGATCAGGCCGGTGATCACATCCACCGAGGGGCGTTGGGTGGCCAGAATGAGGTGGATGCCGGCCGCACGTGCCTTCTGTGCCAGGCGCGCAATGAGTTCTTCGACCTTCTTGCCGACGATCATCATCATGTCGGCGAATTCGTCGATGAAGATGACGATGAACGGCAGCGTTTCCAGCGGCCGCGGCGCTTCACCCAGTTCCGGGTTCGGCTTGAACAGCGGATCCATCATCGGCTGGCCGGCGTCCTCGGCATCCTTAACCTTCTTGTTGAAGCCGGCCAGGTTGCGCACGCCCACCGCGCTCATCAGCTTGTAGCGGCGCTCCATCTCGGCCACGCACCAGCGCAGGCCGTTGGCGGCCTCCTTCATGTCGGTGACCACCGGTGCCAGCAGATGCGGGATGCCCTGGTAGACGCTCAGTTCGAGCATCTTCGGGTCGATCATCAGCATCCGCAGTTCCTTGTGCGAGGCCTTGAACAGCAGGCTCAGCACCATCGCGTTGACCGCCACCGACTTGCCCGAACCAGTGGTACCGGCCACCAGCAAGTGCGGCATGCGCGCCAGATCGGCCACTGTAGGCCGGCCGGCGATGTCCTTGCCCAGGGCCAGCGTCAGCGGGCTGGCCGACTTGTCGTATTCCTTGGAGCGCAGCAACTCGGACAGGAAGATCATCTCACGGGTGACGTTGGGGATCTCCAGACCCACCACCGACTTGCCCGGAATCACGTCCACCACGCGCACCGACTTCACCGACAACCCGCGTGCGATGTCCTTGTCCAGCGAACTGATCTGGCTGACCTTCACGCCGGGCGCGGGTTCGATCTCGAACCGGGTAATCACCGGGCCCGGATACGCACCCACCACCTGCGCCTCGATGCGGAAATCCTTGAGCTTGAATTCGATCTGCCGCGACAGCGTTTCCAGCGTCTCTTCCGAATACCCCTTGGCCTGCGGCTTGGGGTCGTCCAGCAGCGCGAGCGGCGGCAGATCCGAGCCGTCGGTGCTGACGCCCTGGAACATCGGGATCTGGGTATCGCGCTTGGCGCGCTCGCTCTTTTCCACCACCGGTGCCGGTGGCGGCTCGATCTTGACCGGCTCGCGCTTGGCCTGCTTGACCGCATCGACCTTGCGCACTTCCTCGCGTTCTTCGCGCATCACGCGGGTCTGCTGCCACTCGGTGGCCTGATGCGACTTGCGCTGCAGCAACGGTCCCAGCGCCAGCACCCACTTGCCGATGCGCTCCATCACCACGAACCACGACAACCCGGTCGCCAGCGTGATCGACACCAGCAGCAGCACCACCACGAACAGGTTCGCCCCCAGTGCACCGAACCCGGCGCTCAGCGAATTGCTCACCAGCCGGCCCAGGATGCCACCCGCGCCAGCCACGTCGCCATTGAACAGGCGCAGGTGCAGGAAGCCGGTCGAGGCAATCAGGAAGCCGACCATGCCGACCAGGCGCAGGGCCGGGCCCAGGTCGGCCTCGGCCTGCCCTTCCTTGTCCATGCCGAACAAGGCGATCCAGGCCACTGCGCCCAGCACCACCGGCAACAGGAAGGCCACGTAGCCGAACAGCTGCAGCAGCACATCGGCAATCCAGGCACCTACTCGGCCGCCCATGTTGTGCACCGGTGCGACCACGCTGCCGGTCTGCGACCAGCCCGGGTCCGCCGCTGAATAGGTGAACAGGCTCGCCAACAGGTACAGCAACAGCGGCGCAACCGCGATCAGCGCCAGATCGCGCCAGAGTTTCTGCCGACGGGGAGTGTCCGCGGCCGCCGGCTTGCGCGACGACGACTTGCCCTCTGTGGGCTTGCTGCGTTCGGGAACCTGCTTTGCCACCTGTAGCCAGACCTTAGAAAAATGCTGTTAGTGGTTGATAATAAACGACTGAGTGCACAGTTTCAGCAGCCACGCATCGGATCGGCAGCAACCCACGCCACAGCCAACGAAAAACGCCGCACAAGGCGGCGTCGAAAGCGCGAATGGGGATGACCATGCCATCGGCGGTCCAAGCAGTTCCATCGCGCCGCCTTGATTCACCGGGTGGGGACCGCCACTCTATGCCGCCACAGGGGCGCTGATTGCACCGCGCCAAACCCTGCCTTTTCCTAGATCGCGAGTATACATGAGCGCCTCCTCTGCCAGTCCCGCCAAGCATTCCCGCCTGCTGATCCTCGGCTCCGGCCCGGCCGGCTGGACCGCCGCGGTCTACGCCGCCCGCGCCAACCTCAAGCCGGTAGTGATCACCGGGCTGCAGCAAGGCGGCCAGCTGATGACCACCACCGAGGTGGACAACTGGCCGGGCGACCCCCACGGCCTGATGGGCCCGGACCTGATGAGCCGCATGCAGGCGCATGCCGAGCGTTTCGATACCGAGGTCATCTTCGACCACATCCATACCGCCGACCTGTCGCAGCGCCCGTTCCGGCTGATCGGCGACAGTGCCGAGTACACCTGCGACGCATTGATCATCGCCACCGGCGCGACCGCCAAGTACCTGGGCATCCCCACCGAAGAAGCGTTCAAGGGTCGCGGCGTGTCCGCCTGCGCCACCTGCGACGGCTTCTTCTACAAGGACCAGGACGTGGTGGTGGTCGGCGGCGGCAACACCGCGGTCGAAGAAGCGCTGTACCTGTCCAACATCGCCCGCAAGGTCTACCTGGTGCACCGCCGCGACACACTGCGCGCCGAAAAGATCATGCAGGACAAGCTGTTCGCCAAGGTGGCGGCCGGCAAGATCGAAACCGTCTGGCACCACGCCATCGAAGAAGTGCTGGGCAACGATGCCGGCGTGACCGGCGTGCGGGTCAAGTCCACTCTCGACGGCAGCACCCGCGACATCGACGCGCACGGCTTCTTTGTCGCCATCGGCCACCACCCCAATACGCAGCTATTCGACGGCCAGCTGGCCATGAACAACGGCTATCTGGAGATCCGCTCCGGCCTGAACGGCGCGGCGACCGAGACCTCGGTGGCCGGCGTGTTCGCGGCCGGCGATGTCGCCGATCAGCATTATCGCCAGGCCATCACCTCAGCGGGTTTCGGCTGCATGGCCGCGCTGGATGCCGAACGGTATCTGGACAAGAGCGCCTGAGGTGATGGCTGGCCGACGGCCCCACCCGCAGGCTCCTGGCGCTAGAGGGGCAGCGGCGTGAGCGTGACTGCGCGCTGGTGCCGCCAGCTTGCGGAGATACCCGCCGGCGCCTGGGACAGCCTGCATGACGGCGCGCACCCCTTCGTTTCCTATGCCTTCCTCGAAGGCATGGAGCGCGAGGGTTGCCTGCGCCCGGACTGGGGCTGGCAGGCACTGCACCTGACGTTATGGGACGGCGACGCCCTGGTCGCCGCTGCCCCGGGCTACCTCAAGAACAACTCCCATGGCGAATTCGTGTTCGACCACGCCTGGGCGCATGCCTATGCCCGCTACGGCCAGGACTACTTCCCCAAGTGGTTGTGCGGGGTGCCGTACTCGCCGGTGACCGGCCCCCGCCTGCTGGGCGACCCGCGCTGGCACACGCACCTGCTCGACGGCATGCGCACCTTGGTGGAAAGCGCCAGCCTGTCGTCTGCGCACGTCAATTTCTATCCCGCCAACGAGGACGCGGCCTTCACCGCAGAGTGGCTGGAGCGCAACGACCTGCAATACCACTGGCACAACGGGACCGGCTGGGCCGACTTCGAGGCCTATCTGGCCGCGATGAACCACAAGCACCGCAAGAACATCCGCCAGGAGCGCGCCAAGGTGCAGCGCGCCGGGGTGCGTTTTCGTGTACTGCATGGTGACGAGGCCAGCGCGGACGAGCTGCAGGCCATGTACGGCTTCTACCTCAAGACCTTCGAGGAATACGGCAACTCACCCGCGCTGACGCCCGAATTCCTGCAGCACCTGGCGCAGCACCTGCCGCGGCAGCTGGTGATGTTCCTGGCCGAGCTGGACGGGCAACCCATCGCCGGGGCGCTATGCCTACGCGGCGGCGACACCCTGTACGGCCGCTACTGGGGCGGCGAAGCACTGCCCGGCCTGCATTTTGAAACCTGCTACTACCAGGGCATCGAGTATTGCCTGCGCGAAGGCCTGACCCGCTTCGAACCCGGCGCCCAGGGGCAACACAAGATTGCGCGCGGCTTCCTGCCCACCCTGGTGCGCAGCCGCCACTGGATTGCCGACCCCGGCTTCCGTGAGCCGCTGGCGCAGTGGTGCGCCGATGAGCGCGCCGCCGTGGCCCAGCATGCCGTCGAGCTGGCCGACCACAGCCCGTTCCGCGACTGACGACGTCGCCGCAGCGCAGACCGCGCCGCTAGACTCTGCGCATGTCGCGCACCCTGCCCCATCTGTTGTCACCGGATCCTGCAAGCCCGTTCCCACCCGCCGAGCACGCCTTGCGCGAGCCCGATGGGCTGCTCGCCATCGGCGGCGACCTGCACCCGCAGCGGCTACTCAACGCCTACGCGCACGGAATCTTTCCCTGGTTCTCCGACGGCCAACCGCTGCTGTGGTGGAGCCCGAATCCGCGCACTGTGTTGCGCACCGACACCGTCCACCTGTCGTCCCGCTTCAGGCGGCAGCTGCGCACATGCACCTGGACCCTGCGCGCCGACACGGCATTTGCGCAGGTCATCGCCGCCTGCGCGTCGAGCCCGCGCCCTGGCCAGGACGGCACCTGGATTACCGACCAGATGCAGGAGGCCTACCTGGACCTGCACAGACGCGGCTACGCGCATTCAGTCGAAGTGTTTGACGGCGCGCGTCTGGTGGGCGGCATCTATGGGGTTGCGATCGGCCAGATGTTCTTCGGCGAAAGCATGTTCAGCGGCGCCAGTGGCGGCTCCAAGATTGCACTGGCAGCGCTCGCCGCCGAGCTGCATGGCCGCGGCTGGCCGCTAATCGATGCGCAGGTAGAAAACCCGCACCTGATGCGCCTGGGCGCTCAACGCCTGCCACGTGAGCAGTTCCTGCAGCACGTAGCCACCCAAGTTGCATTGCCCGAGGCACCTGGCAGCTGGACGCAACGCTATGGCGAACGGCACGCAAGCGGGCTTGCAGGAGTCCGCTTAACATAAAATTTGCGCCTCGGCGAGATGGAGCGTAAAATGCTGTCCCTTACGGCCCTGCCGGGCCAACCGTGATTGCACAGGATTACATGTCGAAAGACGACTCCATTGAATTCGAAGGCAGCGTCAGCGAGACGCTCCCCAACACCACGTTCCGGGTCAAGCTGGAAAACGGGCATGAAATCATCGCCCACATTTCCGGCCGTATGCGCAAGAACTACATCCGCATCCTCACCGGCGACCGTGTCAAAGTTGAGATGACACCGTACGACCTCACCAAGGGTCGTATTACCTACCGCATGAAGTAAGCGGCTCTGGTATCAAGACGCGAAGCGGCCAAGTGCCGCTTTTTGTCGTGCCTGGGGTTTATTTTCTGCCCGTGCGGTCGCTCTACATGGGCAGGCTTTCGCCTGCGCGCTGATCTGTGCGTTGACATTTTCGGCGGCCGATAGCACAGCTGCATGACGCAGCCGCAGAGGAGCGGGCGCCGGCGTCGGCGCATCATGGCGTCCAAGTGCGGGAAGATCGCCGTAAACCACCTAGGCGCCATGCGCTGCGTACAACCCTGAGCCGCGCTGCAGCGGTCGAACAGTCACATGGTCTGCTCCAGCAGTACGCCAGAACAGTGCCGCTCCAGCTCCAGCGCCTTCAACACAAAAAAGCCGCTCTTTCGAGCGGCTTTTTCTCTAGCAGCGACCAATCGCAACGATCAATCAACCGTAGCCGGCAACAGGCGCTCCGGTTCCGGATGCGCTTCGACCACCAGTTCGCCATCCTTGACGTCGATATTGACGCGGCCACCTTCCACCAGCTTGCCGAACAGCAACTCGTCGGCCAGCGGGCGCTTGATCTTCTCCTGGATCACGCGCGACATCGGGCGCGCACCCATCAGCGGATCGAAGCCATGCTGGGCCAACCAGTCGCGCGCGGTCGGCGTGGCCGACAGCGACACGTGCTTTTCCTGCAACAGCATTTCCAGCTCGATGATGAACTTGTCCACCACACGCAGGATGTGGTCGAAGCCCAGCGGCTGGAACTGCACGATCGCATCCAGACGGTTGCGGAACTCCGGCGTAAAACCGCGGCGAATCGATTCCATCGCATCGGTGGAATGATCCTGCTTGGTAAAGCCGATCGAACGACGCGAGGCCTGCGTGGCACCGGCGTTGGTCGTCATCACCAGGATCACGTTCTTGAAGTTCGCTTCGCGCCCGTTGGTATCGGTGAGGATGCCGCGGTCCATGACCTGCAACAGGATGTTGAAGATGTCCGGATGCGCCTTCTCCACCTCGTCAAGCAGCAGCACGCAGTGCGGCGTCTTGACGATCTTCTCGGTCAGCAGACCGCCCTGATCGAAACCGACATAGCCCGGAGGCGCACCGATCAGACGACTGATCGAATGCGCTTCCATGTACTCGGACATGTCGAACCGCACCAGCTCGATGCCCAATTGCAGCGCGAGCTGCTTGGTGACCTCGGTCTTGCCCACACCGGTCGGGCCGGCGAACAGGAAGTTGCCGATCGGCTTCTCCGGATTGGCCAGGCCCGAGCGCGCCAGCTTGATCGAGCCAGCCAGCGTTTCGATCGCCGGGTTCTGCCCGAAGATCACCATCTTGAGGTTGCGCTCCAGATGCTGCAGCACGTCCTTGTCGGTCGCGCTGACCTGCTTGGCCGGAATACGCGCCATCTTGGCCACGATGGTCTCGATCTCTTCGATGTCGATGAGCTCCTTGCGCTGCCCTTCGGGCAACAGACGCTGGCGCGCACCGGCTTCGTCGATCACGTCGATCGCCTTGTCCGGCAGCAGACGGTCGCCGATGTGCTTGACCGACAGATCCACCGCCGCCTGCAACGCGTCGTCGGCATAGGTCACGCCGTGGTGCGCTTCGTACTTGGGCTTGAGGCCCTGCAGGATTTCGAAGGTTTCACCGACGGTCGGCTCGACGATGTCGATCTTTTGGAAGCGGCGTGCCAGGGCACGGTCCTTCTCGAAGATGCCGCGGTATTCCTGGAACGTGGTCGAGCCGATGCAGCGCAGCTCGCCCGACGCCAGTGCCGGCTTGATCAGGTTGGAGGCGTCCATGGTGCCGCCCGACGCCGAGCCCGCACCGATGATGGTGTGGATCTCATCGATGAACAGCACCGCGTTCGGCACCTTCTTCAGCGCCGTCAGCACGCCCTTGAGGCGCTTTTCGAAGTCGCCGCGGTACTTGGTGCCAGCGACCAGTGCGCCGAGGTCGAGCGAGAAGATCACCGCGTCAGCCAGCACTTCCGGCACGTCGGCATCGACGATGCGCTTGGCCAGGCCTTCGGCGATCGCGGTCTTGCCCACGCCGGCCTCGCCCACGTACAGCGGGTTGTTCTTGCGGCGGCGGCACAGGACCTGGATGGTGCGTTCGATCTCGTCCGCACGTCCGACCAGCGGGTCAATCTTGCCGTTGCGGGCATGATCGTTCAGGTTGGTGGCGTACTCGGCCAGGGCATCGCCCTTGCCTTCGCCCTCGCCCGCATCGCTCTTGGGTTCACCATCGGAGGCGGACGGCTGCTCGCCGTCTTCACCCAGCTTGGCGATGCCGTGGGAGAGGTAATTGACGATATCCAGGCGGGTGATGTCCTGCTGATTCAGGAAGTACACCGCATGTGAGTCTTTTTCGCCGAAGATCGCCACCAGCACATTGGCGCCGGTGACCTCCTTCTTGCCGGAGGACTGCACGTGGTAGACGGCGCGTTGCAGCACGCGCTGGAAGCCCAGGGTGGGCTGCGTGTCGCGGCCATCGTCCTCGGCCAGGCGCGAGACCGAGGCCTCGATCGCCTGTTCCAGGTCAGTGTGCAGACGCACCTGGTCCGCACCGCAGGCCTTCAAGACGGCTTGCGCGGAGGGGTTGTCCAGCAGCGAGAGCAGCAGGTGTTCGACGGTCATGAATTCATGCCGCGCCTCACGGGCTCGCTTGTAGCACTGGCCGATGGTTTGCTCTAGGTCTTTGCTGAACATTGGTAACTCCGAACGGCTGTTGCCAACAATATGCGGCTTTTGTTGGGATTTTCCACAACCCTATCGGATAGGCATGTTCAGATGGCGTTAGCACGCCATTGCAGCGACACCGTTGCACTGCTGGAATGATCCAGCCAGACCGCTCAGGCCTGCTCCATCGTGCACAGCAGCGGGTGCTGGTTCATGCGCGAGAATTCGTTGACCTGGGCCACTTTAGACTCGGCAACCTCGCGGCTGTAGACGCCGCAGACGCCGCGCCCGCGCGTATGGACATGCAGCATCACCTGGGTGGCGCGCTCCAGATCCAGGTTGAAGAACTGCTGCAGCACGGTCACCACGAAGTCCATCGGGGTGTAGTCATCATTCAGCAGGAGCACCTGGTAGCGCGGCGGTGGCGCCACTTCGGGCTTGCTGGTTTCAACCACTAGGCCGTGGTCGTGTTCGGAGGTCTTACGAGGCATCCGGCCATTATACGGTCCTGCGCCCTCCGCATTGGACGATTTGGCCCCGCGCCCGCACAATTTGCGCCTGTTCTCCGGCCGGCCACTGATGACGTCTTCCCACACTGCGTTGCAATGGCACGCTCCGCGGCGCACTGCGCTGCTGCCGGCGTCCGCATTGGCGGCATGCAGTATTGCACTGCGCCGCACTGCGGATGCCGCACCTAGCGCCCGCTGCGATCGGTGGACGGCGCTTGTTTCCTGTGCGGCGCGGATCAATCTCCAGCCTGCCACTTCCTGGACCCGGTGACTGATGACGCTTCAAGAAACCCGCTGGCATCCCGATGTCACCGTGGCCACCGTGGTGGTCAGTGACGGCCGCTTCTTGCAGGTGGAAGAATCCATCGGGGGGCGCCTGCTGTTGAACCAGCCCGCCGGGCATCTGGAGCCGGACGAAAGCCTGCTGCAGGCGGCCGTGCGCGAGACCCTGGAGGAAACCGGCTGGGACGTGCGCCTGACGCAGTTCATCGGGACCTACCAATGGGTAGCGCCCACCGGGCAGTGCTTCCTGCGCTTTGCCTTCGTCGCCGATGCCCTCGCCCATCATCCCGAACGCAGCCTGGACACGGGTGTGGTGCGCGCGCTGTGGATGACGCCCGAGGAACTGCGCGCTGCCAGCGATCGGCTGCGCAGCCCGCTGGTGTGGGAGGTGGTGGCCGACTATCTAGCCGGGCAACGCCATCCGCTGGCGCTGGTACGGCACGTCGCATGAGCACACCGCGGACCATCGTAGGGGTGTCGGGCGGCGTGGATTCGTCGGTGGCGGCGTGGAAGCTGGCCCAGGACGGCGAGCCGATCGCCGGCCTGTTCATGCAGAACTGGGCCGACGATGGCAGCGGCGACTGCCGTGCCGAGGACGACCGGCGCGATGCGGTGGCTGTCTGTGGCGTGCTGGGTATTCCCTTTCATTTCCGGGATTTCTCCGGCGAGTACTGGAGCGGCGTGTTCGAGCATTTTCTCGCCGAATACGCGGCCGGACGCACGCCGAACCCGGACGTGCTGTGCAACCGCGAGGTCAAGTTCAAGCACTTCCTGGAGGCTGCCCAGGCGCTGGGCGCCGAGCGGATCGCCACCGGCCACTACGCGCGCGTGGCGCATCTTGGCGGGCGCTGGCGGCTGCTGCGCGGCGCCGACCGCAACAAGGATCAGAGCTACTTTCTGCACCAGTTGGGCCAGAGCCAGCTGGCAGCCACGCTGTTCCCGATCGGCGAGCTGGAAAAGAGCGCGCTGCGCCGCATCGCCCAGGACGCCGGCCTGCCGACGCATGCCAAAAAGGATTCGACCGGCATCTGTTTCATTGGCGAACGCGACTTCCGCGAGTTCCTGGGCCGTTATCTCCCCGCCCGCACCGGCGAGATCCGTGACCCGCAGGGGCAGCGGATTGCCGAGCATCCGGGGGTGTTCTATTTCACCCTGGGCCAGCGCGAAGGCCTGAATATCGGCGGCGTGCGTGGGCGAGCCGCAGCGCCCTGGTACGTGGTGGGCAAGGATGTGGGCAGCAACGTGCTGTATGTGGACCAGGACCGTGACAGCCCGCTACTGCAGTCGCGTTGGCTGCAGTCCGAGCAGGCGCACTGGGTCACCGGCGCACCGCCGGCGCGCAGTTTCAGCTGTACCGCGCAAACCCGCTACCGGCAGCCGGATGAGCCCTGCACCGTCACCGTCCAGGACGACGGCACGCTGCAGGTGAACTTTGAGCGGCCGCAACGCGCAGTGACGCCGGGGCAGTCGCTGGTGTTGTACGACGGCGAGGAATGCCTGGGCGGTGCGGTCATTGCCGCCACCGATGCGCCGCTGGAACGCCAGCTGGCGGGATCTTCTTTTTCTTCCGAGGTAGTGGCTTGATGAGTTCTTCCATGGATCACCGTGTGCTGGCGCTGGCCGGCGTCGCTCAGGCCTTGCAGCAGGTGCGGCGGATCGCCGAGACCGGGCATTCGGAAGCGGCAACGGTTCGCACTGCCGTGGACAGCGTATTCCGGGTGGACGCCGCAACGCCCGAGGGCGTGTATGGCTCCTCGGCCGATGTGGCGCCAGGCCTGCGCCTGCTGCACAACTATTTCACCAACCAGGGCAAGGACGACATGCTGCCGCGGCTGGCCCTGGCGGTGCTGCAACTGGAGCGGCGCTTCGTGCGCGACCATTCCACGGTCGAGACCGTCTCCAAGGGCATCGAGGCGGCCGCCCGCCAGGCCCAGAACTTGGGCGACAGCGCGCACCCGGATGTGCTGAGCGCGCTTGGCGCCCTGTATGCGCAGACCATCAGCCACTTGCGCCCCAAGGTCATGGTGCAGGGCAACCCGCACTACCTGGGCCAGGCCGGCGTGGTCGCCGAGATCCGTGCGCTGCTGCTGGCCGCGGTGCGCTCGGCAGTGCTGTGGCGGCAGATGGGCGGCAGCCTGTGGGATTTCCTGTTCGCCAAGCGTGCCATGATCGATGCGGTGGCACGCGCGCTGCGTTGATGGCGCAGGCCGCCTGATGGCGTGAGACACGCGCAGGCAGTGGGCACACAGGTGTGATGCGGTTGAATGGCGTGCAGCGACGTGGTGATCGTCGCTAAAGACAAAGGGGGTACGGCCGATACAGCAACCGTGACTCTGCCGAGAACGCCCATGTATTCACGTCCACTTATCCGTCTGGCCGCCCCTTTGGCCCTGACCTTGCTGTTTCCCTTCGCCGTTGGATTCGACTGGCCCGCTTCGGTGCGCTGGGCGATCCTGGTGACCATGACCCTCAGTTGGTTGGGTTTCGCTGCCTGGGTGACATATTCCCAGTTCCGGCGTAATCCGGACCAGATCCGCATCCTGCGCGAGCAGGACCAGCTGCTCAACGAACTGCGTACGTTCGTCAGCAATGAAGTCGACGGTTCGCGCTCCGAAGTGGAACGCGCCCGTGAACTGATCCGCCAGGCCGTGTCCGGTCTTGGTGGCAGCTTCGAGTCGATGAACCGCAAGTCGCGCCAGCAGAGCCAGGCATTGGCCCGCATCGTCGACCGTGCCGGTGACGACGGCAGTGCCGGCGTCGACGTGGCCCGCTTCGCCCAGCACGCCAGCTCCCGCATGGAGCAGTTGGTGGAAGCGCTGGAACAGGTCAGCGGCCAGAGCACCAACACGGTGCACCACATCGACGAGATGGCCCAGCACCTGGACGGCATCTTTGCGCTGCTGGAAGACGTCAAGTCGATCGCTGACCAGACCAACCTGCTGGCCTTGAACGCCGCCATCGAAGCAGCGCGTGCCGGTGAAGCCGGTCGTGGCTTCGCGGTGGTCGCCGACGAGGTGCGCAACCTGTCCGAACGCTCCACTACCTTCAACGAACAGATCCGCAAGCTGGCACACAGCTCCAAGGAATCGATCGCCAAGGTACGTGAAACGGTCTCGCAGCTGGCCTCGCGTCACATGGACCGCTCCCGCGAGGCGCGCCATGAATCAGCCGCGATGCTGGAGAACGTTGCGCAGATCAACGCCTCGTTGGGCGATGGCATGCGCGAGATCTCCGAGTGCGCACGCTCCATCGATGGCAGCGTGGCCGAAGCGGTGCGTGCCCTGCAGTTCGAGGACATCGCCACGCAGACGCTGAGCGGTATCCACACCCACCTGGATCGCCTCACCGCGATCAACCGCGAAGCCACGGCGCTGCAGGAACTGCTGCATCGCAATGGCGGCGTGTACGACAGCGACCTGGTTGCGTCGCTGGCCAAGGTGTCCAGCCGTCTGCGCGACATGCGTGTGGAGTGGGAACGCCCGCCGCACAAGCCGGTCGCACAGCAGGGCATGGGCGCTGGCACGGTCGAGTTGTTCTGAGACCGATGCCACGCACCGCCTGATCCCGACATTCCCCGGTCTTCCCGGGGATTTGTCGTTCCGCACGACCCTTCGATACGCCACGACCATGACCCTTTCCGTCTCGCTCCCAGAACCGCGCACCGATGTCGCTCTTGCGGCGGCCGCTGCCACCGCAGCGGCGCAGGCCGAGCGCATCGCCCACAGCGAGGCTGCCCGCCCCGCGCTGCGTAGCGTGCGCCTGCCGGCCGCGCTGGAACAGTTGGAGCGTGCTGCCCGTGCGGAAGTACGGGCAATGCAGCACCCACGCCGCAGCTGCAGCGAAGAAGAACTGCTGTTCGCGACCGTGGCTTGGGATATGGGCCTGGATGGCGCCGCTGTCGGCGTGTCTGCACGCTGACGGTTGCACGACGGCGGGGCGTTCCTCGGCAGGCGCCCCGCCGGTTGTTTTCAATGCCCGACATTGAGTGCTTCTGCATCAGACCGTGCCACCAGGCTTGGGTCTGAGCACACAGCACCATTTGATGCAGCACCAGGGTGAGTTCTCCCCTGCCCGTCTGCGCGATGTCTTCTATGACGTCTACGGCTTCGACTAATGCACCGATCAGCTGATCTGCGGCTTGGCTGCTAGATGGTTGCTCGCCCAGCATCGTTAGGTACGCCATGAATCCTCCGATAGAGGATCAATGGGGCATTGTTCTTCATGCTGCTGGGTTGCTCTGCAGCGACCGCGCGCCTTCAGATCGCGCGACTGATAGCGAGCAGGGAACGATCGAGTTTGCTGCGGGGCCCTTGCCGGCCCACCATTGCGGGACACGCCGTGAATCCGTCCATGGAGGCTCTTATGCGGCATCCATGCCGCATAAGGTCCCGCAACGGTGGGCCGGCAAGGACCATTCAAGTTTGTCGGTTTGCAAGTCAAAAGCATGCGTGACGCGCTATTTCGGTACTTAGAGCGGCTAACAAAACGTAGCGAGCAGCCGTCAGGTGGGTGCGGACGGCGCGGAGGAACCGGAGTGTACGTGGGTACATGCCGATTCCGAGCACCGGCCGCGCCCGCCTTGCGGCAGCGCAGCAGTTTTGATAGCTGCTCTTAGGCGCTAGCTCAAGGTCCGACGTCATCTCGAAGAAGAAACAGCTTTTTCATGGGCCACCAACCAACTTTCTGGTGCGGTGTCCTCGCCGCTTGCGGGACCATGTGGCGGCATGGATGCCGCCACTGAGCCTCCACGGACGGATTCACGGCGTGTCCCGCGAGCGGTGAGGGCGCCGCGCACTCCACTCACTGAGCTTTTGACGTGGGCGCCACTGCACCTAAAGAGCGCTACTGCTCGACTGGCGGCGTGTGCATTTGGTGAGTGCGGCGAGCAGATAGCTCAGTTACAGCGCCTGATCCGCAGCCTGGCTGCAGGGCAAGCGACCGCGTGCCGCGGGAAACGCCGGAAGTCGTAAAGGCTCGTGCATTCAACGCACTGGGCTTTTGACCTGGGCATTGGATTACACACGACGCCTAGACCAGGCCATGCCGCAGAGTGCGTCAGCTGGCGATGACCAGGCGTGCGCCCAGGCGCATGCCGGCTTCGGCTTCGCGCAGCCATTGCGCCATGTCGCGCGGCGAGAGCGGGCGCGAATAGAAGTAACCCTGGATTTCGTCGCACCCCTGCTGACGCAGCAAGGCATCTTCCTGCACGGTTTCCACGCCCTCGGCGACCACCTGCATGCCGAGCGCATGGCCCAGATGCACGATCGCCTGCGTGACTTCGGCCGTGTTGGCATCGTCGAGCATGCCCTGCACGAAGCTGCGGTCGATCTTCAGCCGCTGCACGGGGAAGCGGTTGAGGTAATGCAGGTTGGAGAAGCCGGTACCGAAGTCGTCAACCGCGAGCAACACGCCGTTCTGTTCGAACAATTCGAAGCAACGGCGCAGTGAGTCCGAATCGCGGATCAAGGCTGATTCGGTCAATTCCAGCTCCAGCCGTGCCGGCGACCAGCCGTTGTCGCGGCAGATTTCCAGCACGCGCTCGGCAAAGCCGCGCTCGCGCAGCTGCACAGCAGACACATTCACCGCGATGCGGCTGAAATGGAGGCCGGCGCGGTCCCACACCACGGCCTGGCGGCAGGCTTCGCCAATCACCCACTCGCCCAGGCGCACGATCTCGCCGCATTCTTCCGCAATCGGGATGAATTCGGCCGGGCTGCAGGGACCATGGCCGGGGCGATTCCAGCGCATCAGCGCTTCGATCGCCGGCGAGGTATCGCCCACCGTGTTGACCAGCGGCTGGTAGACCAGAGTGAATTCTTCGCGCTCCAACGCGCCATGCAGCGCGTGCTCGAGCTCCAGGCGGCGCTGCGCGCGCAGCAGCACATCCTGGCTGTAGTAATGGAAGGTGTTGCGCCCGGAATCCTTGGCCGCATACATCGCCGCATCGGCGGCGCGCAGCAGGCTGTCGAAATCCGACAGGCCTTCACCCTGCAACGCAATACCGATGCTGGCACCGAGCTTGAGGGTGACGTGGTCCTTGCGCAGCGGCTCGCCCAGCGCGCTGATCAGCTTACGTGCCACATGGCCAGCGTCTTCTGGCTCGGAAAGATCGCGCAGCAGCACGATGAACTCGTCGTCGCTGAAGCGGCCAAACAGATCGCTGTTGCGCAAATGCTGGTGCAGGCGCGAGGACGCGAGCTTGAGCAGGTTGTCGCCGGTGGCATGGCCGAACGAATCGTTGATGCTCTTGAAGCCATCCAGGTCGATCAGCAGCATGGCCATCACCTGGCCACGCTCATGTGCTTCGCGGATGGCGTTCTCGGCCTGTTCGCGCAGCAGGAAGCGGTTTGGTAGACCAGTCAGGCGGTCGTAATGCGCAAGCAGTTCGATGCGCTCATTGGCTTCGCGTTCGCGACTGACATCGCGGAACAGCGCCACATACCGCGGCGGCAAGCCTTCGCGACGGTCCAGCTCGATCAGCACCTGCACCCACACCCGTTGCCCGGAGTTGCGGTAGAAGCACAGCTCCAGCTGTTCCGGCAGCCCACCATCGACGATGCGCAGCAAAGCCGCTTCGAAGGCGTCGCGCGAATCCTGGGTGTACAGCGACAGCGCCTGCTCCAGGGTGATGTTTTCCTTGCGCAAGCCATGGATGCGATAGCACTCCTCGGTCCACTGCATGCGCCGGGTATCCACCTCGATCTCGCAGCCACCGATCTTGCCCAGCGCAGACACGCGGTTGAGCAACTCGGTACGCCAGCGGATCAGGGCGTCGGTCTGCCGTTGCTCGGTTACGTTTTGCAGCTGGCCGAGCACGCGCACCAGTGCGCCGTCGCCGTCGAACACCGGCTGTGCCCAGACGCGTAGATGATGTGGATTGACCCCGAGCCGGCCGTTGATCTCCAGCTCGAAATGCACCGGCATCCCTTCGTGCTTGATCTTGCGCCAGGCGCTGCGCAGGTGTGCCACGGACGGGCCGGCCAGCAGGCGCAGGATGTCGCGCACGCTGTGCAGCCGCAGGTCCGCCAGGCCAAGCTGCTGCAGGAAGTCCTGCGACACCCACAGCTGGTCCTTCAAGGTGTCCCAGCCCCAGCTGCCCATGCTGGCAATACGCTGGGCTTCTTCGAGCTGGGCCTGCTGCTCGCGCAGCTGCTGCTCGAGCAATTTATGGTGATGCACGTCGGTATGCGTGCCGACCATGCGCAACGGGCGACCGTCGGAGGTGCGCGATACCACGCGGCCGCGGTCCAGGATCCAGCGCCACTGGCCATCGTGCTGACGCAGCCGGAACTCGGCGACATAGGTATCGGTGCGCCCGTCCAGATGCGCCTGCACGGCCGCGCTGACTTGCGCATGGTCGTCAGGATGGATCAGCCCGGACAGGGCGGTGAGATTGTTCGGCAGCGGCTGTTCGGAGTAACCCAGCATGCGGGTCCAGCGTTCGGAGCGGTACACCACGTCGGCGGCGATGTCCCAGTCCCAGAGCCCGTGGTCGGCGCTGTCCAGGCCGATTTCCCAGCGGCTGGTGCCGTCGGCGCCCAGTGGCTCGGGAATGCTCAGGGTGAAGGCCATGACCTGGCCCTGCTCGTCGCAGACCGCGCGCAGCCACCCTTCCAGGCGCCCACCACCACTGCCCGGCAGCACGCACGCCGCCATGCCGCCGCTTTCGGCGATCTGGGCACGGCTGCTTTCCAGCACTTCGGCGTATGCGCCAAGGGTTGCCGGCAATCCGAGGGATTGCGCGACGCGGTTGGCCGCCAGGGGCTGGCCATGCGCATCCAACAACACCACCGCTGAGGTCAGCGGGTGCTGAAGCATGCTTGCGATGACGCCTGAGTCCACTCTGGAGCACTCCGAAGGTCGACCCCTGCCTCGGAGTCGCAATGGATAGCGGCCGTCTGGCGGATTAGTTGAGGCAGCCTTTCGCTGGCCGGCCGTGCCAGGCCGAGTTACGGCTAAGATGGCCGCATTGCCCGCTCCATGAGGTCGTCCGCGGACCATGCACCAACACGTTGCCGCGCCGGTGTTTTCTTCTGCTCCCGTGTCCCGACTTCGCCTCGCCGAGCGCCTGCAGCGCGGCCTGTGGACGCTCACCGGCCTGTATCTGCTGGCGGGCGTGGTCTGGCTGCTGCTGGGCAACCGCATGCTCGACCTGGCCGGCGCGCCCCAGCCCGAGCGCTGGTCCGATGCCGGCTTCCTGCTGATCTCAAGCGTGGTGATTCATCTGGTGCTGCGCCGCTTTGCCCAGCAGATCGTGGAAGAACACGGCGAGCTGGCGCAATCCGAGGCCCTGTTGCAGGCCAAGTTCCACGCCCTGCCCAGCCCGGCCTGGATCTATGACCTGGCCACCTTGCGCATTCTCGATGCCAATCCGGCCGCGCTGGAATTCTTCGGCTGGGAGCGCGACGCCCTGCTGGAGCAGACCATCCACGCGATCTGGCCGGATGCCGATGCCGGCCGGCTGGAAGAGATCGTTGCGCAGATCCGCACCAAGGGCGATGACACCTGTGCGCTCACCGAAGACCTGCTGACCCGCAGCGGCCTGCGCCATGTGGAGATCCGCAGCAACCAGCTGCACCTGGCCAGCGGCCCGGCGCGGCTGGTGGTGACCGTGGACCGCAGCGAGGAGCGCCAGGCGCAACAGCTGCGCGACGAGGCGCTCAACCGTCTGGAAGAAGCCCAGGCCATCGCCCGGGTGGGCTCGTGGGAACTGGACCGCGCCACCAGCGTGGGCCGTTATTCGCCTGCGGTGTACCGCCTGCTGGGGCGCAGTGTGCCGATGCATCGGCGCGACCATCGGCTCGAAGAGCTGCTCACCGCCTCCGACACCGCGACCCAGGCGCGCATCGTGCGCATGATCGAAGACATGTGTACCGGCGGTGAGGTGCAGATCGACGTCCTGCTGCCGCTGGTCGGCGGCGACTCGCAGCCGCGCACCGTGCACCTGCGTGCGGAGAGCGTGACCACCCCGACCGGCGCGCGGCACATCCACGGCACGCTGCAGGACGTGACCGAACGTGAGCAGTCACGCCGCCTGCTGCGCGAGCGCGAGGAGCAGTTCCGCGAGCTGGTGCGGGTGTTGCCGGATGGCGTGCTGATCCTGGCCGACGAACACGTGATGTACGCCAACGCCGCCGGTTCGGCGCAGTTCGGCTTCCAGGGCGAAACCATCCTGGGCGAACCGCTGCAGACCCTGGTTGGCGATGCCGATCTGCCGGTGGTTCGCGAGTACCTGCGTGCCGGCAGCGATCGCAATGAGCCGGTGTCCAGCGCCCGGGCGATGCGCCGGCGCGACGGCAGTACCTTTTACGCGGGGCTGTCGGCCGGTGACATCCGTTATGGCGGGCGTGACTGCAAGTTACTGGTGGTGCGCGACCTGAGCGAGCCCGAGCGCATGCGCGATGCATTGGCCGAAAGCAATGCCGAACTGCAAGCAATGGCCAAGCGGCTGTTCTCGTTGCAGGAAGACGAACGCCGCGCCATCTCGCGCGACCTGCACGACGACATCGGCCAGGCGATCACCGCGATGAAGTTATCCGCGCACGCCGCACTCGATGAAGCCGACCCGGTGGCGCGCCGCGAGGACCTGCAGGAGATCGTCTCGCTGGCAGACAGCACCGTGACCAAGCTACGCAATCTCTCGATGCTGCTGCGGCCGCCGCAGCTCGATGCATTGGGGCTGGAAGCGGCATTGCGTTGGCAGGCATCAATGCTGTTCCGCGCCTCGCAGGTGCGGCTGGAGCTGGATATCCAGGCCCTGGACGAGCGGCCGGGCAACGAGATCGAACAGGCCTGCTTCCGTATTGCGCAGGAAAGCCTGACCAATGCGCTGCGGCACGCCTGCGCGGGCGAAGTGCGGATGAGCCTGCAGTCGATCGACGGCAACGGCTTTCGCCTGGAAGTCAGCGACGATGGCGACGGGTTCGAACCGGAAGGTCCGCGTGGTCTGGGGCTGATCGTGATGCGTGAGCGTGCGCAAACCGTCGGCGGTGCGCTCGCGATAGAATCGGCTCCCGGAGCAGGCACGCGCGTGACGTTGCGCCTGCCCTATCACCCGGTCGGCGAGTCCGTCCCTGAAGATGGTGGACGCTGATTCATGTGGAGCCCTGTGATCCCGCCCGGACTGGAAATCGTCAAGCCGACCCGTCTGGGCGCGGGAAACCCTGAATTACTGCATCTGGTGGATGCCGCCGCCTCCGGTGGCCCGCCGCTGATGATCTTCCACATCGACATCGACCACTTCGCCTCGATCAACGAGAACATGAGTGGCGAGGTCGGCGACCAGGCGTTGACCCTCACCGCACGCCGGCTGCAGGAATTCCTGGGCACGCGCGGCAAATTGTGGCGACACGGTAGCGATGAAATGATCGTTGTGGCGGTGCGGCGCGAAGACACGCCACTGCCGGAAGACTTTGCCGAAGAGATCCGCCAGCAGCTGGAATTGCCGCTGTCGGTGTTGCCGTACACGTTATTCATGACCGGCAAGGTCGGCATCAGCCTGTGTCCGGAACATTCCACCTCGCTCTCCACCCTGCTCGACTACGCCGAAGAAGCCAGCTACCAGGCCGCGCGCGAAGGCGGCAATACGGTGCGCCTGTACACCCGCAATTCGGCCACCAATGCGCATAGCGAAAGCATCATTGCGCGGCAGATCGTCGATGCCATCCCGCATGGCGAACTGCGGCTGCGTTACCAGCCACTGGTGAGCGCGCGCGATGGCCGCATCGTCGGCATGGAGGCGTTGCTGCGCTGGCAATCGCCCACGCTGGGCATGCTGGTGCCGGAGCGCTTCATGCGCACCGCCGAGCGGCTGGGCGTGATCGTGCAGATCGGCGAATGGGTGCTGCAGAACGCGGTACGCCAGGCACGGCTGTGGCGCGACCAGGGCTTTGACGATTTCAGCATTGCGGTGAACGTCTCCACGTTGCAGCTGCTGCGCCCGGGCTTCTTCAACGAAGTCATGGCCATGCTGCAGACCGCCGGCGTGCCGGCGCAGTTCGTGACGCTGGAGATCAACGAAAGCGCGTTGACCAACAACGTCAACTTCGTCCACGAGACGATGGCCAACCTGCGCAACGAAGGCATCAGTCTCAGCCTGGACAACTTCGGCACCGGCGACTCCAGCCTCAGCGCGTTGGTGCGCTACCCGGTAGACCGGCTGAAGATCGACCGCAGCTTCATCAAGAGCGCACCGGCCGGCAGCCGTGAGGCCGCGATCGCGCGCGCCATCATTGCGATGGGCCATCAGCTGGGCATGACGGTGATCGCCAACGGCGTGGAATCGCAGGCGCAACTGGGGTTTTTGCGGCGCAATGACTGCGACATCTTCCAGGGCTATCTGTTCGGTGAGCCGATGTCGGCCGAGTCCGCCGGCATGGCGCTCCGCCGCCGCTATCTGCGCCCGGAATCGTTCGCCGAAAGCCGCCCCGACCGTACCTTGCTGTTGCTGGACGACGAAGAGAACGTGCTGCGCTCGCTGGTGCGGCTATTCCGCCGCGACGGCTACCGGATTCTGGCGGCTGGCAACGTGCGCGACGCCTTCGACCTGCTGGCCACCAACGATGTGCAGGTGATCCTCTCCGATCAGCGCATGAGCGACATGAGCGGCACCGAGTTCCTGGGCCGGGTCAAGATGCTCTACCCCGACACCGTGCGCCTGGTGCTCTCCGGCTACACCGACCTGGCCACGGTCACCGAAGCGATCAACCGCGGCGCGATCTACCGCTTCCTCACCAAGCCCTGGAACGACGACGAGTTACGCGAGCACATTCGCCAGGCATTCCGCACGCATGACGAGTTGCGGAACGGCCGGGAATAGGGAATCGGGAGTGGGGAATCGGTACAAGCGGTGCGCGTGCTCCGTTTGTTTCCGTGTGGAATGAGCACCTCCGGGCAACGAAGCATCAGCGACGCCGCTCTATCGATTCCCCATTCCCGATTCCCCATTCCCAGCGCGAAGCGCTACCGCGGCTGCCGCACCGGCAACACGATCCGGAAGCTTGCGCCCTGCCCCGGGACGCTTTCGACGTCGATGCGGCCGTGGTGCTTGTTGATGATGCCGTAGGAAATCGATAGGCCCAGGCCGGTGCCGCTGCCGACCGGTTTGGTGGTGAAGAACGGGTCGAAGATGCGCTGCAGCAGGTCCGGGGCAATGCCGGCGCCGCTGTCCTGGAATTGGATCCAGACGTTTTCCGCCTCGTCGCGGCCGGTGGTCACGGTGATCGTGCCGCGCTCGACAATGGCCTGCCCGGCATTGAGCAGCAGGTTCATGTAGACCTGGTTGAGCTCGGATGGCAGGCATTCCACCAACGGCAGCTCGGCGTAATTGCGCTCCAGGGTGACCTTGTACTTGAGCTCGTTCCAGATGATGTTGATCGTGGATTCGAGACCGGCATGCAGGTCCACCATCTTCCAGGACTCGGAACGGTCCGAGTACGAGAAGTCCTTGAGGTCGCGCACGATGCGGGTCACGCGCTCGATACCCTCGCGTGATTCGGCCATCAGCTGCGGCAGATCGCGGCTGATGAAGTCGATGTCGGCGCGGTTGCGGATCTCGTCGATTTCGGGGATCAGCGCTTTCGGATCCGGCGCCTGCAAGGCGCGTTCGTAGGCTTCGATCAGGGTGAACAGGCTGCGCAGATATTCCTGCAGGCTGCCCAGGTTCGAGTGCACATAGCCGATCGGGTTATTGATCTCATGCGCAACGCCGGCCGCGAGCTGGCCGATGGAGGCCATTTTTTCGGACTGCAGCAGTTTGTCCTGGGCGCCGTTCAAGCGCAGATAGGCCTGGCGCAACTCGGCATGCCGCTGTTGCAGCTCGCGCTCGTAGTCCTGCTGGCCTTCGATATTGTGGAACAGCGCCAGAAAATGCCCGACGCCCTGCTCCTCGTTGTAATACAGATGCGCAATCACCACCCGGTCGCTCACCGGCAGGCTACCCGTCCAGGTGCCCTTGCTACGCGCCTGGTTGAGCGCATCGGCCGGCAATACCTGCGAGATCCGCTCACCGAGATTGCGGTCGTCGGTGGGATCTTCCTTGCACAGGCTCTGTCGCGCGATTGCGTTGGCCATGATCAATTGGCCGTCGGCGCGGAACAGCAACACACCCTCGAGCATCTGATCGCCGAAGGCGCGCAGCATGGCCGAGGAAGGCAACAACGTCTGATTGAGAAAGAACTTGGCAGTCACGGGACGAGGCAGCGTAGAGGACGCCTCAATATACGCCGAACCCGTGACCGGCCGTGTTGCCGAATGCGGCGTGGCGCTCAGGCCACCGCGAGCGAGCGGCCGGCGCGCAACACGCTCGATTGGCCATTGGCGTCGTAGGACGGTGCGCTTTCGGTCCGCCCCAGATGCCGCAGTGCCCAGTTCACCTCACGGCGCCGGCGTGCCAGCAGCGCGCCATTGGCGCGGTTGGCTTCGGCCAGTTCGCGCAGACGCTCTTCCTGGCCTTCGGGCATCTGCACTTCGAGCGCGCGCAGTGCCGCCAGCTTGTCCTGGGTGTGCCGCATCAGGCTTTCGATGTCGTGCTCGATCAATGCCTGCCGTTCGCCGGCCAGCGCATCGCTGAGACGTTGCAGGGAATCGTTCACGTTCATCCTTTGGCCGGCAATTAGCCCGCCAGTTGCTGGTTCAGATCCATCATGCGGCTGGCGATGGCATCCGGGTTGATGGAATAGCTGCCGTTCTGCAACGCTTCCTTCACCGCCTGGACGCGACCGGTGTCGATCGCCGAGGACTGCGAAAGCTCGCGCTGCAGCGCTTGCAGGTTGGTCGCCTCGCCGGTCAGCTTGACGCTGTCGGTGGGCGGTGTTGCGGCAACGGGTGACGCGCGGTCTTCTCCAGCGGAGGCAATCTTGCTGCCCACGGTGGCGGTACGAAGAGTCGCTGCGGTCGGTAGATTGCCTTCGATTTTCTGGCTCATGTCAGGAACTCCTCTACAGGTCGTAGGGGATAACGGCAGCCAGAAAAAAAACTTTATAGAAAATTTCTATCTGGACACCACCACGGTACCGCTCGCTTCAACAATGCCCTGAACGACCCGGCGTGAGGATGAATTCTCCACCGAGACACGCTCGTTCTCACCAGCGTCGGACAGCGCGCGACCGCTCATGCGCACCTCCAGCCCACCATTGCGCGACACCAGTGGCACCGTGTCGCCACGCCGTACCAGCCGCGGGGTGACCAGGTCATTGGCCGACAACAGCGTGCCAGCCGGCAGGATGCGGCGGGCGGTCTTGCCCACCGCCGTAGCCGGGTCGGCCAGGACCGCACCGACGATCCGCGCGGCATCGCGCTTCTCGATGCTGATATCGGCCAACGAGATGGTTTCTCCAGAGGTGATGCCGCGACGCAGGACCAGCACATCCTGGTTGCGCCGCACCTTGAGCGGCACGAACAGGCGCCAGCCGGCCGGCTGCGGGCACGCCACTTCCACCGTATTGGTACCGGTGGGCTGGGCCTGCAGCGCGATCGGGCACGCCGGCATGCGCAGGCCGGGATCGAGCGTAGCCTCGGCTTCGGCATCCGGGCCCACGGTGGCGAGCGCGGCGGCACGGATCGAATCGACGGACTGGTAGCCATCGGCCCAGGCCGGGGAAGACACCAACAGGATGACAAGCAGGAGCAGGCGCATGGGACCAGATCCGGAAGAAGACGCGGAAGACCTTGCAAGCTGTGTGCCGTTTTCTGGGGAATCGGGAGTGGGGAATCGGGAATCGCAAAAGCCGGGCGGCGCATCGGATACCTCAAGTATGTGGACCGCCCGTCGATTGGTAATGGGGACGGACCGATGGCCTGTCAGACGATTCCCGATTCCCGATTCCCGATTCTCCATTCCTGCTCAAGTTATTGCGCACCCCTGTCGATATCTGCCCCATGACCCACGATCTGCTCAACCGCATCGACCAGCGCACGCGTCTGGCTGGCCACAATCGACTGGCCCTGCTGCTGTTTCGGCTGGGCGGCCGACAGCTTTTTGGCGTGAACGTCTTCAAGGTGCAGGAGGTGCTGCGCCGGCCGGAACTGTTCCAGGTGCCTGGCCTGCCGACCGAGTTCGCCGGCGTTGCCGACGTGCGTGGGCGCTCGGTGCCGGTGCTGGACTTAGGCCTGGCCATTGGCCACCCGGAGCGCGACCCGCATGGCGACAACGGGCCCGGCTACCTGGTGGTGGCCGAGTTCAACCGCTCGGTGCAGGGCTTTCTGGTCAGCGGGGTGGAACGCATCGTCAATATCGCGGTGGAAGATATTCACCCGCCGCCGGAACTGGGCGCTGAAGCCACTTATTTGACGGCGGTGACGCGATTCCAGGGTGAGCTGATCCAGGTCATCGATGTGGAAAGCGTGCTGGCCGACATCGCCAAGGTCAGCAAGGACGTGCAGCTGGATCCCGGGCTGCAGCTGGTCACCTCCGACCGGCAGTTCCAGGTGCTGGTGGTGGACGACTCACGCGTGGCACGCCAGCAGATCCGCAGCGTGCTCGACCAGTTGGGCGTGGCGGCAACGCTGCTCTCCGACGGCCGCCAGGCGCTGGATCACCTGCTGCAGGTGGCCGCATCGGGCGAAAACCCGGCCGAGCGCTACGCCATGGTGATCTCCGATATCGAGATGCCGGCAATGGACGGCTACACGCTGACGACGGAAATCCGGCGCACGCCGGGCCTGCAGGGCCTGTACGTGCTGCTGCACACCTCGTTGTCGGGCGTGTTCAACAACGCCATGGTCGAGCAGGTGGGCGCCAACGCCTTCGTGGCCAAGTACAGCGCCCACGAGCTGGCCGATTACGTGCTGGCCCGCCTGCGCGTGGTGGCCGAAGCCGCCTGATCCTGCTCGATCCGGCAGCCCTGCCCGCCTAAGCGTGCAGGCCTGACGGGATTTCCCCCGTCTGAGATTCCCTCCGAATATGCTGCTGCCCAAACGGGCGGCCATACGCCTGCGCAAGCGCCGCAAGGGTTTGGCTGCGGCTGGCCCTCGCACACGCACCTTCTTCTATTAGCGATCAGCCACTTCCCTGGATGGCTTCGCCTGCTTGCGGGCAATGGGCTCGGCAGATTAGCCGCGTTGCGCTCTGGCCAGCCTTAAACAAGAACGCGGCAAAGCCCGCTGCCCCGTCTCCGCGCCTGGCCCTGCCGACGACGACACGGCCCATGCCCCGCGGCCCACCGCTTGCAATGCCAAGCGACCCCAGCGGCGACGCCCAGGCCCCCCTGCCCGGCCCCACCAGCACGGCGCCCAGGATCTGGCACAAACATTGCTTCTTCCCTGGCAACCTTCCACGGGAGAACACCGTGTCCAGTCCCTTCACCTCCTTCCTAGGCATCCACGGCGACGCGCTCACCTTGCGCGAGCAGCGGATGAAGCTCATTGCGAGCAATCTGAGCAATGTGGACACCCCTGGCTACAAGGCCAAGGATCTGAACTTCGAAGCGGCATTGAAGGCGGCAGAAGGCGTCCGCGACGGCGGCCTGATGCAGGCCACCGATGCCAAGCACTACGAGATCGGCAGCACCGCCGGCCTCAACCCGTTTCAGATCACCCGCGAAGCCGACCAGCCCAGCCTGGACGGCAACACCGTCGATCCCGATGCAGAACGCGCCGCCTACGGCCGCGCCGCGCTGGAATACCGCGCGTCGCTGAGCTTCCTCGAATCCAAGGTGCGCTCGATGCTCACCGCGATCACGGGCCAATAAGTCATGAGCAATCTCCCGATTTTCGATGTCGCCGGTTCTGCGCTGCACGCGCAGTCGGTGCGCCTGAGCACCATCGCCTCCAACCTGGCCAATGCCGACTCGGTCGCGGGCTCGGCGGAAGCGACCTACAAGCCGATCGAGCCGATCTTCCAGGCGCAGCAAAACCGCCAGGACCCCAGCCTGACCTCGGTGAACGTCAAAGAGATCACCACCACCAACGCGCCACCGATCCGCCGCTATGAGCCCGGGCACCCGCTGGCCGACGCCGACGGTTACGTGTTCTCGCCCGACGTGGACCCGGTCTCGCAGATGGTCAACATGATTTCCGCCTCGCGTAACTACCAGGCTGGCGTGGAAATGCTCAACACCGCCAAGGAACTGGCGCTCGCCACCTTGACCATGGGTCGCTGACCCTTCCTTACGGACCATTCCAGATGAGCACGATCGGCAGTGACCTTTACAACAGCCTTGGGCTGACGACCAGCAGCAAGGTCGCCAAGAAAGAGGACGCGCTCGGCCAGGCCGACTTCCTCAAATTGATGACCGAGCAGCTCCAGCACCAGGACCCGCTCAAGCCAATGGAAAACAGCGCGTTTCTGGGCCAGCTGGCGCAGTTCTCCACCGTGCAGGGCATTGGCGACCTCAATACCAAGGTCGGCAATTTCTCCGATTCGATGAACAGCGATCAGGTACTCAAGGGTGCCGCGCTGGTGGGCCACAACGTGTTGGTGCCCTCGGCGCAGGTGGCGATCGATGCGACCGGCTCGGCCAAGGGCGTGGTCGCCGCGACCTCGGCCGGCTTCGTCAATTTCGAAATCACCGATGCCAACGGCACCTTCGTCAAACAGCTCAGCGTGCCGGCCAGCGCCGCCGGTGAGGTGTCGTTTGCCTGGGATGGCACCGACGCCAACGGCAACCGCATGGCCGCCGGCAAATACGGCATTACCGCCACCCAAACCGACACCGCCGGTGCCAAAAGCAAACTGGCCACCTACGTGGACGCACCGGTGGACAGCGTCACGATCGGCTCGGACGGGCTGTATCTCAACCTGACGGGGCTCGGCACCTCCCCGCTCGCCAACGTGCTCCGCGTCAGCTGAGCCGGCAACCGCCACTTAAAGGAACTCATCCATGGCTTTCAATACCTCGTTGTCCGGCATCAACGCAGCCAATGCCGATCTGAACGTCACCTCCAACAACATCGCCAACGTCAACACGACTGGTTTCAAGGAGTCGCGCGCCGAGTTTGCCGACATGTTCCAGAGCACCAGCTACGGCCTGTCGCGCAATGCAGTGGGTTCGGGCGTGCGCGTCAGCAATGTGGCGCAGCAGTTCTCGCAGGGCAATATCGACCCGACCGGGCGCAGCCTGGATCTGGCGATCTCCGGCGAAGGCTTCTTCGCTGTGTCCTCCAACGGCGCCAAGATGTACACCCGCGCCGGCAACTTCCAGACCGATGCCAACGGGTATGTGATCAACCCGCAGGGCGCACGCCTGCAGGTATTCGCGCCCAATCCCAGCGGTAACGGCTTCGACGTCGGTCGCCTGTCGGACCTGCAGCTGCTGACCACCGACAGCCCGCCCAAGTCGACCTCCACGGTCAACCTGGCCTTCACCCTGCCCGGCAACGCCACCGCACCGACGGTGACCCCGTTCAACCCGGCCGACGACAAGACCTACAGCCACTCCACCGGCGGCATCAATGTCTATGACTCGCTGGGCGTCAGCCACGTGCAGACTTCCTACTTCGTCAAGACCGCCAACCCGAACGAGTGGCAGGTGCACAACTACGTGGATGGCTCGGCTGTTGGCGCGCCGACCACGCTGCAGTTCTCCGACACCGGCTCGCTGACCACGCCGGCCAACGGCATCGTGGCGATGGACCCGTTCACCCCGAGCACCGGCGCCGGCGTGCTGAGCATGCAACTCAATGTCAGCGGTTCCACCCAGTACGGCGAAGCCTTCGCGCTGCGCGATACGCGCCAGGATGGCTACGCCAGCGGCAAGCTCAACGAGATCAGCATCGACACTAGCGGCGTAGTGTTTGCGCGGTACTCCAACGGCGCCGACAAGGCGTTGGGCCAGGTCGCACTGAGCAGCTTCGTCAACCCGCAAGGCCTGCAGTCGCAGGGCAACAACATGTGGGCCGAAAGCTACACCTCCGGCGCCGCCCGCACCGGCGCACCGGACACCTCGGACCTGGGCCAGATCGAATCCGGCTCGCTGGAAGCCTCCACGGTGGACCTCACCGAGCAGCTGGTGAACATGATCGTGGCCCAGCGCAACTTCCAGGCCAACTCGCAGATGATCTCGACCCAGGATCAGGTCACCCAGACGATCATCAATATTCGTTAAGAGCTGGGAATGGGGAATCGGGAGTAGGGAATCGTAAGAGCAAGCATCTCGTGCATCGGATGCCGGCCTTACCCCCTTCTCCCAGTCTCCAGCAATCCCGCTTTTGCAATTCCCGATTCCCGGTGCCAAATGGACAAAGCCCTCTACGTTGCAATGACCGGTGCCCGCGCTTCGCTGCAGGCGCAGAGCACCGTGTCGCACAATCTCGCCAACGTCGATACGGTGGGTTTCAAGGCCGCGTTGGCCAACACCGAGGCATTCCAGATCCGGGGCAAGGGGTATCCGTCGCGGATCGATGCGCTGCATGTGGACCAGGGCTTCGATCGCAGCCAGGGCCATCAGAAGGTCACCGGCAACCCGCTGGATGTGTCGTTGCAGCAGGACCGCTGGCTGGCGGTGCAGTCGCCGGACGGCAGCGAGGCCTACACCCGCAATGGCGAATTGGCGCTCACCGCCAATGGCCAGTTGGTCACTGCCAACGGGCACGCGGTGCTGGATGAAGGCGGCAACCCGATGACCATCCCGCCGCACCAGGCGATGGAAATCGGCAGCGACGGCAGCATCTCGATCATTCCGCAGGGCGAAGGCCCGCAGACCATGGCCATCGTCGGCAAGATGAAGGTGGTCGATGCGCCCGCCGACCGTTTGATGCGACGCCCGGACGGGTTGATGCGCAATACCAGCACCGACCCGGCGCAGGCATTTGCGGTGGCCACCGGCAAGACCGTCAACAGCGGCATGCTGGAAGGCAGCAATGTGGATGCCGCCGGCGCGCTGGTGGAGATGATCCAGCTGCAGCGTCAGTTCGAAATGCAAGTCAAGATCATCAAGAACGGCGACGACAACGCACAATCGGCCAATTCGATGATGCGTCTGAACGGCTAAACTTGGCTCACTCTGTGGCTTTGCTGCAGAGCGCTTGCCCGCCCACCGTCGCGGGACACGTCGCAAGTACGTCCCTGCACTCTTTTTTGAACGGCTAAAAGTGGCTCAATCTGTGCCTTGGCTGCGGGGGTCCTTGCCCGCCCACCATCGCGGGACACGCCGCAAGTACGTCCCTGTAGGCTCTTACGCGGCATCCATGCCGCGTAAGGTCCCGCGACGGTGGGCGGGCAAGGACCAGTGGAGATGGTCGGTGTGCATTGCTTTCAACAAAGCGACCAGCAATCTTTCTGGTGCGGTGCCCTCGCCGATTGCGGGACCGTGTGGCGGCATGGATGCCGCCACCGAGCCTCCACGGATGGATTTACGGCGTGTCCCGCGAGCGGTGAGGGCGCCGCGCCCTCGACCGACCCAGCGTTTGACCTGGCTTCTGACTGCATCCAACAAGATGCAGCCAACGAAACCACTGCGCTCCTCGTCAGCGAGCCCCGCTACGTTCTGTTAGCCGCTCTGATCTGACCGGCAACCGATCTACCGCGCCTGATCTGCCGCGCAGATTTCCACCACTTCCGCCTAGCCGCGACCTACCCGCCGCCAGCCCTGCCTCGCGAAGGCCGCCGCGCCCCCTCCGCGTGATCCAGCGCACAGCCGGCAAAAATCCGGCGCGGGTTTGGCACGGCACGTGCATATACCCAGCCGTGCCCGGAACACATCCCCGGGTCTAACGAGGAATCGGGTCATGAATCAGGCTTTGTGGGTCGCCAAAACCGGACTGGATGCGCAGCAGACGCGCATGTCGGTCATTTCCAACAACCTGGCCAATACCAATACCACCGGCTTCAAGCGCGACCGTGCCGCGTTTGAAGACCTGCTGTATCAACAGGTGCGTGCGCCGGGTGGTTCCACCTCCGCGCAGACGCAGCTGCCCACCGGCCTGCAACTGGGCACCGGTGTGCGCGTGGTCTCCACCTTCAAGGGCTTCGACCAGGGTAGCCAACAGCAGACCGGCCGCGCGCTCGACGTGATGGTCAACGGCCGCGGCTTCTTCGAAGTGCAGATGCCCGACGGTACGTCCGCGTACACCCGCGACGGCACGTTCCAGATCAATGCGCAGGGCGAAGTGGTCACCAACAGTGGCTACCCGCTGCAGCCGGGCATCCAGGTGCCGGAAGGCGCGCAGTCGCTGACCATCGGCAACGACGGCACCATCAGCGTGACCCTGGCCGGCCAGGCCGCCGCGCAGGAAATCGGCGCGTTGACGCTGACCGACTTCATCAACCCCTCGGGCCTGCAGGCCAAGGGCGAGAACCTGTTCGTCGAAACCACCGCCTCCGGCCCCGCGCAGAACGGCACCCCCGGCCTCAATGGCCTGGGCACCACCGTGCAGGGCGCGCTGGAAGGCAGCAACGTCAATACGGTGGAAGAGCTGGTGAGCATGATCGAGACGCAGCGCGCCTACGAAATGAATGCCAAGGCCATCTCCACCACCGACTCGATGCTCGGTTACTTGAACAACAACGTCTGATCGGCTCGCCGCTCGTCGCCCTCTCAGGAACTCACGCCATGTCCCGCCTGCCCTCTCTTTCCTCCCTGTGCCTCGCCATCGCCTGCAGCGCGCTGCTGGGTGGCTGCGTGGCAGCCGGCGACGTGCGGCCGTTTGCCGAACTGGCGCCGATCGTGCCGGTGGTTGCGCCGGTCGCGCAGCCCACCGCCGGTGCCATCTATGCCGCCGGCCCGAGCCTGAATCTCTACGGCGACCGCCGCGCACGCGATGTCGGCGACCTGCTGACGGTGAACCTGGTGGAAAACACCACCGCCTCGTCCACCGCCAACACCAGCATCAGCAAGGCCGACACCGTGGACATGAGCACGCCGACCCTGCTGGGTGTGCCGCTCACCGTCAACGGCATCGACGTGCTGCGTAACTCCACCAGCGGCGACCGCAGCTTCGATGGCAAGGGCAATACCGCGCAGAGCAACCGCATGCAGGGCAGCGTGACCGTCACCGTGATGCAGCGCCTGCCCAACGGCAATCTGGTGATCCAGGGCCAGAAGAATCTGCGCCTGACCCAGGGCGATGAGCTTGTGCAGGTGCAAGGCATCGTGCGCGCCGCCGACATCGCACCGGACAACAGCGTGCCGTCGAGCAAAGTGGCCGATGCCCGCATCGCCTACGGCGGCCGCGGCGCGATCGCGCAGTCCAACGCGATGGGCTGGCTGAGCCGCTTCTTCAATTCCCGTCTGTCGCCCTACTGAGCCTGCGACCATGAATCTGTCTTCCCTGCCCTTCCGTCTGCTCGCTGCCGCTGTCGCGCTGTGCGCGATCGCCGCACCGGCATCGGCCGAACGCATCAAGGATCTCGCCCAGGTCGGCGGCGTGCGCGGCAACGCGCTGGTCGGTTACGGCCTGGTGGTTGGCCTGGATGGCAGCGGCGACCGCACCAGCCAGGCGCCTTTCACCGTGCAGAGCCTGAAAAACCTGCTCGGCGAGCTGGGCGTCAATGTTCCGGCGAACGTCAACCCGCAGCTGAAAAACGTCGCGGCCGTGGCCATCCACGCCGAGCTGCCGCCGTTCGCCAAGCCCGGCCAGCCGATCGACATCACCGTCTCCTCGATCGCCAATGCGGTGTCGCTGCGTGGCGGCTCGCTGCTGATGGCACCACTGAAGGGCGCCGACGGCCAGGTCTATGCCATGGCCCAGGGCAACCTGGTGGTGGGCGGCTTCGGCGCCCAGGGCAAGGACGGCTCGCGGGTGTCGGTCAATATTCCCAGCGTCGGCCGGATTCCGAACGGCGCCACGGTGGAACGCGCGCTGCCGGACGTGTTCGCCGGCAGCGGCGAGATCACCTTGAACCTGCACCAGAACGACTTCACCACCGTTTCGCGCATGGTGGCGGCGATCGACAACAGCTTCGGCGCCGGTACCGCGCGTGCGGTGGATGGCGTCACCGTCTCGGTGCGCTCACCGACCGACCCCAGCGCCCGCATCGGCTTGCTGGCGCGCCTGGAAAACGTCGAACTCTCGCCCGGCGATGCGCCGGCCAAGGTGGTGGTCAATGCACGCACCGGCACGGTGGTGATCGGCCAGCTGGTGCGGGTGATGCCGGCGGCGATCGCGCATGGCTCGCTCACCGTGACCATCAGTGAAAACACCAATGTCAGCCAGCCGGGCGCCTTCAGCGGCGGCCGCACCGCGGTCACTCCGCAGTCCACCATCACGGCCACCTCCGAAGGCAGCCGCATGTTCAAGTTCGAAGGCGGCACCACGCTCGATCAGATCGTTCGCGCGGTCAACGAAGTGGGTGCGGCTCCCGGCGACCTGGTCGCCATTCTCGAAGCTCTGAAGCAGGCTGGCGCGCTGACGGCGGAGCTAGAGGTGATCTGACATGCGTATCTCTGCATCGCCCATTGATCTCAACCCGAGCACCAAGGCCGATCCTGCAAAGATCGACAAGGTCTCACGTCAGCTCGAAGGCCAGTTCGCGCAGATGCTGGTCAAGAGCATGCGCGATGCGAGCTCCGGCGACCCGATGTTTCCCGGTGAAAACCAGATGTTCCGTGAGATGTACGACCAGCAGATGGCCAAGGCGTTGACCGACGGCAAGGGGCTTGGTCTGTCGGCAATGATCTCCAAGCAGCTGAGCGGCGACACCGGCGGCCCGGCCTTGAACACTTCGCTGAGCACCGCCGATGCCGCCAAGGCCTACGCCCTGGTCGCTGGCAAGCGCGACGCCTCGTTGCCGCTGCCTGCCCGTGACGGCGCGGCAACCAGCGTCGGTGCGAGCCTCGGCGCAGCGGTCGGCACCGCTGCAGGTATCGGCGCAGGCGGCCTCATCGGCATGAGCCAGGTGCTGGATCTGATTGCCGGGCGTACCGGTGGCGAAGCAGGCGGCGATGACGCGGCCGCGCTGAGCTGGCCCTCGGCCAACGACCGCTGGAGCGATGTCACCGCCACCGATGCGGCCGACGCCAACGCCGCAGTGAATGCCACCGCTGCCTCCAGCGCCGCCGCCAGCCTGGGCGAGCGCACACCGGAAGGCTTTGTCGCCAAGATCTGGACGCATGCGCAAAAGGCCGCCCGCGAACTCGGCGTGGATCCGCGCGCGCTGGTGGCGCAGGCCGCGCTGGAAACCGGCTGGGGCCGTCGCGGCATCGGCAATGGCGGCGATTCCAACAACCTGTTTGGCATCAAGGCCACCGGCTGGAGCGGCGCCAAGGTCACCACCGGTACCCACGAATACGTCAACGGCGTCAAAACCACCGAAACCGCGGATTTCCGCGCCTACGGCTCGGCCGAAGAGAGCTTTGCCGACTACGTGCGCCTGCTGAAAAACAACAGCCGTTACCAGACGGCGCTGCAGGCCGGCACCGATATCAAGGGTTTTGCACGCGGCTTGCAACAGGCCGGGTACGCCACCGATCCGGGCTACGCAGCCAAGATCGCGGCGATCGCCAACGGTCCGACCATCGACCGTGCGGTGGCCGCGATTGGCAACGCGGCGGCCGACCTGTCCAACCGCTATGCCAGTACCGCCGAGCCCGTTGGGCTAGGCACCATTCGTCGCTGAGGTAATCGCCCATGTCCATCATGTCCACCGGGACCAGCGCGCTGATCGCCTTCCAACGGGCGTTGTCGACCGTTAGCCATAACGTCGCCAACATCAATACGGAAGGCTACAGCCGCCAACGTGTGGAATTTGCAACGCGCACGCCCACCGACATGGGCTACGCGTTCGTGGGCAATGGCGCCAAGATCAGCGATGTGGGCCGCGTGGCCGACCAGCTGGCCATCTCGCGGCTGCTCGACAGTGGCGGCGAACTTTCGCGCCTGCAGCAGCTATCGTCGTTGTCCAACCGCGTGGACAGCCTGTACTCCAATACCGCCACCAACGTGGCCGGGCTGTGGTCCAACTTCTTCGACTCGGCCAGCGCGCTGTCGTCCAACGCCTCCTCCACCGCCGAGCGGCAGAGCATGCTCGACAGCGGCAACAGCCTGGCCACGCGCTTCAAGCAGCTCAACGGGCAGATGGACAGCCTGAGCAATGAAGTCAACAGCGGCCTGACGTCGTCGGTAGATGAAGTCAATCGGCTGACGCAGCAGATCGCCAAGATCAACGGCACCATCGGCAACAGCATCGACAACGCCTCGGCCGACCTGCTGGACCAGCGCGATACGCTGGTGTCCAAGCTGGTTGGCTACACCGGCGGTACCGCGGTGATCCAGGACGGCGGTTTCATGAATGTTTTCACCGCTGGCGGACAGGCGTTGGTGGTGGGGACCACCGCGGCCAAGCTGACCACGGTGGCCGACCCGTATCAGCCGACCAAGCTGCAGGTGGCGATGCAGACCCAGGGGCAGAACGTCAGCCTCAGCCCCAGCTCGCTGGGCGGGCAGATCGGCGGCCTGCTGGAATTTCGCAGCAACGTACTTGAGCCCACCCAGGCCGAGCTCGGCCGGCTGGCCGTGGGCATGGCCAGCAGCTTCAACACCGCGCACAGCCAGGGCATGGACCTGTACGGCGCGCTGGGCGGCAATTTCTTCAACATCGGCTCGCCCACCACCGCCGCCAACCCGAAGAACACCGGCACCGCAGCCCTCACCGCCAGCTTCAGCAATCTGGGCGCGGTGGACGGGCAGAACGTCACCCTGAGCTTCGATGCCGGCAGCTGGAAGGCCACGCGCACCGATACCGGCTCCACCGTACCGCTGACCGGCACCGGCACCGCTGCCGATCCGCTGGTGGTCAACGGCGTGAGCATGGTGGTCGGTGGTGCGCCGGCCAACGGCGACAAATTCCTGCTGCAGCCCACCGCCGGCCTGGCGGGCAGCCTGTCAGTTGCGATCACCGACCCCTCGCGCATTGCCGCGGCCACACCGGTGAAAGCCACTGCGACCATCGCCAACCTGGGCACCGGCAAGATCAGCGACGTCAAGGTCACCAATGCGCAGAACCCCGCGCTGCTGACACCGTCGTCGGTGGAGTTCATCGACGCCAACCAGTACACCATCGATGGCACCGGCCCGTTCGCCTACACGCCCGGCCAGACCATCAGCGCCAACGGCTGGAGCTTCGCGCTGGATGGCGCGCCCAAGGCCGGCGACACCTTCGGCGTCGGCCCGATGGGCGCCGGCTCCAGCGATAACGGCAACGCCAAACTGCTGGCCAAGGTGGAAGACGCCAAGGCGCTCAATGGCGGCACGGTCACACTCAATGGCGCGCTGTCCGGCCTGACCACCTCGGTGGGCTCGGCCGCACGCGCCGCCAACTACGCGGCCGATGCGCAGGAGGTCATCAACGACCAGGCGCAGGCCAGCCGCGATTCCATTTCCGGCGTCAACCTCGACGAGGAAGCCGCCGACATGCTGAAACTGCAGCAGGCCTACCAGGCCGCCGCACAGATGATCTCCACCGCCGACACCATCTTCCAAGCGATCCTGGGCGCCGTACGCTGATGACCAACCGTATCTCCACCAGCATGATGTACAGCCAGTCGGTGTCGTCGATGACGGCCAAGCAGTCGCGACTGAACCAATTGGAAGCCCAGCTCTCCAGCGGGCAGCGCCTGGTCACTGCCAAGGACGATCCGGTCGCCGCAGGCACCGCGGTCGGCCTGGATCGCGCATTGGCGGCGATCACCCGCTTCGGCGAGAACGCCAACAACGTGCAGAACCGGCTCGGCCTGCAGGAAAACGCCCTGGCACAGGCCGGCGACAAAATGGCGCGCGTCACCGAATTGGCGGTGCAGTCCAATAACTCCTCGCTCAGCCCCGACGACCGTAAAGCGATCGCCTCGGAACTGACCGCCCTGCGCGACAGCATGGTGAGCCTGGCCAACAGCACCGACGGTACCGGCCGCTACCTGTTCGCCGGCACCTCCGATGGCAACGCGCCTTTCATCAAGAGCAACGGCAACGTGCTCTACAACGGCGACCAGACCCAGAAGCAGGTGGAAGTGGCGCCGGACACCTTCGTCAGCGACACCCTGCCCGGCAGCGAAATCTTCATGCGCATCCGCACCGGCGACGGCAGCGTGGATGCGCACGCCAATGCCACCAATACCGGGACCGGGCTGCTGCTGGATTTCAGCCGCGACGCCAGCTCCGGTAGCTGGAACGGCGGCAGCTACAGCGTGCAGTTCACCGCCGCCGACACCTACGAGGTGCGCGACAGCACCAACGCGTTGGTGAGCACCGGTACCTATAAGGATGGCGAAGACATCAACGCCGCCGGGGTGCGCATGCGCATCAGTGGCGCGCCGGCGGTGGGCGACAGTTTCCAGATCGGCGCCTCGGGCACCAAGGACGTGTTCTCCACCATCGACGATATGGTGGCAGCACTGAATTCCGATACGCAGACGCCGACCCAGAAGGCGGCCATGATCAACACGCTGCAGTCGTCCATGCGCGACATCGCGCAGGCTTCTTCCAAGATGATCGATGCGCGCGCCTCTGGCGGCGCGCAGTTGTCGGCGATCGACAACGCCAATTCCTTGCTCGAATCCAACGAAGTCACGCTCAAGACCACCTTGTCGTCGATCCGCGATCTGGACTACGCCTCGGCCATTGGGCAGTACGAACTTGAGCGCGCCTCCTTGCAGGCCGCGCAAACGATCTTTCAGCAGATGCAGTCGTCTTCGCTGTTCAATCTGATCCGCTGATTGCGCGCAAAAACCCGTGGTTTCCTGCCCCTTCGCACCGAGCAATGTGCGAAGGCAATGGAGTTTATCGCGGGTGCATTTATACCAACGCTAAAGATCTTGCAGTTGCTGCCGAATAAACCGAACCCCTTGATACACAACGCTGCGCGCGTTGCACCTTCAAGCAAGAAATAGAAAAAAAATACTGAAATGCGCTAAAGGTTCCCACAGCATCGCCGTTATTCATCTCAGCAGCGGCAACGGCCAACTTGATGGCCCCCCTGCGGAGGCTCCAGGCAAGCCCCCTTGCCGGAAAAATCGCTTAGAGGAGATATCAAAATGGCACAGGTAATCAACACCAACGTAATGTCGCTGAACGCTCAGCGTAACCTCAACACCAGCAGCGCGAGCATGCAGACGAGCATCCAGCGTCTGTCCTCGGGTCTGCGCATCAACAGCGCCAAGGACGACGCCGCAGGTCTGGCGATCTCCGAGCGCTTCACCACGCAGATCCGCGGCCTGGACGTTGCCTCGCGCAACGCCAACGACGGCATCTCGCTGGCCCAGACCGCTGAAGGCGCGATGGTCGAAATCGGCAGCAACCTGCAGCGTATCCGCGAGTTGTCGGTGCAGTCGTCCAATGCCACCAACTCGGCCAGCGACCGTGACGCGCTGAACTCCGAAGTCAAGCAGCTGACCGCCGAAATCGACCGCGTTGCCAACCAGACCAACTTCAACGGCACCAAGCTGTTGAACGGCGACTTCTCCGGCGCGCTGTTCCAGGTCGGCGCCGATGCTGGCCAGACCATCGGCATCAACAGCATCGTCGACGCCAATGTCGATTCGCTGGGCAAGGCCAACTTCGCTGCCGCCGTCTCCGGCGCTGGCGTCACCGGCACCGCCACTGCATCTGGTTCGGTCACCGGCATCAGCCTGTCGTTCAACGATTCGACCGGTTCGGCCAAGAGCGTCACCATCGCTGACGTCAAGGTCGGCGCCGGCGACACCGCTGCCGATGTCAACAAGAAGGTTGCTGCGGCGATCAACGACAAGCTGGACCAGACCGGCATGTACGCCTCGATCAAGGCCGACGGCACCATGCAGATCGAATCGCTGAAGGCTGGCCAGGACTTCACCTCGCTGTCGGCCGGTACCTCCAGCGCTGCTGGCATCACCGTCGGCGCCGGTCTCACCACCGCTTCGGCTGCATCCGGCTCCACCGCTTCGACCCTGAGCAGCCTGGATATCTCCACGTTCTCCGGCTCGCAGAAGGCCCTGGAAATCGTCGACAAGGCGCTGACCGCTGTCAACTCCTCGCGCGCCGACATGGGTGCGGTGCAGAACCGCTTCACCTCCACCATCGCCAACCTGAGCGCAACCTCGGAAAACCTGTCGGCCTCGCGTAGCCGTATCCGCGACACCGACTACGCCAAGGAAACCGCTGAACTGACCCGCACGCAGATCCTGCAGCAGGCCGGTACCGCGATGCTGGCCCAGGCCAAGTCGGTTCCGCAGAACGTGCTGAGCCTGCTGCAGTAATCGGCAGCGTCACAGCAACGCTAAAGCCCCTCTCCGGAGGGGCTTTTTTGTGGGCGCGGGTTTCTTGACGCCAGAGGACCGGCGCGCCAGGCATGAAAGTTGCATCTGTTTTCGGGTCAACCAGACCCGTCGACGCCGCTCAAGTCCTCCCGGATGCGGCCGATACCCGTCTCGTAATCCCATGCATCCGCTTTCCGGATGCCCAGACGAGGAATGCAACATGGCATCGGTGATCAGTACGTCCAGCTCCGGGCTGGATATCCCCACCGTGGTGTCCACCCTGGTATCCCGTCAGAAGGATCCGGAACAGGCACGCATCAACAAGGCCGGCACCGCCGCAACCACGCAGCTGTCGGCGATCAGCCAGATCAAGAGCAGCATGACCACGCTCAAGTCTGCGCTGGACAAGGTGGTCAGCAGTGCCGACACCAATGCCTACAAGGCCAGCGTCCCGACCGATGCCGGCTTTACCGCCACCACCACCAGCTCGGCCGCGCCGGGTAACTACTCGGTGGAAGTGGTGTCGCTGGCCAGCGCCCAGAAACTGGCCTCCGGCGCATTCACCGCCGATGCCACCGTTGGCAGCGGCACGCTGACCATTGGCTACGGCGACAAAAGCATCACCGTGGACATCAGCGGCACCGACAAGCTCACCGACATTGCCGCAGCCATCAACAAGGCGGCCGGCGGCAAGGGCGTCACTGCCAGCGTGGTCACCGCCAACGATGGCCAGCACCTGGTGTTCAACGCCGTCGACACCGGCACCAAGGGCGCATTGACCGTCAGTGCCAGCGACCCCAGCCTGAGCGCGCTTACCTTTGGTGCCGGCGTCACCGGCGGGCTGACCCAGCAGGTGGCCGCCGCCGACGCGCTGGTGCGCGTGGACGGCTTCGAGCGCACCTCCAGTTCCAATACCGTCACCGACATCGTGCCGGGCGTGGTGCTCAACCTGACCAAGGCCGCCGAAGGCACCAAGGTCACCCTGGGCGTCACTGCCGACACCAGCGGCCTGAAGGGCAACCTCACCGCATTTGCGGCGGCCTACAACACCGCCAACACCTTGCTCAAGAACAGCAGCAGCTACAACGCCGAAACCCGCACCGCCTCGGCGCTGACCGGCGACTCGCTGGTGCGCGGCCTGCAGCAGCAGTTGCGCGGCCAGGTCAGCGGCAGCATCAGCGAGCTCAAGGCGCTGGGCCTGACCATCGACAAGGATGGCGTGATGAGCTTCGACGGTGGCAAGTTCGACACCGCCATCGCCGCCGATGGTGGCGCGGCCGCCGAGGCGTTGGGCAAGGACAGCAAGTTCGGCAGCGGGCTGACCAAGCTGCTGGACGCCAACGTCAACGTCAACAACGGCACCCTGACCCTGCGTTCGGACAGCTTGAACAAGCAGATCAAGGGCTTCGAGGCGGATCTGGACAACCTCGATGCGCGCATGGAAAAGCTCACCGACCGCTACACCGCGCAGTTCACCGCGATGGAAACCATGATCAGCAAGATGCAGGGCGCCACCGGTTCGCTCAGCAGCCTGCTCGCGATCAAATGATGTGATGCACGTCCTCAAGTCACGCCTTGGTCTTGCCGATAAAAGAAGTACCTATCGTGATATCGGCCTTGCCTTCTGGCAGGAGCGTTGTCGCAGGAGCTCCCAGCTCCGGGACCAGCGAAGGCCAGCCAATTGAGGGAGTCATCCATGTACGGTTCCAATCGTCAGTACGCCGAGCAATACCGCAAGGTCGGCGTGTCCACCAGCGTGACCGAAGCCGACCCGCACAAGTTGGTGTCGCTGCTGTTTGCCGGTGCCTGCCAACGCATTCGTCTGGCCCAGGCATGCCTGGCGCAGGGCGACCAGGCGCGCAAGGGCAAGGCCATTGGCGAAGCCTGCGCAATCGTCGGCCATCTCAACGGCTCGCTCGACCACGAAGCCGGCGGTGAGATCGCTGGTAACCTGTCGGCCCTGTACGACTACGTGATCCAGCGCCTGACCGCGGCCAATCTGCACAACGACGAGACCGCGTTGACCGAAGCGCTGGATCTGCTCAGCGAAATCGACTCGGCGTGGAACTCAATCCCCCTCGATCAACGCGGCATCGCTGCCGCCTCGTGAGTCCTCCCATGCATAGTGTGCAAAGCCTTCAAGACGAAGTGTCCGAGATCCGCATCGCGATGTCGCGCGAGGAGTTCGAGGTGATGCCGCACATGCTCGATGTCCACGACCTGCACGTGCAGGAATACTGCAAGCACGCCGATGTGGCGCAGGACCGCGATGCGGTGCAAGCGCTGCAGGCCATGCAGCAGGAGCTGGTGCGGATGATGCGCGAGCGCCAGCGCAAGTTGCTGGAGCTGATCCGCGCGCAGCGCACCTCGGCCACAGCCAGCCGCGCCTACGCACGCGTCGGACGCATCTGATGTCCACGCTCGGCACGCTCGCACCGGCGGCCGATACCGAGCTGTTCGCCGACACGCTCAGCTGCGAGCTGCGCCTGCCGGCCGGCTTCCACGTCACGGCCGACCCCGGCTCGCACGCCACTGCCGAAACCCTGTTGCGCAGCCTCGGCCAGGTCGAAGACCTGCGCAGCGAAGACAGCAGCGAAGAGCGCGGCGAGCTGCCGCTGCTGGTGCAGCGCATGGACGCCAAACTCGACCTCATCCTGGCCCTGATCGGCCGCCTGGTCCGCCAAAGCGACACGCGCCTGGCGCTGGGCACGGTGCACTGGTCGGTGCGCGGCATCCGGCTGGCTAGCCCGCACGCGCACCCACCCGGCACGACTGGCAGCGTTCTGCTGCAGCCGTCGGACTGGCTTCCTGAATTGTTACAACTTCCTGCCGAGGTCCTGGCGAGCGCAAGCGATGGTCAACAGCACTGGCTGTGGTTACGCTTTGCCCCACTGGGGACCGGTCTGCAGGACGCCCTGGAACGTCATCTGTTTCGTTTGCATCGCCGTCAGATCGCCGACGCCCGTCGCCAGCGCTGAACCGATGGTTGGCGCTCAGGCGCCGCGTCGGCTAAGGTGCCCTTTACAAAAAAGGTCTCTTCTCCGCCGTGCGAGTCATCATCGTCGACGATCACACCCTTGTTCGCGCTGGCCTGTCGAGGCTGCTGCAGACCTTTTCCGGCATCGATGTGGTCGGCGAAGCAAGCAATGCGCAACAAGCCCTGGACATGACCTCCCTGCACCGGCCAGACCTGGTGCTGATGGACCTATCCCTGCCCGGCCGCAGCGGCCTGGATGCCATGACCGATGTGCTGCGCGCCGCGCCGCGCACCCATGTGGTGATGATGTCCATGCACGACGACCCGGTGCACGTGCGCGATGCGCTCGATCGCGGCGCGGTCGGCTTCGTGGTCAAGGACGCCGCCCCGCTGGAACTGGAGCTGGCCTTGCGCGCCGCCGCCGCCGGGCAGGTGTTCCTGAGCCCGCAGATCTCTTCGAAGATGATCGCCCCGATGCTGGGCCGCGAAAAACCGGTCGGCATCGCTGCGCTGTCACCGCGCCAGCGCGAGATCCTGCGCGAAATCGGCCGCGGCCAGAGCAACAAGGAAATCGCCGCCGACCTCGGCATCAGCGTCAAGACCGTGGAAACCCACCGCGCCCGCATGATGGAATCGCTGGGGTGCCGCCGCGCCAATGATCTGGTGCTGCTGGCCGCCAAGCATCACAACGAGCTGGTCTAGCCGATCCAGCCAGGCAGGGCCGCGCAATGCGGCCATTGCCACAAAACAGTGACTGAATTCCGGCGGGCACGCTTGAGCTCGCACTAGCTGTAGGGGAATTCCCCACCAGCTGTCAGGAAAATCAGGAGGCACCTCACCTGACTCCCTGATTCGAAACCCGTCGCTGTGTCCTGCAAGATGCATTCCATCGCCGCACGCTTGCGGCGCCTTCCGGAAAGCGCCTCCATGAAGACGACCATCTCTGCCCAGCTGGGCCAACAACTGCACCTCACCCCGCAGTTGTTGCAGTCGATCCGTCTGTTGCAACTGGACGGCATGCAGCTGGAACTGGAGATCCGTCGCGCCCTGGAAACCAATCCACTACTGGAATTGGAAGAACTGGCCGACAGCAGCGACGAGGCTCCCAGCGCCGAGGATGGCGCCACCGACATGGCCGCCTTCGACGAGTTGCCCGAAAGCACCATGTGGGATGTGCAGAGCAGCAGCTGGAACGGTGAAGACGACGACCGCATGCAGCGCGTGGCCGCCGGCGAATCCACCGACCCGCATGTGCGCATCCTGCGCGAGTTGGCGCTGGACCTGGACGAAACCGACCTCGGCACCGCCGCGTTCTGGCTGGAACAGACCGACGACGCCGGCTACCTGACCGAAGCCCTGCCCACCCTGCAGCAACTAGCCGCCACCCGCTTGGGCATCAGCGTGGATGCGGCCGAGACGATCCGCCAGCGGCTGTTGCACGGCGACCCGGCCGGGCTGGCGGCCTGCGATCTGCGCGAATGCCTGCAGGCGCAGCTGGCCGCCCTGCCCGGCCGCGTGCCTGCGCGCCACCTGGCCGGCCGCATCCTGGCCGGCGATCTGGACCTGCTGGCCGGCCACGACTACGCGCTGCTGGCACGCGCCCACGATGCCGATGTGGACGATGTGCGTGAAGCCGTGCGGCTGATCCTGTCGCTGCAGCCGCGCCCTGGTGATGACCTGTTGCAGGAAACCAACGCCAGCGTGATCCCGGACGTGCTGGCCTGGCATGCCGATGGCAGCTGGCGGGTGGCGCTGAATCCGGCCACCACCCACCGGGTGAGCATCAATCCGGTGCACGAACGCGCCCTGGCCGAGGCCGGCGACGCCGCCCAGCCGCTGCGCGACATGCTGCAGGAAGCCCGCTGGCTAACCCGCGGCCTGTCGATGCGCTACGAGACCCTGCTGCGCGCCACCCGCGCCATCGTCGAGCGCCAGGCCGCCTTCCTGGCCCGCGGCGAAGAAGCCATGGCGCCACTGACGCTCAAGGAGATCGCCGACGAGATCGGCATGCACGAGTCGACGATCTCCCGTATTACCACTGGTAAATACATCCAGACCCCACGCGGCACCTTCGAACTGAAGCATTTCTTCGCCGTGCGGCTGGAAGGCGCCAGCGTCTCCGGCCAGGCCGTCAAGGCCATGGTGCGTCGCCTGATCGAAAGCGAACCGGCCGGACGCCCCCTGGCCGACGAAGCCATCGCCGGGCTGTTGTCGCGCCAGGGCGTTAATATTGCGCGACGGACCGTGGCCAAGTACCGCGAACAACTCGATATCGCCCCGGCCCGCGAGCGCCGCCGCACCACCAAACCGCTGCTTGCCCGGGCGGGATAAGGACTACTATGAGCAAACTCACCGTGCTGCTGGTCGACGACCACGAGGGCTTCATCAACGCTGCGATGCGTCATTTTCGCAAAGTGGAGTGGCTCAATATCGTGGGCAGTGCCGCCAATGGACTGGAAGCGATCGAGCGCTCTGAGTCGCTGCGCCCCAATGTCGTGCTGATGGACCTGGCCATGCCCGAGATGGGAGGCCTGCAGGCCACCCGTCTGATCAAGACGCAGGACGATCCGCCGTATATTGTCATCGCGAGCCACTTCGACGATGCAGAGCATCGTGAACACGCTCTTCGCGCGGGTGCTGACAATTTTGTCAGCAAGCTGTCCTATATCCAGGAAGTCATGCCAATCCTGGAGGGCCTGACGGAAGGAGCCAGGAATGAGTGAGTCCCGCATTCTGTTAATCGACAGCGATGCAGTGCGCGCCGAGCGCACGGTGTCGTTGCTCGAGTTCATGGACTTCAACCCGCGCTGGGTCACCGACGGCGCCGACATCAATCCTGGCCGCCACCGCCACGATGAGTGGATGGCGGTGATGGTGGGCTCGGCGCAGGACGCTGCGCAGGCCGACAAGTTCTTCGACTGGCTGGCCGATGCCAAGCTGCCGCCGCCAGTGCTGCTGATGGAAGGCAGCCCGTCGGCGTTTGCGCAGGCGCATGGCCTGCATGAGGCCAACGTGTGGGCGCTGGATACGCCGCTGCGGCATGCGCAGCTGGAGGCGCTGCTGCGCCGTGCCAGCCTCAAACGCCTGGACGCCGAACACCAGGCCGGCGTGCAGCAAGACACCGGCCCGACCGGCAACAGCGAGGCGGTCACCCGCCTGCGCCGCTTGATCGACCAGGTGGCCGCGTTCGACACCACTGTTTTGGTACTGGGCGAATCGGGAACCGGCAAGGAAGTGGTGGCGCGCGCCATCCACCAGCATTCGCCGCGCCGTGACGGGCCATTCGTGGCCATCAACTGCGGCGCGATTCCGCCGGATCTGCTGGAAAGCGAATTGTTCGGCCACGAAAAAGGCGCCTTCACCGGCGCGCTGACCACCCGCAAGGGCCGCTTCGAAATGGCCGAAGGCGGCACGCTGCTGCTGGACGAAATCGGCGACATGAGCCTGCCGATGCAGGTCAAGCTGCTGCGTGTGCTGCAGGAGCGCAGCTTCGAGCGCGTGGGCGGCGGGCAGACCATCCGCTGCAACGTGCGCGTGATCGCCGCGACACACCGCAATCTGGAAACCCGCATCAGCGACGGCCAGTTCCGCGAGGACCTGTTCTATCGCCTCAACGTGTTCCCGATCGAGATGCCGGCGCTGCGCGAACGCGTGGACGACCTGGCGATCCTGGTGCAGACCATTGCCGGGCAGCTGGCCCGCACCGGCCGCGGCGAAGTGCGCTTTGCCGATGAAGCCTTGCAGGCACTGCGGAGCTACGACTGGCCGGGCAATGTGCGCGAATTGACCAACCTGGTGGAGCGCCTGGCGGTGCTGCATCCCGGTGGGCTGGTGCGGGTGCAGGACCTGCCGGCGCGTTATCGCGGTGATTTCGCTTCGTCGATCCCGGTGGAACTGCCGCCGGAGCCGGCGTTGGTTGCGCCACATGGCGAGGTTGCCGCCTTGCCGAGCAACGTGGTCACCCTGCAGCCGGCCACCGCGCACGCCGATGCCGAACCGCTGACGGCTTCCAGCCTGCCCGACGATGGCATCGACCTGCGCGGCCATATGGCCAACATCGAGCTGGCCTTGATCAACGAGGCACTGGAACGCACCCAAGGCGTGGTCGCCCACGCCGCGCAACTGCTCGGCCTGCGCCGCACCACCTTGGTGGAGAAGCTGCGCAAGTACGGCATCGACCGCGAGCAGACCGAGCTGGCGAACTGAGCGGACCCGGGGGGAGCCGGTTCCGCGTGGTGGCATGACGCTTGCTTCACCTGGATCAACCGCACGCAGCCACGCCGCTGCGTCGGAATCCCGACATCCACCAACAGGGTCGTTGATGACTATTCCCGTCACCAGTCCGTTGCTGCCGCCGCTGGAAGAATTTCTGCCCTACCTGGAGCAGATCTGGTCCAGCCGCATCCTCAGCAACGGCGGTGAGATGCACCGCGCGCTCGAGCAGGCGCTGTGCGAGTACCTGGGGGTGCCACACCTGGCGCTGCTGACCAACGGCACCACCGCGTTGATCACCGCGCTGCAGGCCTTGCGCATCACCGGCGAGGTCATCACCACGCCCTACTCGTTCGTGGCCACCTGTCACTCGCTGCTGTGGAAAGGCATCACCCCGGTGTTCGTGGATATCGACCCGGTGACGCTCAACATGGACCCGTCCAAGATCGAGGCGGCCATCACCCCGAACACCACCGCGATCATGCCGGTGCATTGCTACGGCACCGCTTGCGATACCACTGCGATCACCCGCATCGCCGACATCTACAACCTCAAGGTCATCTACGACGCGGCGCATGCCTTCGGTGTACGCGACAGCGGCGGCTCGATTCTGCGCCACGGCGATCTGAGCGTGCTGAGCTTCAATGCCACCAAGGTGTTCAACACCTTCGAAGGCGGCGCGATCGTGTGCCCGGACGAACGCACCTACCAGCGCATCGGGCATCTGAAGAACTTCGGCTTCGTCGACGAAACCACCGTCGTTGCGCCCGGCATCAACGGCAAAATGAACGAGGTGAGCGCGGCCTTCGGCCTGCTGCAGCTCAAACACGTGGACCAGGCGATTGCGCAGCGCGCCCAGATCGATGCGCAGTATCGGCAGCGGCTGGACGATGTACGTGGTATCCGCTGCGTCGCGCGCCCTGCGCATTCCAGCGCCAATCACGCGTATTTCCCGGTGCTGGTGCAGGACGACTACCCGCTCTCGCGCGATGCCTTGTACCAAGTGCTGCGCGAACACGGCATTCTGGTGCGGCGCTATTTTTACCCGTTGATCAGCGACTTCCCGATGTACCGTGCCCTGCCCTCCGCAGCGCCCGCGTGGCTACCGGTAGCACGCTCGGTCGCCGACCAGGTGCTGTGCCTGCCGATCTTCCCTGGCCTGCACAGCGACCAGGTCGATACCATCGCAGACCTGATTGCCGCCCAACACCGCACATGAGCCACACTGGATGCCTGCCGGTTCCAGACTTTCGCATCTTCAACAGACAACCAGGCGAGACCGCATGAGCCACGCAACATTTATCGAGAATTTTCTTTCTGCCACCGACTTCCAGGAACCGGTGGAGGTCACGCTGGACACCGTGCTGGCTGACTTGCCTGAGTGGGATTCGCTCTCGGCGTTGGGAGTAATCGTCATGTTCGACGTGGATTACGGAAAGGTCATTACCGGCGAAGATCTCAAGAACTGCGTCACCCTAAACGATCTTTACAAACTACTGGGGTAAAGCCATGGGACTGTCCACTCTTAGCAATGTCCGTTTTGCGGGCATGGCGAGTTGCGTGCCCAAGCGGATCATTTCCAACCTGACCGATTGTCCGCCGAAGATGCGCTCAGAACGGGAACGCCTAGTGCGTAACATCGGCATCGAGTTTCGTCGTATTTGCCCAAGCTGGCAGACATTTTCCGATCTGGCGCTCATCTCCGCGGAAAAGCTGCTTGCAGAGCTGCAATGGGACAAGGAAGAAATCGATGCATTGATTGTCGTGACGCAGTCACCCGACTACCCTATCCCGGCCACAGCCATCATCATGCAGCACCGGCTGCAATTACCGCAGACCGCTATCGCCTTTGATGTCAATCTCGGCTGTTCCGGCTATCCCTTTGGCCTGCACCTGGTGGGCAGCATGATTGCGGCGGGCACCATCAAAAAGGCGCTTCTGCTGGTCGGCGACCGCTCGGCCACGCTTCTGGACCCATTGTTCTCCGACGCGGGCACCGCCACGGCGCTGGAGTTCGACAAGAATGCACCGCCCATGCATTTCGATTTGAACAGCGACGGTAGCGGCTACCGGGCCATCATGTTGCCCATAGGCGGACATCGTGAGCCTTACGGCCCCCAACATATCTCTCCTACACGTGACGAGAACGGTGTGCTGCATTGGCCAGGTGAACTCATTCTGGATGGCCCTGCCGTATTGAGTTTCTCGACTCAGCGAGTACCTCCAGCGGTGGAAAGATTGCTTGAGTATTCTGGTGTTGCTAAGGACAGCGTTGATTTCTTCGTTTTCCATCAGGCCAACAAAATGATCAACGAAACCATCCGCAAGAAGTTGGCGCTGCCGACGGAGAAAGTTCCGTCTACCTTGCGAGACTTCGGCAACACCAGTGGCGCCTCCCTGCCCGTCACCATGACCGTCCGCCTGAACGATACGCTGATCAATGCCAGGCACCGACTGTTGCTTGCCGGCTTCGGTATCGGCTTGTCGTGGGGCACGGCGATCGTGGACGTCGAAAACGCGGCTTTTCCGGCACTGATCGAAGCATGAACGCCGAGCGTGATCCGTTTTCCCTGCAAGGCAAGCGCGTCCTGGTGACTGGTGCTTCATCGGGTATTGGTCGTCAAATTGCAATCACTTGCTCACAGATGGGAGCGAGCGTTGTCATCACCGGACGCAACACCGAGCGCTTGCAAGCCACATTCAACCAACTGGAAGGCCAAGGCCACACGCAAGTGGTGGCGGACTTGGCGGTACAGGAGGGTATTGACCACGTGGTGACTGCGAGCGGTGTCATCAACGGCTTGGCGCACGCAGCTGGCATGTCCAAGCTGACCCCCTTTCGAATGATCGGTCAAGCGCACCTTGACGAGACATTTGCAAGCAACACCTACGCACCCATGTTACTGACGCGAGGCCTGTTGGCGAAGAAGCAGATCGCGCCGGGCGGATCCCTGCTATTCATTGCCTCAATTGCCTCGCATATCGGCCCACTGGCGAGCAGCGCATACGCTGCCAGCAAAAGCGCCCTGCTGGGCATGATGCGTTCGCTTGGCATGGAAGTAGCAAAGCAAGGTATGCGCGCCAACTGCATTGCACCGGGTTATGTACGCACTCCCTTGCTGGATGGCTTGCAGGGAAGCGGCGGCAATATGGACAGCCTGTTTGAATTGACGCCACTTGGCATGGGCGAGCCGGAAGACGTGGCTTATGCAGCAGTGTTCTATCTTTCCGATGCCAGCCGCTGGATCACGCGCAACCACTTCATTCTTGATGGCGGTTTTTCTGTACCGATGGACATCTACGCATGACCAACGCGGCGCAACGCGCTTTTTCACTGGATGGCAAGACCATTTTGGTCACAGGTGCTTCTTCGGGCATCGGCAGGCAAATCGCCGTTTCCTGCGCACGGCGTGGGGCGCGCCTGGTCATCACCGGGCGGGATGCAGAACGCCTGCAGGAAACCTACAACTTGTTGAACGGCGAAGGACACCTCCAAGTGCTGGCCGACCTGACCGAAGCCGAAGACCGTGAACGACTGGTACAGGGCATTTCCAGCCTAGATGGCTTGGTCCACTGCGCTGGCAGGCAGCGCTTGAGCCCTATCAGGCAGTTGACCGAGAAGCTCATGACCGATGTCTATGCGGTCAATTTCCTGGCCCCTGTCATGCTCACCCAGCGGCTGTTGCAGGCGAACGCTCTTGCGCCTCAAAGTTCCATCGTCTTCATGCTTTCCACTGCGGCCCATATCGGCACACCCGGGGTAGGACCATATTCGGCCATGAAATCAGCCCTGCTCGGCATCATTCGCTGCCTGTCCATGGAGCAGGCCAAACGCAAGATCCGGGTCAATGGCATGTCTCCCTCTGCAGTCGTGACGCCCATCTGGGACGCAACCCATCTGGAAGCACAGCGCAAACGCCATCCGCTTGGATTGGGCACCCCAGAGGACGTAGCAAACGCTGCGATCTATCTCTTGTCCGATGCCAGCCGCTGGGTAACCGGGACCAGTTTGGTGATGGACGGTGGGGCTGTCCTGTGACCTATTCCGTGCTCATCGTCGGCGCGGGCGGCTGGGGCCGGGAGGTCCTTGAGCAAATGCAAGGTGATGTAGCGCATCGCAAGGAATGGGAAGTCACCGGATTCCTGGATAGCCGCAAGCATATTCTCGATGGCTTTGATGTTGGGGTACCCATCGTCGGTGACCCTTTGACATACGTGCCGCGTGGCAACGAGGCTTTTGTCTGCGCGCAAGGCGATCCATTGGAAAGGCATAAATACATTCAACCGCTGCTTGCACAGGGGGCGGCGTTCATCCCTATCTGCACCGAGGCACACCTCAGCCGACGCGTACGTCTAGGCACAGGTTGCTTTCTCGGGAACCAGGTCCATGTCGGCCCCGATGTATGGATCGGAGATTTTGCCAATCTGCTCACTTGGTCGGTGATTGGACACGACGTTCGCATTGGCAATTATGCTCATGTGGGCGCACAGGTTTTCATGGGCGGCGGTGTGCAGATAGGCGACTTCGCAGTCGTTCACCCGCGCGCCACCTTGGTGCCCGGCGTCAAGGTAGGTGAGCACGCTGTCGTCGGCACCGGTGCGGTTGTGCTGAAGGATGTGCCAGCGGGCGCCACGGTATTCGGCAATCCGGCAAAGATCGTCTTCCACAAGAACATCAAGATGGACTGATCCATGCGCTCCAGGATGCACCCTAAGTATTACTTGTCGCAGGAAATCTTTGATCGCGAGCAGCGCAAGATCTTCCGCAGGGTCTGGTTGTTCGCAGGACTCAGAACGCTGCTGAAGGATCACAATTGCTTTATCACACGCAAGATCGCGGGTGTTCCTCTGGTGATCCAGAACTTCCACGGGCAAATCCGTGCGTTCGAGAACGTCTGCCTCCACCGCAGTGCACTGATTCAAACCGGTGCTCTCGGTTGCCGGCCTTTGGTGTGCCCCTATCACGCCTGGAGTTACGACGAACAAGGCCGGGTAAAGAACATCCCGGACTGCGATGCGATCTACCACCTGGACAATAGTGAAAAGGCCAACTTGAAGCTGCGCGAATTCTCACTGCGCGCCATCGGCAACCTGTTGTTCGTCAACCTCGATCCAGACCCCATGCCAATCGAGGAGCAGTTTTCGGCAGACTTCATCGCCTTGCTGGAAAGTAGTTCCAACGCCTATGACACTGAGGTCATGGTGACCACATGGCATGGCCGGTACAACTGGAAGCTGGCCTACGAGAATCTGCGGGACGCCAACCACCCGCGCTTTGTCCACCCCAAGACCCTGGCCAAAAGCGTCAAATTCACTCCCCAGGTAAACGAGGAACAAGCCAAGGAGTCCATGGAGGCCTTGCAGGACACATCGCCCGCAGCGCTGAGGCGCGAGATGCGCCGCTTCAGTTTCGGCGGCCCGGAAGCCACCATCTCCAACCTTAAGCATTTTGGCTGGCACGCTAAAGTGGAACGCTGGGGCAAGCAGGACGCCTACTTTAACTGGCTTGCCTTCCCGAATTTGCATATCGCGAGCGCCAACGGGGGCTATTCCTTCACTCTGGAACACCACATCCCCGTCGCACCGGACCGGACCGACCTGGAAATCTATTGGTTTAGCGCACGCAAGAAACAGCCTTACGGTTCTTCCAGCCAAGTGCTGCTTGCGCAGATGCACGGCAGCAAGGTGGTAGTGGGAGAAGACGTGGACATCATGGAGCGGGTGCAGGCGGCACTGCATACAGACGCCCCGCTACCCACCCAGGGAGCCTATGAATCCATGAATCGCCTGGTTGAGCGCTGGTACACGGTGCTGATGGAGACCGAACATGAGATCTAGGTGGATCATCGGCGGCAGCGAATACCTCGATTTGGCCTTTCACGCCTGGAAGCACGCGCGTCAGGACGAGACGGTCATCAGGATCGGTGTACCACAGGACTCGGAACACGAATTCGATCTGGACGTGCTGGATGGACTGAATCCGACTGACGGGGCCATGTTCGTGGCTTTTGACGAACGCTTCGGCAACTTCAAGCGCATGGAACTGATGCAGGCAGCGATGGAACGTGGCTTCAAGCTCGAGCCCTTCATCCACCCAAGCGCAGCCATCGGCTCTGATACGGCCATTGGCCTCAACGCATTCGTGGGTGCCAATGCTGTCGTTGGGCACGAGTGCAAGATCGACTACAACACCGTCATCCATGCCGGCACGCACCTGGGACCCGCATGCCGCGTTAAATCTTCATGCTGGATAGAGAATGGTGTGCAAATCGGCGCGGGCGTCGAGATCGGCAGCAATAGCATCCTGCGAACCGGCGCCATCGTGCGTGGGGGTGTCAAGGTTGGGCGAAGCTGCGAACTTGGCTGGCCACGTGTCTACTGCGAGGACGTGCCGGCCAAGACCTATTTCGATGCCCGCTACGACGCCCCTATTCATACCTACGAGAGATGACGTTCATGAACTCAAGAAATGAGCTGCTTCGCCAACGGCTTCTACGTATTGCGGAGCAGGAGCGCCCCGCACTCGATGATGTCATTGCCCGCCTACCCGCGATTGCCAACCGCCCTGTATTCCTCGTCGCTCCCGAGTCTTATGCAGGCATGGTGCATGGCCCCAGAGTCGTTGCCGACCTGCGCCATGTAGTTGCTGCAATTGATGACCAGAGCATCCACCTGGACCGCATTCACGGCGCGCCGCGCTGGAGCAGTCAGGAGTTTCTTGCCAAGGCGGGGCAGTATGCCGATGCGATCGCCATCGATTTCTCTTGCAGCCCGCGCGGACGGGCGTTTGCAAATGACCTCTGCACCCGCGCGGGAATTGAGCAACTGAGCGTTGCGCCTTCCCTGGATCCGCTAATCCCACGTTTTGAGCATCGCCCCCTCTTTCTGCTCCAACCGCGTTCGGGCATTGGCAACATTTATGCCCCAAAGATCGTCCAGCACCCCAGCCATGTCATTGCCGCCGTTGATGACCAGCCAGGCGACAGCAACACCGTTCATGGGGTGCCGCGTTGGAGTTCGCGCCAGTTTATCGAACACGCGGCCCAGCATCCCCAGGCATTGGCCATCGATTTTTCTTATGGCCCCGGAGAATCGGGCTTGGCCCACAAGCTCTGCGAACAAGCAGGCATTGAAAGAGTAGATGCTTGCCTGGCCGTTGCTCACTGTGGGCTGGCGGCTGTATACGAGCCTGCCCAGGTATACCGTCAGCGGACGCTTCTGCGCCTGGACGAATTTCTGAGTTTTGCGGATCGACTGGACGACGACCTAAGCGTTTTTACGCTCTACAGCAATCTATTGTTCCGCCTGACCTACGATTCCAGCCTCCTGTTGGACTGCTGGGCTACGCCCATCAACGAGTACTTTTCAACATACGCCGATAGCAGCACATTCCAGCTGGGCCAGCGTGAACATTTCTGCGATGGCGGCGCCTTCCAGGGCCCCATCGTCCACAAGTTTCTAGAAGCATCCCGCCATCGCTACGAAAGCATCACCGCTTTTGAACCCGATAGCATCAACTTCCAGAAACTGGAGGGCATTGCGAGCGCCCTCCCCCTTCTCCCGCACAACTTCAAAGCCATAAAAAAAGCCATCTCCAACGAACATACGACGCTGCGCTTCGAGGAGACCGGCACCGTTTCCAGCCATGTATCGCCGGACGGCGGAATCTCTGTGGCGACTACACGCCTGGACGACGAATTGGAAAAACTGACGCTACTGAAGTTGGATATCGAAGGGTTTGAAGCCAGGGCACTGGAAGGCGCGTCTCACCTCATCCGTACCCAGCGACCGCGTATGGCTATCTGTGTCTACCACTACGCCCAGGATCTACTGGATATCGTGGAACAACTGGACAACTTGGTGGATGGCTATCACTTCCGTCTACGCCATCACTCTCCCGGTCACTACTACGACCTCGTTTTGTATGCATCCCCCGTCGCCGGAGCCGAGCCGCCGCCTTGGGCAGCTTAAGCCCGAGAGCATTAATGACTTGGAAGAGATAGAGCGATGACCGACGCCAGTAAGATTTTCCTTTTCAACTCGGCCCTTCCTGAATCCCTGGCGATGTCCGATTTCCTGAAAGGCATGGGACCTTCCCAAGACAATATCAGAGGGCAGAACATCGGAAACGGCTACATTGCCTATGGTTTATTGAAGGCGTTGTTCGGACGCCCAGTGAAGCTTGACCACATTTCTAACGCACTGGAGGCAAAGCTCTCCGAGCAACTTGCAGAAGAGATCAATGGAAAGTACTCGCATCTTGTCTGGACGATGAAGGATGACATCCGGGAGGACTTCTCCGGACTTCCTGTTGAGCGAATAACGCACTTTCTTGAAAAGATCACAATTCCGATCGTGCCGGTGAGCCTTTGCGCGAACTCTTTCAATGGCTACGATCCGGGCTTGGCCAAGCGTCTAAGTCCCAATCAAAAGCGACTTTTCTCCCTTCTCTCCGAAAAGTCCAAGCTGATTGGTGTTCGCGGAAATTATTCCGCCGAAATATTGAATAGCCTGGGCATAAAGAACGTCGGAGTGATTGGCTGCCCGAGCTACTTTGAGAACGGACCCGCCCGGACCCTGCAAAAAAAACCATGGGATGCGGACAAGGTCATCACTACGGCAACATTCTTCAATTCTGGGCTGCCGAGGACATCCCATCTGCTTCAGGATGAATTGTATTTCATCAACTTGCTCTATCTTGAAAAAGCACTGCCATCGACCCGCAACATCACAGCGCAACCTTTCAATCTCGACGAAATACCCACATCCTTCCAACTACTGGCCAAGGCCATGGCTGGACGACTGGAATTTTTCTCTGATTACAGCCGGTGGGCCACGTTCTTCAAAAGCAACGACCATTGCCTCACGATTGGAACCCGACTTCACTCCGGAATTCTCTCGATTAATAGCGGCGTCCCCGCCATTGTGACCAATCCGGATTCCAGGGCCAGGGAAACTTGCGAATACCTCCGCATCCCTTATGACCCTACCATTCACAGCAGAAGCAACATCCGTGAAGTTTTCGAGAACCTCGACCTCTCTGAAATGAACAACGCTTACCCGGTTTTGTACAAGGAATTTCTTGATTTTCTCGACACAGTCGGCCTTGTTCCTTGCACTGTATCTCATGACAGACCCTGCTTTGAATTTCCGGATCTAAAGAAAAGCACTAGCCCTTCGGTTGCAGCTGAACTACATGAAGCCTACACCGAACTCGTAGAGAATCTGGACCGCGAAGTCGTTGTTCGGAGAGAGCATGGCGGAGAGATATCTCGGCGCTTGGTAGATAAATTCCAACTCCTCAGACGGCGCTATCCAGGGCTCACGCGCAAGGAGTATTTGGATTACCTCAGCCGATTTACGGGTGAACCTAAGTGAAGCCTAGTTTAGTCAGCATCGTCATACCCGCCTACAAGCTGCGCTTCTTCGAGCGTGCGCTGGACAGCGTACTGGCGCAGACCCACACCGCGCTGGAGCTGGTGATCTGCGACGACAATGCGGACGGCACGGTCGAGGCGGCGGTGGCAGCGCGGTCGGCCGATGCGCCCTTCCCGATCCGCTATCACCGCAACGCAACGCGGCTTGGCGAACTCGGCAGCAAGCTCAAAGGCATCAGCCTGGCGCATGGCGAGTACATCAAATTCCTGCACGACGACGACGTGTTGCAGCCAGACTGCGTGGCGCAGCTGGTAGAGGCGATCGAGCGCAACCCCGGCACGGTGATGGCGTCGTCGCGGCGTCGGCGGATCGATGACGACGATCAGGTGTTGCCAGACATCCTGGCTACCTGTTTTCCGTTTGCCGAAGACGTGTTGATCGATGGGCCGGATCTGGTGTCGTTTTTGGCCGATCACACCATCAACTTCATCGGTGAGCCCAGCTGCGTGCTGTGCCGCCGCGCCGATGTGCTGGCGCTGGGCGCCGAACTGATGTCGTTGAACAACAAAGTGATTCATTGGGTCGGCGACCTGGCGCTCTACGTCAAGCTGCTGCGCCGGGGCAACCTGGCCTTTCTGGCGAACCCGCTCACGCACTTTCGGGTGTCGAACGCGCAGTTCAGCCAGGCGGGCCGCGACCAGCCTGGCATTGGCGACCAAGGCCATGAGGATTTCCGACAAGGCCTCCGCCAACTCGGTTGGCGGCGCGAAACCGGCGACAACCGGCTGGTGCGGGTGGCACCGCTCAACCCCGACAAGGCCCGCGTGTTCAAGTCCATCGATGTGCTGGATGCGCTGGTACAAAGCGGTGGTTTGGCCGAGAACGTGACCGCGCCGACCTGGTTGGCCGTGCGCCAGCCCAGCGCCGTGCAGCGCGCCTTGATGCAGGCGCGCCTGGATGCGCATGACGGTGGCCCGCGCATTGCGGTGGTGATCGTCGATGCCGCCGGCGATACGGCCCAGATCGAAACCACGTTGGCCAGCCTTGCGGCGGTGGAGCTGTACGGCAATCTGCAGACCTGGGTGGTCAGCAGTGCCGCGGCACAGGTCGCCGCGCATGGCGCCAATGGCGTGTTGATCGATGCGCAGGGCCTGGTGCCTGCACTCAACCGCGCGGTTGCCGCGCAACAGGCAGCGGACTGGGTCTTGGTGGCCGAAGCCGGCAGCCGGTTCACGCCCACCGGGCTGCTGATGCTGGCATTGCGGATGAGCGAGACGCCCGGCACCTGCCAGGCGATCTACGCCGATGAGGGCGTGGCGCTGGAGCAGAACCAGCTTGGCCTGGTGCTGCGGCCTGCGTTGTTCCTGGACGCGTTGTTGAGCACGCCGGGCACGCTATCGCGGCATTGGCTGTTCCGCCGCAGCACGCTGTTGGCTGATGGCGGTTTTCCGACCGATGCCGGCACCGCGTTCGAGCTGAGAGCCCAATTGCGCCTGGTTGAGCGCGACGGACTGGCCAGCGTCGCGCATGTAGCCGAGCCGCTGTTGATCGCCGCACCGTCCACGCTGCACACGCAGGAAGACGAGCACGCCGCGATCGCTGCGCACCTGCAAGCGCGCGGCTATGTGGATGCAGTCGCGCAGCCTCAGGGCCTGGGCCGCTATGCGGTGGATTACGGGCATGCGCAGCAGCCACTGGTCAGCATCCTGGTGCGCGTGGATGGCCGCCTGGCGCAGGTGCAACGCTGCCTGGAAAGCATCCTGGCCAACACCGATTACCCGCATTACCAATTGCTGCTGCTCGACCATGCCAACACCGACCCGGCCACCTGCGATTGGCTGGCCGGCATCGCGCAGCTGCAGATCCAGCAGATCCAGGTGCTGCGCTTCGCCCGCGAGTTGAGTGCCGAGGCCGTCTGCAACGCGGCGGCCGGTCAGGCGCAGGGCGATCTGCTGCTCTGGCTGGATGCCGGTGCGGCCGTGATGAAACCGGATTGGCTGCGCCAACTGCTCAACCATGCGCTGCGCCCGGAAGTGGGCGCCGTCGCCGGCAAGCTACTGCGCGGCGACGGCACCGTGCAGCACGCCGGCCTGCTGCTGGGCCTGGGGGCGCCGGTGGGCCGCGCGTTTGCCGGCAGCGCCTTCGACGAGCCCGGCTATCTGCATCGATTGCAGGTGGACCAGAATTACACCGCACTCGGCGGCGAGTGCCTGATGCTGCCGCGCCAGCTGTTTCTGGATGCGGGCGGCTTCGCAGAGGAGCCGGCATTGGCGCAGTGGAGTGCGGCCGATCTATGCCTGCGCCTGCACCAGGCCGGCTACCTCAACGTCTTTGCGCCACGCGCGCAGTTGTTGATCGACCCTGCGGAGATCGCGCCGGCCACCGCGCTGGACGAAGAAGCGATGTACGCACGCTGGTTGCCGCTGCTGGCGCACGACCCCGCGTACAACCCCGGGTTCTCGCTGGACACCGGCACCGGCACCGGCTTCCGGTTGGCCGACCCGCGCGCGAGCTGGCGCCCGCTGGAAGCGTGGCGGCCGCTGCCCACGGTGATGGCGCTGCCGGCCGACTTCGAGGGCTGCGGCCATTACCGGGTGATCCAGCCGCTGAAGGCGCTGCGCGACGCCGGCATGGTGGACGCGGTGATGTTCAACGGCCATCTGACCATTGCCGAGCTGACGCGTCAGGATCCCGACGTCATCGTGCTGCAGCGCCAGGTGGGTGAAGCACGTCTGGAAGCGATGCGGCGGATGAAAGCATTGTCGCGCGCGTTCAAGGTGTATGAGCTCGACGACTATCTGCCCAACCTGCCGCTGAAGAACGCGCATCGCGCGCACATGCCCAAGGACATCCTCAAGACGGTGCGCCGCGGGTTGAGCTTCGTGGACCGCTTCGTGGTCTCCACGCCCGCGCTGGCCGAGGCGTTTGCCGGGCTACATGGCGATATCCGCGTGGTCGAGAACCGGTTGCCGGCGCACTGGTGGGATGCCCTGCCGGAGCCCACGGTGCGCCAGGGCGGCAAGCCCCGCATCGGCTGGGCCGGCGGCGCCAGCCACACCGGCGATCTGGAACTGATCGCCGATGTGGTGAAGGAACTCGCTGGCGAGGTCGAATGGGTCTTCCTGGGCATGTATCCGTTCGCGCTGCGCGAGTACATCCACCAGTTCCAGCCGGGCGTGCCGATCGACCACTACCCGGCGGCCTTGGCCGCGTTGGACCTGGATATCGCGCTGGCCCCGGTGGAGCAGAACCTGTTCAACGAGTGCAAGAGCAACCTGCGCCTGCTCGAATACGGGGCGTGCGGTTACCCGGTGATCGCCAGCGACGTGCGCTGCTACCGCGACGATCTGCCCGTTACGCTGGTCAAGAACCGTTACCGCGACTGGATCGGCGCGATCCGCGAGCATCTTGCCGACCCGGCTGCTGCAGCGGCAAAGGGCGCGGCATTGCGTGAAGTGGTTCGCCGCGACTGGATGTTGACCGGCAGCAATCTCGATCGCTGGCGTGAGGCATGGTTACCGGATTAGCTGGTCAAGGACGCGGGTGCATGCACTACTGTTAGGACACGTTGTCATCGAAACCAAGCCCGCCGACTCAATCAGCTCACAGTCGCAGAGATATCGAGTCGTGGCGCCGTTTAGCTACAGTCAAATGAATAGATCAAAAGCCTGACTGGTCGAGCGCGCGGTGCCCTCGCCGCTCGCGGGACACGCCGTGAACCCGTCCCTGGGGGCTCGGTGGCGACATCCATGCCGCCACACGGTCCCGCAAGCGGCGAGGACACCGCACCAGGAAGTTGGTCGGTAGCCAAGTAAAAGGCGGGCCATCTCGCGGGTTGCATTGGCTTACGAGTACGGGCTGCAACTACATTAGATCGAGCGCATTAGAAGCACGTCATGCATTGCTTGCACCCTGCACACCGACCCTCTCGACTGGCCCTTGCCCGCCCACCGTCGCGGGACCTTACGCGGCATGGATGCCGCGTAAGAGCTTACAAGGACGTACTTGCAGCGTGTCCCGCGATGGTGGGCGGGCAAGGGCCCTACAGCCAAGCAGCAGACCAGCTGCTCCACACTTGATCTAACCGCACTAGGTACTTGCAACGTGCACCTCGATGGTGGGCGGGCAAGGGCCGTGCAGCCAAGCAGCAGACCAGCCGCCCCACACCTGGTTTATCCGCACTACCGTACTTGCAGCGTGCGCCCCGATGGTGGGCGGACGAGGACCCTTCAGCCGAGCCACAGATCAGCCGCTCTTCGCTAGACAGGCCCGCGTCTTGCTAGACAAACCGGCTGAACAAACGCGCGCCCTGTCGACAAGCCCCGGCTAAAGAAGCACCCGACTCAACAGTAGGTGCCCGCCTCGCTAGCGCAGAGAAAGTTGCGCCCGCGGATCACACTCAGCCCAGCTACGGACACCCTCCCCGCCCCTGCGCCAGAAACCCGCCGCGGTTTCGGCACGCCGCTTGCATCGGTGTGGATGCCTCCCTGGCTGACCGCACCCATGAGCGACTCCGTTACCTCGATTCTTTCGCAGATCCGCAGCTACCAGACACAGATGGGCCAAGGCCCGATGGGTCAGGTGGCCGACGCTGCGCGCGGAAATCAGATCCAGGGACTGGCTGGCGCGCAAGGCACGCCGGCCACACAGGCACCGAGCTTCAGCGAGACCTTACGCGGCGCCATCGGCGGCGTGAACGAGGCCCAGCAGAAGTCCGGCGCGCTGGCCAAGGCGTTCGAAATGGGTGACCCCAGTGCCGATCTGGCACGGGTGATGGTCGCCTCCCAGCAGTCCCAGGTGGCCTTCCGCGCCACCGTGGAAGTCCGCAACCGTCTCGTCCAGGCTTATCAGGACGTCATGAACATGCCGCTGTAAAGGTTGACGACACATGGCCCTCGCGATCACCAAAGATTCCATGAACCAGAACGCCGAAAAGGCGGGACAGTGGTTCGACCGCATCCGCAGCATGCAGATCACCCGCAAGCTGACCATGATGGCGATGATCGCCCTGGCGGTGGCTGCCGGTCTGGCGGTGTTCTTCTGGTCGCAGAAGCCCGGCTACCAGGCGCTGTATACCGGCCTGGACGATAAAGGCAACGCCGAAGCGGCCGACCTGCTGCGTACCGCGCAGATCCCGTTCAAGATCGACCAGTCAACCGGCGCCATCTCCGTGCCGCAGGACCGCTTGTACGACGCCCGCCTGAAATTGGCCGGCTCCGGCCTGACCGGTCAGCAGACCGGCGGTGGCTTTGAGCTGATGGAAAAGGACCCGGGCTTTGGCGTCAGCCAGTTCGTGGAAAACGCCCGCTACCAGCATGCCCTGGAAACCGAACTCTCGCGCACCATCGGCACCTTGCGCCCGGTGCGCGAGGCCCGCGTGCACCTGGCCATTCCCAAGCCCAGCGCGTTCACCCGCCAGCGCGACGTGGCCAGCGCCTCGGTGGTGCTGGAGCTGCGCGGCGGCCAGGGCCTGGAGCGTAACCAGGTCGATGCCATCGTCAATCTGGTGGCGTCCAGCATCCCGGACATGACACCCGAGCGCGTCACCGTGGTCGACCAGAGCGGCCGCATGCTCTCCATTGCCGACCCCAACAGCGACGCCGCCCAGCACGCCGCCCAGTTCGAGCAGGTGCGCCGCCAGGAAAGCTCCTACAACCAGCGCATCCGCGAGCTGCTGGAGCCGATGACCGGCGCCGGCCGGGTCAACCCGGAAGTCAGCGTGGACATGGACTTCTCGGTGGTCGAAGAGGCCCGCGAGCTTTACAACGGCGAGCCGGCCAAGCTGCGCAGCGAGCAGGTCAGCGACAGCAGCACCAGCGCCACCGGCCCGCAGGGTCCTCCGGGCGCAACCAGCAACAGCCCCGGCCAGCCGCCTGCCCCGGCCGCCAATGCCACCGCCGGTGCACCGGGCACGCCGGCCGCTGGCCAGGCCGCCACCCCGGCCGCGCCGACCGAAAGTTCCAAGAGCGCCACCCGTAACTACGAATTGGACCGAACCTTGCAACACACCCGTCAGCCGGCGGGCCGCATCAAGCGGGTGTCGGTGGCGGTGCTGCTGGACAACGTCCCGCGCCCGGGTGCCAAGGGCAAGATCGTCGAGCAACCGCTGACCGCGGCCGAGCTCACCCGTATCGAAGGCCTGGTCAAGCAGGCGGTGGGCTTCGACGCGGCACGTGGCGACACGGTGTCGGTGATGAATGCCCCGTTCGTGCGTGAAGCGGTGGCGGGCGAGGAAGGTCCGAAGTGGTGGGAAGACCCGCGCGTGCAGAACGGTCTGCGCCTGCTGGTCGGTGCGGTAGTGGTGCTGGCGCTGCTGTTCGGCGTGGTGCGCCCCACCCTGCGTCAATTGACCGGCACCGCTGCGGTCAAGGAAAAGAACAAGAAAGGCGGCAACGACGGCACCCCGCAAAGCGCCGACGTGCGGATGGTCGATGAAGACGACGACCTGATGCCCCGCCTGGAAGAAGACACTGCGCAGATCGGCCAGGACAAGAAGCTCCCGATCGCCCTGCCGGATGCCTACGAAGAACGGGTGCGCCTGGCCCGTGAAGCCGTCAAAGCCGATTCAAAACGTGTTGCACAAGTCGTGAAGGGATGGGTCGCCAGTGAAGCCTGATACACAATCGATGTCCGGTGTGCAGCGTGCCGCGGTGCTGTTGCTGTCGCTTGGGGAAACCGACGCGGCCGAAGTGCTCAAGCACATGGACCCCAAGGAAGTGCAGAAGATCGGCATCGCCATGGCCACCATGAGCGGGATCTCGCGCGACCAGGTCGAAAAGGTGATGGACGACTTCAACGGCGAACTGGCCGGCAAGACCTCACTGGGCGTGGGCGCCGACGACTACATCCGCAACGTGCTGATCCAGGCGCTTGGCGCCGACAAGGCCGGCGGCCTGATCGACCGCATCCTGCTGGGCCGAAACACCACCGGCCTGGACACCCTGAAGTGGATGGACCCGCGCGCGGTCGCCGACCTGGTGCGTAACGAACACCCGCAGATCATCGCCATCGTCATGGCGCACCTGGATAGCGACCAGGCCGCCGAAGCATTGAAGCTGCTGCCCGAGCGCACCCGCGCCGACGTGCTGCTGCGCATCGCCACCCTGGACGGCATCCCGCCCAATGCGCTGAGCGAGCTCAACGACATCATGGAGCGCCAATTTGCCGGCAACCAGAACCTGAAGTCGTCCAACGTGGGCGGCATCAAGGTGGCTGCCAACATCCTCAACTTCCTGGACACCGGCCCCGAACAGGGCGTGCTGGGCGAGATCGGCAAGATCGACGCCGACCTGGCCAGCAAGATCCAGGACCTGATGTTCGTGTTCGACAACCTGGTGGACCTGGACGACCGCGGCCTGCAGACGTTGCTGCGCGAAGTTTCCGGCGAACGCCTGGGCCTGGCCCTGCGCGGCGCCGACGTCAAGGTGCGCGAAAAGATCACCCGCAACATGTCCCAGCGCGCCGCCGAGATCCTACTCGAAGACATGGAAGCGCGCGGTCCGGTACGCCTGGCCGACGTGGAAGCGGCGCAGAAGGAAATCCTCACCATCGTCCGCCGCCTGGCTGACGAAGGTGCCATCAGCCTCGGCGGCGCCGGTGCGGAGGCGATGGTATGAATGACGTGGTCACCCGCTGGCTGGCCCCCGACCTGCACATGGCCCCGGCACTGCCGGAAGCCGAATTCGACGAACCGGCCGTGTACGAGCCGGTGCTGCGCCCGCCGACCCTGGAGGAGATCCAGGCCATCGAGGACGCCGCCCAGCAGGAAGGCTTCGCCCGCGGCCATGCCGAAGGCTTTGCCCAGGGCCAGTCGGAAGTGCGCCGCCTGACCGCGCAGATCGACGGCATCCTGGACAACTTCACCCGCCCGCTGGCACGTCTGGAAAACGAGGTGGTCGGCGCGCTCGGCGAGCTGGCCGTGCGCATTGCCGGCTCGCTGGTCGGGCGCGCCTACCAGGCCGAGCCGCAGCTGCTGGCCGACCTGGTGCAGGAAGCCATCGATGCGGTTGGCAGCGCCGGCCGTGAGGTCGAGGTGCGCCTGCATCCGGACGACATCACCGCCTTGCTGCCGCACCTGGCCACCAGCAGCACCACCCGGGTGGCCCCGGACCTGACCCTGAGCCGCGGCGACCTCCGCGTGCATGCCGAAAGCGTCCGCGTGGACGGCACCCTGGACGCGCGCCTGCGGGCCGCATTGGAAACCGTCATGCGTAAATCCGGAGCAGGCCTGTGAGCGCCTTGTTGGGAGCCACCCCGGCCGATTGGCTGGATGCACGCAATCTGCGCCTGGCCACCCGTCTGGGCGGGCTGGGCCTGGACCCGGCCGCCGGCCGCACCCTGATCCGCGAAGGCATCCTGCGCCGCGCGGTGGGCCTGACCCTGGAAGCCACCGGCTGCGAGGCGCCGATGGGCGCCACCTGCAAGGTGGAAGTCGATGGCGGCTGGGTCGACGCCGAAGTGGTCGGTTTTTCCGGCGAACGCACCTATCTGATGCCCAGCGCCGAACTGCACGGCTTGCTGCCCAACGCCCGCGTGGTGCCCTCGCGGCGCCGCGGCGGCGTGGAAGTGGGCGAAGGCCTGCTCGGCCGCGTCATCGACAGCGACGGCACCCCGCTGGACGGCAAGGGCCCGATCCGCGCCGAAGGCAGCGTGGGCATGGCCGGCGTGTCGATCAACCCGCTGGCGCGCGAACCCATCACCACCTCGCTGGACGTGGGCGTGCGCGCCATCAACGCGATGCTGCCGATCGGCCGCGGCCAGCGCGTGGGCCTGTTCGCCGGCTCCGGCGTCGGTAAATCGACGCTGCTCGGCATGATGACCCGCTTCACCTCCGCCGACGTCATCGTGGTGGGGCTGATCGGCGAACGTGGCCGCGAAGTGCGCGACTTCGTCGAAACCACCCTGGGCGAGGAAGGCCTGCGCCGCGCCGTGGTCGTGGCCGCCCCGGCCGACCGCCCGCCGCTGGCCCGCCTGCACGGCGCCTACCGCGCCACCGCGATTGCCGAATGGTTCCGCGACCAGGGCCTGAATGTGCTGCTGCTGATGGATTCGCTGACCCGTTTTGCGCAGGCACAGCGCGAGATCGGCCTGTCGGTCGGCGAGCCGCCCACCACCCGCGGCTACCCGCCGTCGGTGTTCGCCAAATTGCCGGCGCTGGTGGAACGTGCCGGCAACGGCGCCAAGGGCCGCGGCTCGATCACCGCCTTCTACACCGTGCTGACCGAAGGCGACGACCCGCAGGACCCGATCGCCGACGCCGCGCGTGCCATCCTGGACGGCCACATCCTGCTCTCGCGCCGGGTTGCCGACAGCGGCCTGTACCCGGCCATCGACCTGGAATCCTCGGTCAGCCGCGTGGTGCAGGACATTGCCGACGACACCTGGCGCCTGCGCATCCGCAAGCTCAAGCGCCTGCTGTCGGCCTACACCGCCAACCGCGACCTGATCGCCATCGGCGCCTACCAGCGCGGCAGCGACCCGGCTACCGACGAAGCGTTGGCGCGCTGGCCGGAAATTGTCGACTTCCTTGGCCAGGACGTGCACAAGGCGTCCGATCTGACCGACAGCCTGTCCGCGCTGCAGCGGCTGGTGGAACCAGAGAACTAACCGATGATGCAGTCCAAACGAATCGACCCGCTGCTGCGGCGTGCGCAGGAACAGGAAGACAAGGTCGCCCGCGACCTGGCCGAGCGTCAGCGCGCCCTGGACACGCATCAGTCGCGTCTGGAAGAACTGCGCCGCTACGCCGAGGAATACGCCAGCAGCCAGATGTCGGGCACCAGCGCGGTGGCGCTGAGCAACCGCCGCGCCTTCCTGGACCGGCTCGACAGCGCCGTGCTGCAGCAGGCCCAGACCGTGGAAAGCAACCGCGCCAAGGTGGAAGCCGAGCGCACCCGCCTGCTGCTGGCCAGCCGCGAAAAACAGGTACTGGAGCAATTGGCTGCCAGCTACCGCGCACAGGAGAACAAGGTGATCGAACGCCGCGACCAACGTGAGATGGACGACCTGGGCGCACGCCGCGTACGCCTGGCCCGCAGCGAAGACGCCACCGGAGAATCCGCATGAACCCCCTGTCCGCCTTTGCGGCCGGCCTTGGCGCACTCGCCAGCACCGGCAAGAAATCCAGCTACAGCGATCCCTCCTCCGAGCAGGACCCGGGGCAGGACCAGTTCGCGCGCATGCTCAACCCGGCCAACACGCCCAACCAGGCCCCGCCGCAGGCGCCCGAGCGCGTGCCGGCCAAGCAGGCCGCGCCCAAGCCGCCCGCCGACAAGCAACGCAGCGACGACGACAACAACGAGGACGCGCCGGGCGATGCCACTGCGCGCCCGCGTGCGCAGGACGGCGATGGTAAATCTGCCCAATCCGCCAAGCAGTCCACCAAGGAGCCGGCGGCCAAGGACACCAGCGCAGCCACTGACACTGCCAAGGCCAAGCCGGCCGGCGCCGACGGCAAAGAAGAACCCACGGACGCGACTGCCACCCCCGAGGCCGCCTGGCCGCCGGCGGGCCTGGGCGGGTTCGGCATGAGCCTGCTGGCGGCAGCGGTACCGGGCGGCGACGCCCTGGCTGCGGCAGCCGCAGCACTGGCGGCCAGCATGAGCGCTGCCACCACGGCGACTACCGCCACGCCCACCCTGCCCACCGATGCAGCCGCACCGGCCACCACCGCCACGGCCGCCAGCGCCCTGCCCTCGTTGGGCGCGCTGGCACCGGCGGCGGCCACCGCCAAACCCGCCGCAGCCACGGCGCTCAGCGCCGAGCCGCAGGCCGCCGCGCTGATGGGCCTGGCCACCGCCGCTCTGGACAGCTCGGCCGACGACCTCAAGACCGATGCGCCGGACGCGCCGGCCTTCGTGCTGCCGACCACCACCGCCTCCGCGCTGAACCGCCTGCAGGACGCCCCGGCCGTGTTCAGTGCCTCGCCCACCCCGACCCCGGAAATGGGCAGCGACACCTTCGACGATGCCATCGGCGCCCGGCTCAGCTGGCTGGCCGACCAGAAGATTGGCCACGCCCACATCAAGGTCACCCCGAACGAGATGGGCCCGGTCGAGGTGCGCCTGCATCTGGAAGGCGACAAGGTCAATGCCAGCTTCACCGCCGCCAACGCCGATGTACGCCAGGCGCTGGAGCAGAGCCTGCCGCGCCTGCGCGACATGCTCGGCCAGCAGGGCTTCCAGCTGGGCCAGGCCGATGTGAGCCAGCAACAGCAGAACCCGTCCGGCAATCGCAACGGTGCCGGCACCGATGGCAACGGCCTGAGCCTGGAAGACAGCCCGCCCGTCGGAATTCCGTCGGTGGTGCTGCGCCAGCGTGGATTGCTGGACGCTTACGCCTGATTCCCAGGGGCCCACGGGCCCGATCGCGTCGCGCATCGCGGGCACGCCCCCGCCCGCGGTGCCCTCCATACCCCCGCAGCGTAAGGGCTTCGGGGGTTTTGGTGCATCCGGAAGATGGGCGCCAGGAAACCGGCGCGGTTTTGGCACGCTGATTGCATCCATTGGGTGAGCATTCCCCTGGAGCACACCGTGGCAGCCGCGAAAAAACCCGAAAAGACCGAAGAGAAAGACGAGAAGAAGAAGGGCGGCAAGAAGCCCATCCTGCTGATCGCCATCGGTGTCGTTGTGCTGGCGGCTGCCGGCGGCGGCGCCTGGTTCTTCCTCGGCCACAAGGGCGAAGAGAAAGACGGCAAGCACGCCGCGCCCAAGGTTGCCGAAGTGCCCAAGCCGGCGCAGTACTTCCCGATGGACCCGGCGATCGTGGTCAACCTGGCCGACCCCGGCGACGGCCCGCAGTACCTGCAGGTCGAAGTGCAGCTGGTCACCCGCGACCCGGAAGAACTCAAGCTCATCACCGAAAACGCCCCGGCCATCCGCGCGCATCTGCTGATGCTGCTGTCGCAGGTCAAGGCCGCCGATGTGGCCGACCTGCCCGGCAAGCAGAAGCTGCAGAAATCCGCGCTGGCCGAAGCGCAGAAGGTCATGACCAGCGAGACCGGCAAGAAGTGCGTCGAAGAACTGCTGTTCACCAGTTTCGTTACCCAGTAAGGCACCGTCCCCATGAGCGTCAGTGATCTGCTTTCCCAGGACGAAATCGATGCCCTGCTGCATGGCGTGGATTCGGGCGCGGTCAACACCGAGCCGGAGCCGCTGCCCGGCGAGGCCCGTCAATACGATCTGTCCAGCCAGGACCGCATCATCCGTGGCCGCATGCCGACCCTGGAGATGGTCAACGAGCGCTTTGCGCGGCTATGGCGCATCGGCCTGTTCAACCTGATCCGGCGCTCGGCGGACCTGTCGGTGCGCGGCATCGACCTGGTCAAGTTCAACGAGTACATGCACTCGCTGTACGTGCCCACCAACCTCAACCTGATCCGCTTCAAGCCGCTGCGCGGCACCGGGCTGATCGTGTTCGAACCCACCCTGGTGTTCACCGTGGTGGACAACTTCTTCGGCGGCGACGGCCGCTTCCACACCCGCATCGAAGGCCGCGAATTCACCGCCACCGAGATGCGCGTGATCCAGCTGATGCTCAAGCAGACCTTTGCCGATCTGAAGGAAGCCTGGGCGCCGGTGATGGATGTGGACTTCGAGTACATCAACTCGGAGATCAACCCGCACTTCGCCAATATCGTCACCCCGCGCGAATACGTGGTGGTGTGCCGCTTCCACGTGGAGCTGGAAGGCGGCGGCGGCGAGATCCACATCACCCTGCCGTACTCGATGCTGGAGCCGATCCGCGAACTGCTCGACGCCGGCATCCAGAGCGACCGCAACGACCGCGACGATTCGTGGAACGTGATGCTGCGCGAGCAACTGGACACCGCCGAGGTCACCCTCTCCAGCGTGCTGGCCAGCAAGCGCATGAGCCTGCGCCAGCTTACCGGCCTGAAGATCGGCGACATCCTGCCGATCGATCTGCCCGCCCAGGTGCCGCTGTGCGTGGAAGAAATCCCCTTGTTTACCGGTGAATTCGGCGTTTCCAACGGCAACAACGCCGTCAAGATCACCGCCGTGCGCCCGCCCGGCGTGCAAGCCCCACGCGCCGTTCCCTCCCAGGACTCCAGCAAATGATCAACTCCGACATCCTCGACGCCGCGCCCGCCACCTTCGAAAGCCTGCACGCCGAGCACGACCAGAACGCCACCGACCTCAACCTGGACGTCATCCTGGACGTGCCGGTCACCCTGTCGCTGGAAGTCGGCCGCGCGCGCATTCCGATCCGCAATCTGCTGCAGCTCAACCAGGGCTCGGTGGTGGAACTGGAACGTGGCGCCGGCGAGCCGCTGGACGTGTACGTGAACGGCACCTTGATCGCGCATGGCGAAGTGGTGGTGATCAACGACCGCTTCGGCATCCGCCTGACCGACGTTGTCAGCCCCAGCGAACGGATCCGGAGGCTGCGGTGATCGGCCTGCTGGCCATTGCCGCGCCCGCCGCGGCCAAGGCCACCCAGGTCGGCGCGCAGGCGCCCTCTTCACCCGGCCTGTTTGGCGCGGTCTTTGCATTGCTGTTGGTGCTCGCGCTGATCGTCGGCCTGGGCTGGTTGCTCAAGCGCATGCCCGGCAGCGGATTCCGCAGCACCGAGGCCTTGCGGGTGGTCACCAGCCTGGCGGTGGGTGCCAAGGAACGCGTGGTGGTGGTGGAGGTCAACGGCCAGCAATTGCTGCTGGGCGTGACCGCTGGCGGCATCAGCACCTTGCACACCCTGGCCGAACCACTGCCGCCCACGCCTGCACCCACCCTGCCCAATTTCAAGCAACTTCCCAATTTCGCCCAGCTGCTCGCACAGAAGCTGCGCAAGGACCCGTGACATGTTCAGTCGTTGGAATCGCTGGGGGCGCAGTGTGCGCCTGGTGTTGATCCTGCTGGTGATGAGCTGCCCGCTGCTGGCCAGCGCCACGCCCGCGGCCCTGCCGGCCATGGCCCAGGCCGCCGCGCCTGCCGCCGCACCGGCGGCGCCGGCCACCGGCAATCAGGTCCCCACCCTGCCCAACGTCAGCGTTGGCCGCATCGGCGACCAGCCGGTGAGCCTGCCGCTGCAGACACTGCTGCTGATGACGGCGATCACCCTGCTGCCGTCGATGCTGCTGGTGCTCACCGCCTTCACCCGCATCACCATCGTGCTGGGCCTGTTGCGCCAGGCGCTGGGCACCGGCCAGACCCCCTCCAACCAGGTACTGCTGGGGCTGGCGATGTTCCTGACCGCGTTGGTGATGATGCCGGTGTGGCAAAAGATGTGGGGTGCCGGCCTGCAGCCGTACCTCAACAACCAGATCGATTTCTCCACCGCCTGGACACTGACCACCCAGCCGCTGCGCGCCTTCATGCTGGCGCAGATCCGCGAGACCGACCTGATGACCTTCGCGGGCATGGCCGGCGACGGCAAGTACGCCGGCCCGGACGCGGTGCCGTTCCCGGTGCTGGTGGCGTCGTTCGTGACCAGCGAGCTGAAGACGGCGTTCGAGATCGGGTTTCTGATCTTCATTCCGTTCGTGATCATCGATCTGGTGGTCGCCAGCGTGTTGATGTCGATGGGCATGATGATGTTGTCGCCGATGTTGATCTCGGCACCGTTCAAGATCTTGTTGTTCATCCTGGTGGATGGGTGGGTGTTGGTGGTGGGCACGCTGGCGGCGAGCTTCAACGCGTCGTAGGGGTGGGCGCGCGTTGCGCGCGGTAGCACCGCGCTAGTTGACTGAGTTTCCGCACGGCAAAGCTGTACTGCTGAACCATCAGCTCCGCTTGCCGCTTGCCGCTTGCCGCTTGCCGCTTGTTGCTTGTGCTTGTGCTTGTTGCTTCGCCTTCGCTTTGCTTTCAGCTTCTCCGGGGCCCCATACCGCAGCGGCAGGCCATTCGGGGCAAACCCCGCAGGGGCGGCGCGCATGGATGCGCGACGTTTTTCAAAGGGACAGGGACGTCCCTTTGAAAAATTCTCGAATGGCCTGCGGACCTGGAGCGCGTAGCGCGGAAGGCGCGAGGACGGGGTGTGCTTTCTTTTGGTTACTTTTCTTTGCACAAGCAAAGAAAAGTGACTCGCGCCCGGAGGGCGTGAAAGCCTGGGGTTTATTCACCTGACGAATTCAAAGCACAAGCAGAAGCAGAGCTTTCGGCCCCCTTCGGGGGTCGAGTTACTTGATCAGCCTTCGGCTGCTGTAAAGCGCTTCTTTGCTTGTGCAAAGAAAGTAACCAAAGAAACACACCCCCGTCCTCGCGCCCCTGCGCGCTGCGCGCTCCGGGTACGCAAGCCAGGCAGAAATTTTTGTAAGGGACATCCATGTCCCTTACAAAAACGTCGCGCATCCATGCGCGCCGCCCTGCGGGTTGTATCTACCTGGCTTGCCGCTGCGGTATGGGGGACCCCGAAGCAGAACAGCAAAGGCAAGGCAACAACAAAGCTAAGCAACGGCCGAGCAACAGCGACAAGGTGAGGGGCACTGCCACCCCTTACTCGGTGCGCCACTGCAACCTGGCCCGACCGGGCCACTTCAGCCCCCTGCTCCAAACGAATCCCCAATCCCACCTCCCCAATCCCCTCCTTTGGCACCGCACTTGCATCAGCACTCCCATGAGCCCTGAAATCGCCCTGACCGAATTGCGTGGTGGCCTGGTCACCGTCTTGTGGATTGCCGGACCGATGCTGCTGGCGGTGCTGATCGTTGGTGTCGTGATTGGTGTGGTGCAGGCCGCCACCCAGTTGAACGAGCCCACCATCGGCTTTGTCGCCAAGGCCGTTGCCTTGACCGCAACCTTGTTTGCGACTGGCAGCATGCTGCTGGGACATCTGGTGGAGTTCACCATCGAGTTGTTCCACCGCATTCCGCATCTGATCGGGTAGCGGGACGCGCTGATGGATGCCGCCACCCAGATGGTGATCGATGGCCAGCGCGCGTTTGCGATGGTTGGGGCGATCATGTGGACGATGCTGCGCACCGGTGCGCTGCTGACCGCGATGCCGTTGATCGGGACGCGGGCGGTGCCGGGGCGGGTGCGGGTCATGCTGACCGGGACCCTGGCGATGGCGCTGGCGCCGATCCTGCCGCCGGTGCCGGAGTGGGACGGGTTCAATGCCACCGCAGTGCTGAGCATTGCGCGCGAGTTGGCGGTGGGAGCCAGCATGGGTTTCATGCTGCGGCTGATCTTCGAGGCCGGTGCGCTGGCCGGCGAGCTGGTGTCGCAGGCCACCGGTCTGTCGTTCGCACAGATGTCCGACCCGCTGCGCGGGGTGACCTCCGGTGTGATCGCGCAGTGGTTCTACATCGGCTTCGGGCTGCTGTTCTTCGCGGCCAATGGGCACCTGGCGGTGATCGCGTTGCTGGTGGACAGCTACAAGGCCTTGCCGATCGGCACCGCGGTGCCGGATGCGGCGGCGTTTGCCGAAGTGGCCCCCACCTTGCTGCTGCAGGTGCTGCGCGGTGGGCTGACCCTGGCCTTGCCGATGATGGTGGCGATGCTGGCGGTGAACCTGGCCTTTGGTGCGCTCGCCAAGGCCGCGCCCGCGTTGAATCCGATGCAGCTGGGCTTGCCGCTGACGGTGTTGCTGGGGCTGTTCCTGCTGTCCAGTTTCGCCAGCGAATTCGCACCGCCAGTGCAACGGCTGTTCGACAGCGCGTTCGATGCGGCGCGCGCACTGACAGGATAGCGTGACCGGCCTCAAGCTTTAAGCGCCATGGCCGACAATGCTGGTGGACGATTGATGGCGGCAATCGCCAGTGATCACTGCCCTTCCTCCGTCGACGGGAAACGATGCCCACGCTGCCTGCCCTGCTCGCCCTGCTGCTCCCGTGCCGCGGTTCGCTGCGGGCTCGGCCGTGGCTGCGGGCGCTCTGCATGCTGGTGCTTGCCCTGCTGGGCACCGCAGGTGCAGCGCATGCGCAGACCTTCAGCTTTCGCGAATACGACCAGGCCGATGGCCTGCAGGGGATGTCGATCAACGGCATCCTCGAAGACCGCAACGGCGCGGTCTGGGTGGCCACCGAAACCGCGCTGCACCGCTTCGAGCGCGATCGCTTCGTCCCGGTCGGTGCCGAGCAAGGCCTCGATGCCCGCTACACCCGTGCACTGACCCTGGACCGCGCCGGGCGGCTGTGGGTGGCCACCGCCAACGGCGTGTTCGTCCGCATCGGCGAGCGCTTCGAGCAGGTGCAATACAACGGCAAGCGGATCCGTGCCGATGCCGGCAACGTGATCGCCGCCTACCGCAACGGTGTGGCGGTGGTGAGCGACAACACGCTGCTGGCGCTGACGCCTGCCGCGGTCACCGGTTGGCAGGTGCAGCCATTGCCGTTGCGCGCCGCCGATGGCACGGTGCTGCCGCCGCGCCGCGCCTTGCTGGCCGATGGCAACGATTTGTGGGTGGCCTGCGAGGCAACCGTGTGCCGGCTGGATGCGCACGGCACGCTGGTGGAGGTGCTCTCGGACGAGGAAGGCGTGCCGGCCAAACGCTGGCGGGTGATCTTTCGCGACCGTGCCGGCCGGCTGTGGTTGCGTGGCGGTGGCCTGATCGTCTCGCGCGGGCCAGGCGAGGCGCGTTTCCGTTCGCATCCGTCCATCGCGCAAGCCACCTTCAACACGCTGTCGGGCGCCACCACCATGGTGGAAGACCCGCAAGGCCGGCTGCTGACACGTGCCGACCATGGTCTGGTGCGTTGGCAGGACGGTCACTGGACGGCCATCGGTGCCGACCAGGGCCTGCACCTGGATGCGATGGTGGGCCCGCTGCTGCAGCAATCCACCGGCACCTTGTGGATCGGCACGCGCGGCATGGGGATCCAGCGCTGGCTCGGCTACGGCAGCATCGAACACCTGACCGAAGCACAGGGCATGGCCGCCGCGCCCACCTGGGCCATCCAACGGCTACCCGACGGCACCCTGGCGGTGGGTGCGGACGGCGGCGGCAGCCTGCTGCCGGCACAGGCGCAGCGCGCGCAGCCCTGGCTGCAACACGACGGCCAGCCGCTGCCGCAGGCGCTGACCATTGCGGTGGCGCCCGATGGCGCGGGCTGGGTGTCGTTTTTTTCCGGGGCCATTGCGCGCCGCGACCCGATCACCGGGCAGACGCGCCGGGTGATGGACCTGCCGAGCCCGGTCTACAAACTGGTCTTCGACCGCAGCGGCACGCTGTGGATGGCCACCCCGCGCGGCATCTACCACGGCAGCAGCCAGGCATCCTACCCGCTGGCACCCGATGTCGCATTGGCCGGCACCTTTATCGGCGATCTCGATCTCGACGCGCAGGGCCGGCTGTGGGCGGCCACCGCCGATGGCCTGTATCGCCACGATGGCGCGCGCTGGGTGCAGGTGCCGGTGCATGGCGATCTGCCCAGCCAGGACATGTTCCAGCTCGACTTCGCCGCCGATGGCGACCTCTGGGTGTCGCTGCGCGAGGTCGGCCTGTGGCACGGGCGTGTGCAACCCGACGGCAGCGTGGCGCTGCAGGCAGTGACCGACCCGCTGGTCTCAAAGGTGATGCCCTTCATCCTGCGTCACGACCGCAAGGGCCGGCTGTGGGTGGGCAGCAGCCAGGGGCTGGATCTGTATCAGCACGGCCACTGGTCGCGGATCACCCGCGCCGAGGGGCTGCTGTGGGACGACATGTCGGCCAATGCGTTTTTCGAAGACACCGACGGCAGCATCTGGATCGGCAGCAGCCGCGGCCTGAGCCATCTGCGCCAGCCCGACCGCCTGTTTGCCGCACCGCCATTGCGGGTGGAGATCGCCCAGGTGCAGCGCGGCGAGCGCAGCCTGCGCGCGGATACATCGGTGGGCTGGTCGGAGACGCCGCTGGAGATCGACCTGCGCACCCCCGGTGTGGAGGGCGGGCCGGAGCGCATCAGCTTCCGCTACCGGGTGGAAGGCCGCCAGGCACGCTGGACCACCACCTCGCTCAGCCACATCACCTACCCCTTGCTGCCACCGGGCAACTACACGCTGGAAGTGCAGGCGCTGGACGCCTACCAACGCAGCGCCAGCCCCATTGCACAGTTCGCCTTCGCACTGCGACCGCCGTGGTGGCGCAGTGCGCTGGCCATCGTGGCGTACGTGCTGGCCGGCATCGGCGGCGTGGTGGCGCTGCTGCGTTGGCGCACGCGCAAGTTGCTGGCGCGCAAGCAGGAGCTGGAACATCTCATCGCCGAACGCACCGCCGAGCTCGAGCAGGACAAGCGCGATCTGGAAGCCGCGCGCGCGGCATTGACGCACAAGGCCACGCATGACGAATTGACCGGCCTGCTCAACCGCGCCGGCATTCTGGAAGCGCTCCGCGGCATGCTCGACAGCGCGCCGCTGCGCGAGCAACCGCTGGCGGTGGTGCTGATCGACCTGGACTACTTCAAGCAGGTCAACGACCAGCACGGCCATCTGGCCGGCGATGCGGTGCTGGCGGGCGTCGGCATGCGTTTGAATGCGCTGGTGCGTGGCAACGACCGGATCGGCCGCTATGGCGGCGAAGAATTGCTGGCGCTGCTGCCTGGTCTTGGTGCTGATGCAACCCATCGCCTCGACGCGCTGCACGCCGGCATCTGCGGCGATTACCCCACCGGCGAGGTCGTGCTGCCGATCACCTGTTCGATCGGCGTGGCCTGGCGGTACCCCGGCGACAGCGTCGAACACCTGCTCGCACGCGCCGACGCAGCGCTGTATCTGGCCAAGCGCAACGGACGCAACCGCATCGCATACGACGCTGCGCCGCAGCTGCACGCCAGTGATGCAGCACGCAACGCCGACAACGCCGGTTAAAGAAAGCCGTCACTGCAGCCGTTAGCGTGGTAACGCGGCTTGCACGACCGGCCGTCCATGGCACCCGTGAGGCACGGCGCATGACGCACCGGCCTTGACGCCTGCCGCTGCGTGGGAGAGCGCAACGCCCGTGGGGTTCGAGAACCGCCAGTACACTTCGCCAAGCCGGCGTCCGTCGAAAGGCGTGGCGCTGCTGTTGGTACTGCTGTGGCTGGCGTTTGCCGAACTGGCCGGTGCGCAGACCGCCACCATCCGTCGCTACGCACACGATCAAGGCCTGCTCGGGCTAGCTGGCACCTGCTTGCTGCAGACCCGCAACACATTGCTGTGGATGTGCACCGAAACCGGGCTGTATCGCTTCAATGGCCGCAATTTTCAGCAGTCGCCACTGGATGGCCTGCGCAACGAACCCATTTCGTCGATGAGCGAAGCGCCCGACGGGCGCCTGTGGGTGGCCGGTTTCCAGAGCCTGTTCGTCGGCGACGAGCGCGGCTTTCGCAAGCTCGACACCACTGAAGTCAACCACCTGCAAGACGGCGTGCTGCTGGCCAGCCTGCCGTGGGGCACCGTGCTGGCCAATAACGGCACCCTGCTGCGCCTGTTGCCACGTGCGCGCGAACGCTGGCATAGCGAACCGCTGCTGGACACCGCCACCCGGGTGCGCGTGCCGGACCTGTCCAAGGTGCTGAGCCTGTCGGTGGATGACGACACCTTGTGGGCCGGCTGCGGGCGCCAGCTGTGTGCGATCGATGCGCAGCGCAAGGTGCAGGTCTACGGCCCGCAGCAAGGCGTGCCGGATGACCGTTGGTACAGCGTGTTGCGTGACCGCGCAGGTGGGCTGTGGGCCCGCGGCGTGGGCACGATCGTGTACCGCGCACCGGGCGCGCACAACTTCACGGTTCGGCCACTGCCGGTGCTCGATGGCCGCGCCGTCGGCCAGCCAGCGCCACTGGTGCTGGACCGCAGCGGCCGCGTACTGGTGCGCAGTCACGCCGGGCTGGTGCGCTGGGAGTCTGACCACTGGCGCAGTTTCGATGCCGGCAACGGGCTGCCACAGGGCAGCAGCCACGCGGTGGTGGTCGACGCCGAAGGCGACGTGTGGATGAGCGTCGATGGCGAAGGCCTGGTGCGCTGGGCCGGCTACGAATGGATCGAAAACTGGGACGCCTCGCAGGGCATGCCACTGACACCCACCTGGTCGATCACCCGCGACGCGCACGGCGCATTGCTGGTCGGCAACGAACACGGCGTTGGCCGGCAGGCCGTGCCGCATGGCCGCTTTGCGCCGGCGCTGCCGGGTTCGGGCATCCAGGTGGTGAGCATGGTGCGCTCTGCCGACGGCAGTGTGTGGACCCTCAATTCCGCCGGCGCGGTGCGGCGCGACTGGCCGGATGGGCGCAGCGCCCAGGTCGGCAAGCTGCCGCGCACCGGGCGCCGCCTGCTGCTCGACCGCCAGGGGCGGCTCTGGGCGTTGAGCGTGGCCGGGCTGTTCGTCATCGACGCGGCCTTGGAGGGCGCCCCCCTGCACCGGGTGACCGACCTGCCGGCGATCGCCTATACCGATGTCCAGCAAAGCGGCGACGGCAGTGTGTGGGTGTCCAGCGCCAATGGCCTGTTCCGCCTGCAGGGAGCGCACTGGAGCAAGATTCCGATCCGCGTCAACGGCGGGCCGGGCGAGCCCTGGGTGAGCAAATTCCACGTCACCGACAGCGGCGAAGTCTGGCTGGCGTTCTATCGCCCTGGCGTGTGGCATGGCGTGTTGCAGCCCTCCGGGCTGGACCTGCAGGCGGTCAGTGATGAAGCCCTGGGCGAAGCGGGCGTGTACCTGCTGCGCGAGGACAGCGCCGGGCGGATCTGGGTGGGCCACGCGAGCGGCGTGGAGGTCTACGACGGCCAGCGCTGGTCGCATCTGTCGCAGTCGCAAGGCCTGCTTTGGGACGATGTCTCCGAAGCCGCGTTCCTGGAAGAGCCCGATGGCTCGGTGTGCATCGGCACCGCGCGTGGTGTCAGCCATGTGCGCACGCCGGCGCGGCTGTTCGACCAGCAGCAGCCCAGCGTGCGTATCGACAGCGTCACCCGTGGCGGTGTGCCGGTGCAGCGCGGCCAGCTGCTGGCCTGGAACGACAAGCCACTGCATCTGGCCTTGTCCAGCCTGCAGGTCTACGACGACCCCAGCCGGCTGAGCGTGCGTTATCGCCTGCTCGGCCTGCACGACGAATGGATCCAGACCAACGACCTGGCCATCGACCAGCCGCCGCTGCCCTCAGGCCATTTCCGCCTGCAGGTGCAGGTGCTCGACCGCTACCGGCGCACCGCCTCGCCCATCGTCGACTGGCCGTTTGCGGTGGCACCGCTGTGGTGGCGCAGCCCGCCGGCCATCGCGCTGTATGTGCTGATGGGCGCTGGCGTGCTGGCCGGCCTGTGGCGCTGGCGTCACCGCCATCTGGTGGCGCGCGAACGCATGCTGGCCGAGCTGGTGGCCGAACGGACCTACCAACTCGAGCGCGAGAAGCGCGAGCTGGAAACCGCACGCGCCGCGCTGGCCTTGAAGGCCAGCCATGACGCGCTGACCGGCCTGCTCAACCGCTCCGGCGTGCTGGAGGCACTGGCCGAAGAACTGCAGCAGTGCGCCAGCGCCGGTCACCCGTTGGCGGTGGTGCTGATCGATCTGGACCACTTCAAGCTGGTCAACGACGAACACGGGCACCTGGTGGGCGACGCCGTGCTGGCGCAGGTCGGCGCGCGGCTCACCAACTGCCTGCGCGACTCCGACAAGGTGGGCCGCTATGGCGGCGAAGAACTGCTGCTGTTGCTGCCGGGCATGACCCAACAGAGCCAGCACCGCCTGCGCGCCATCCATGAGGTGATCGGCGCCACGCCGTACGAGGTCGGCATTGCGCGGCCGTTGCGGGTCACCTGCTCGGTCGGCGTGGCCTGGTTCCGCAGCGGCGACAGCACCCCGACCCTGCTGGCCCGCGCCGACGAGGCGCTGTATCGCGCCAAGGGCCAGGGGCGCAACCGGATCGAACCGGAAACCCCGGCCTGCTCGGTTGCATGAAACCCGTCGCCGCACCCACTCAAGAAGCGGCGCGGCGGGTCGTTAGCTCACAGGGCAAGCGCTGGTGTCGGCGCGGGATGTGGACGGGTGCTCGGTACTTACAATCTTTCGCTGGTGCTGCTGTCGCTGGCGGTGGCCGTGCTGGCCTCGTATACCGCGCTGCACCTGGCCGCGCGCATGACCGCCAGCCGTGGCGGCATTGCGGCCGCGTGGCTGGTGGGCGGCGCCATTGCAATGGGGTTCGGCATCTGGTCGATGCATTTCGTCGGCATGCTGGCATTCCAGCTGCCGATTCCGCTGGGCTACGACCTGGCGTTGACCGCGTACTCGATGCTGGTGGCGATCCTGGCCTCGGCGTTGGCGCTGTGGCTGACCTCGCGCGCCGACCTGCCCTGGCGCCGCTTGAGCCTGGGCGCGCTGCTGATGGGCCTGGGCATCGCGCTGATGCACTACATGGGCATGGCGGCGATGCGCATGGATCCGGAGATCACCTATGACCCGCTGCTGTTCGCGGTCTCGGTGGCGATCGCCATCGGTGCCTCGGCTGCAGCGTTGTGGATCGCCTTCCAGCTGCGCCACGACGGCCGCCGCTACAGCCTGCGCGTGGTCGCCGCCATGATCATGGGCGTGGCCATCGTGGGCATGCACTACACCGGCATGGCTGCCGCGCAATTTGCGCCCGGCAGCATCTGCGGCGCGGCCGGGATCGGCGCGCAGCTGCCGCTGTCGTGGCTGGCCTCGGTGGTGGCGGCGGTCACCTTGGGCCTGCTGGGGCTGGCGCTGGTGATCTCGGTGCTGTCGCGCCGCTTCCAGCAACGCACCGACGTGCTGGCGCAATCGCTGGCGCAGGCCAACCAGGAATTGGTGCTGGCCGCCCTGCACGACCCGCTGACCCGCCTGCCCAACCGCGTGCTGCTGCATGAGCACGTGCTGCAGAGCATCGAGCGCGGCCAGCGCGACGGGCAGCGCTTTGCGGTGATGCTGATCGACCTGGACGGCTTCAAGGCGGTCAACGACGGCTACGGGCATCAGCTCGGAGACCAACTGCTGATCGCCGTGGCACAGCGGCTGGGCGCGCATCGGCGCGCACACGGCAGCCTGGCACGGCTGGGCGCGGACGAATTCGTGCTGGTGGCCGACATCGCCGACCCGGAAGATGCCGCCGCCATCGCCGGGCATCTGGTGCAGGCGCTGGCGCTGCCGTTTTTGGTGGGCGACCACGAGCTGCGCCTCAGCAGCAGCGTGGGCATTGCGCTGTATCCGGAAGATGCCGGCAGCGAGCACCAGCTGATGACCCACGCCGATGCCGCCATGGGCCATGCCAAGCAGGCCGGTCGCAACCGCTACAGCTTCTTTGATCGCTCGATGACCGGCACCACCCGCGAGCGCCTGCAGTTGCTGCAGGATCTGCCGCGCGCGCTGGAGCTGGGCCAGTTCGCGCTGCACTACCAGCCCAAGTACTGCGCTGAAGACGGCCGCCCCCTGGGTGCGGAGGCATTGATCCGCTGGCTGCACCCCGAACGCGGCATGGTGCCGCCGGACAGCTTCATCCCCTTGGCCGAGCGCAGCGGCATGATCGGCCCGCTCGGCAAGTGGGTGCTCGAAGAAGCCTGCCGGCAGATGCGCGCCTGGCGCGATGCCGGGCACGGCGACTGGCGCGTGGCGGTGAATCTCTCCGCCACCCAGCTGGCCTCGCCCAGCCTGCCGGCGGAAGTGGCCGCCACCCTGGCCGCGCACGCCATCGCGCCCGGCCAGCTGACCCTGGAGATCACCGAAACCATGGCCATGCGCGACGCCGACGCCTGCCTGCGCACGCTGGGCCAGCTCACCGACCTGGGCGTACGGATCGCCATCGACGACTTCGGCACCGGCTATTCCAACCTGCTCTACCTGCGCAAGTTGCCCGCTCACGAGCTCAAGATCGACCGCAGCTTCGTGCAGGCCATGGACAGCGGCCCGGAAGACATCGCCATCGTCGCCGCGGTGGTCGCCCTGGCCCACACCATGCGCCTGCAGGTGGTGGCCGAAGGCGTGGAGACCGCCGCCCAGCGCAACACGCTAGAACGCCTGGGCTGCGACCAACTGCAGGGCTACCTGCTGGGCCGACCGATGGAACCGGACCGCTTCATCGCCCTGGTCGTCGCCCAACCCGATGGCGAACGCCGCCGCGCCAGCTGAGCCCCAAGGCTGCAGGTGAAAGTGCCGCAGGCGCAAGCCCGCACCTTGCGCGTACGTAGCCCAACGCCGGCAACCTGACGCCCCCCTGCTTCAGCCCCACGCAGGCCAATCGATCCCGTGGCCCAGCCCACGTTCGCGCTCCCAGCATCCGGCTGCCAACACACCGAACTACCCAACAACGCACCCACATGGTTGGCATCGCCAGGCGCCCCGATCTAGACCATGCACGCTCCCAGCCATACGGCGTAAGACGCACCACCGCTGCTTGTCCGGCCAGCGCAACCTACCAGCCGTCTGCTACCCGGCTTTGCCTATTCCCGCCCCCCCGCAATCGTCCAGCGCGCAGCCCCCCGCCCTTGCGATTCCCGAATCCCGATTCCCCATTCCCGTTTTAAGGAACACCACTTGCATGACGCAAGGCCAATCCAGTCAACGGCCCCCCAATGTCCGAGTCCGAAGACGGCGGCGAACGCACCGAACTACCGACCGAAAAACGCCTGCGCGAAGCCCGCGAGCAGGGCAACATCCCGCAATCGCGCGAGTTGTCCACCGCCGCGGTGTTCGGTACCGGGGTGTTCGCGCTGATGCTGATGGCGCGCGGCATCGGCGACGGCGCCAGTGTCTGGATGAAGACCGCGCTGAGCCCCGACCCGAAGATGCGCGAGAACCCGATGGCCTTGTTCGGCCACTTCGGCGATCTGCTGCTGCAACTGCTGTGGGTGATGGTGCCGCTGATCGGCATCTGCCTGGCAGCCGGGCTGGTCGGCCCGCTGCTGATGAGCGGCCTGCACTTTTCCGGCAAGGCGATCATGCCCGACCTCAACAAGCTCAATCCCATGAACGGGATCAAGCGCATGTGGGGCGGCAACAGCCTGGCCGAGCTGGTCAAGTCGATCCTGCGCCTGCTGTTCGTGGGCCTGGCGGCCAGCCTCTGTGTCTCCAAGGGCCTGCACGGCCTGCGCTCGCTGGTGAACCAGCCGCTGGAACAGGCCGTGGGCAACGGGCTGGACTTCACCAAGAGCCTGCTGTTCTACACCGCCGGCGCGCTGGTGCTGCTGGCCGCCTTCGACGCGCCGTACCAGAAGTGGAACTGGCTGCGGAAGCTGAAGATGACGCGCGAGGAGATCAAGCGCGAGATGAAGGAAAGCGAAGGTAGCCCGGAAGTGAAGGGCCGCATCCGCCAGATGCAGATGCAGATGTCGCAGCGCCGGATGATGGAAGCGCTGCCCACCGCCGACGTGGTGCTGATGAATCCGACCCACTACGCGGTGGCGCTGAAGTACGAAGGCGGCAAGATGCGCGCCCCGGTGGTGGTGGCCAAAGGTGTGGACGAAATGGCCTTCCGCATCCGCGAAGCCTGCGAGCAGCACCGGGTGGCGATCGTCACCGCGCCGCCTTTGGCACGCGCCTTGTATAGGGAAGCCCAACTCGGCAAGGAAATTCCCGTGAGACTCTATTCGGTGGTGGCACAGGTGTTGTCCTACGTCTACCAGCTACGCGGCTGGAACGGCGGCCCGATGCCCGATTTGCCGCCGCTCGAGGTGGATGAGTTCGGCAAGGGGGCCAGCGCATGAGCGCCCAACCCGCCCCGATGAACGCCCGCCGCGTGATGGAGCTGCTGCGCAACGGCCTGGGCGCCCCGCTCGCGCTGATGGCCATGCTGGCCATGCTGATGGTGCCGCTGGCCGCGCCGGTGCTGGATGCGCTGTTCACCTTCAACATCGCCATCTCGCTGATGGTGCTGCTGGCGGTGGTCTACGTGCAGCGCCCGCTGGAATTCACCATTTTCCCGATCGTGCTGCTGATGACCACGATGCTGCGGCTGGCGCTCAACGTCGCCTCCAGCCGCGTGATCCTGATCAACGGCCAGGACGGCCACGCCGCAGCCGGCAAGGTGATCGAGGCCTTCGGCCAGTTCGTGATCGGCGGCAACTACGCCGTGGGCATCGTGGTGTTCGCGATCCTGACCATCATCAACTTCGTGGTCATCACCAAGGGTGCCGGGCGCGTGTCGGAAGTGACCGCCCGCTTCATCCTGGACGCCATGCCCGGCAAGCAGATGGCCATCGACGCCGACCTCAACGCCGGTTTGCTGACGCGTGAGGAAGCCAAGGCCCGCCGCGAAGAGGTCCGCGAGGAAGCCGACTTCTACGGCGCAATGGACGGTGCCAACAAGTTCATCCGCGGCGACGCCATCGCCGCCATCCTGATCCTGTTCATCAACCTCATCGGCGGCATGGCGGTGGGCATGCTCCAGCACAACATGTCCTTCATCGATGCGGCGTCCACCTACACACTGCTGTCCATCGGTGACGGCCTGGTGGCGCAGCTGCCGGCGTTGCTGGTCTCGTCCTCGGTCGCCCTGCTGGTGACCCGCGCCTCGCGGGCGCAGGACATGCGCGGCGCCATGATCAGCCAGGTCTTCGGCCAGCACCGCGCATTGGCGGTGGCCGCGGCCATCCTGGGCCTGGTCGGCCTGGTGCCCGGCATGCCGAACGTCGCGTTTTTGACGCTCGGCCTGATCCTGGGCGTGATCGCCTGGAAAATGTACAAGCGCAGCCTGGTGGTCGCCCCCACCGGCGAAGCCACCACCGACCCGAAGGCCGCCGCTGCCGCGACGGCCGCCGCCGCCAGCGCCGAGCTGAGCTGGGACGAATTGCGCCCGATCGACCCGCTGGGCCTGGAAGTGGGCTACCGCCTGATTCCGCTGGTGGACAAGAACCAGGGCGGCGAATTGATGGCGCGCATCAAGGGCGTGCGCCGCAAGCTCACCCAGGACATCGGCTTCCTGGTGCCGCCGGTGCACATCCGCGACAACCTGGAGCTGTCGGCCAACGCCTACCGGCTGCTGGTGCACGGCGTGCCGGTGGCCACCGCCGAGATCTACCCCGACCGCGAACTGGCCCTGGACCCGGGCGGTGCGCTCGGCCAGCTGGACGGCATTCCCGGCAAGGACCCGGCGTTCGGCCTGGATGCCACCTGGATCCAGCCGCACCAGCGCGCCTATGCCGAATCGATGGGCTACACGGTGGTCGACCCGGCCACCGTGGTCGCCACCCACCTGTCGCACCTGATCCGCGAACACGCCCCGGAGCTGCTCGGCCACGAAGAAGTGCAGCAGTTGCTGGCCACCCTGGGCAAGACCGCGCCGAAGATGGTCGAAGATCTCACTCCAAAGGCGCTGCCGCTGTCGGTGGTGGTGCGCGTGCTGCAGAACCTGCTGATCGAACGCATCCCGGTGCGCCAGCTGCGCAAGATCGTCGAAGCCCTGGTCGAGCACGCCCCGCACAGCCAGGACCCGGCCGCCCTCACCGCCGCGGTGCGCACCTCGCTGGGCCGGTTCATCGTGCAGGAAATCGCCGGCATGTCGGCCGAGCTGCCGGTGTTCACCCTGGCCCCGCAGCTGGAGCGCGTGCTGCAGGAATCCACCCATGGCAACGGCGTAGCGCTGGAACCGGGCCTGGCCGAACGCCTGCACCAGAGCCTGGCCGAGTGCGTCGGCAAGCAGGAAGCCCGCAACGAACCGGCGGTGGTGCTGGTGCCCGGCCAGGTGCGTGCCGCCCTGGCCCGCCTGGTCCGCCACAGCGTGCCGAGCCTGTCGGTGCTGGCGTATAGCGAAGTGCCGGAAGACAAGCGGTTGAAGCTGGTCGGCACCATTAGCTGAGCCGGGCGCTTCTAATCACGCGGTTGAAACTGGCGGGCACCATTAGCTGAGCCAGGCCCGTCGATTGATGAGACGGGTTTGTGGTCAGCCAGCCTTCGCTGTGGTGATTGATGAGGCGGGTTCGTCGATTGGCCACCTCGTAGGAGCGCACCCGGGCGCGACGGTCGTTATCGGGAATGCCCTCGCGCCCAAGGGCGCTCCTACGACATTCCGGCGACCCGACCACGCGCAGTGGCCCAGACAAGCTCGCTGACACCGCTTGTGTAGGAGCGACCTCGGTCGCGAGGGCTTTACCGGGAACGCCCATAGGGCTTCACCGGGAACGCCCTCGCGCACAAGTGCGCTCCTACGGCATTCCGGCGACCCGACCACGCGATCGGCCAACAATCTCGCTGACACCGCTTGGTAGGAGCGACCTCGGTCGCGAGGGCTTTACCGGAAACGCCCATAGGGCTTCACCGGGAATGCCCATCGCGCCCAAGGGCGCTCCTACGCATTGACCGGTGCCCCGCGCCTCGGCGTCGCACTGCCTGCCGACCGGCAAGCGAATGCTAAAGCCCGGTAATCGAATGCCAAAACCCGGCGTCGGAAACCCGCCACCGGTCCAAACCTCCAATCGATTGCAGGGCGCTGGCCGTTTTCAGGCGCTCCACTCGCTCCACGTTCGTCACCCAGCCCGTCAGCGGCTCCGCCCGCACGGCACCGCCACCGCATCGCCGCCCTGGAAAAACGTCAATCAATCCAACGACTTGACCACACCCGCCCAGGCCGAACGCCCAGCCCCGCCTCCGTCCCAATCCCATAAACCTACGCGCCGGAACCCCGGCGCCGCGTTTTGGCACACCGCATGCATTAGCTCTGGCGAGACCGCAGACAGCCACACCGCTGCGGGGCGGGACGCAGCACTTGGACGAACGAACGGGACAGGCACCTCATGACGCTGGCAACACACCCACATTTCACCCGCACCCGTACGGCGTCCGTCGGGTCCTGTTCCTGGAGGCACTTCGCATGAAGATCAAACGCTTTGTTGCCCCGGACATGCGCACCGCATTCCGCATGGTGCGCGAAGAGCACGGCCCGGACGCGGTGATCCTGTCCAACCGCCGCACCGCCGAAGGCGTCGAGATCGTCGCCGCCAGCAACTACGACGAAGAACTGGTGCAGCGCGCCCTGGAAACCGCCCGCTCCGACGTGCCGGCCGCCGCTGCGGCGCCGGCTCCGGTCCAGCAGGCGCCGGCCATCCAGCCTGCTCCTGTGCACGTGCCGCGTCGCGACACCGCCGAAGCCGGCATGACCCAGCGCCAGCGCGTGGCCAGTGCCGCCGAAGAAATGATCGCCGCCATGGCCCTGCGCCAGCCGGTCAGCGTGCCGCGCCCCGCCCCGGCGGCTGCACCGGTCCGCGCTGCGGCGCCGATGCCGGTTGCCGTGCAGAGCGCACCGGCTGCCGCCATGCGCCAGCAGCCCGAGCACGCCCTGTCGGAACTGCCCGAGCAGCTGTTCGCCGAATTCCTGACCACCCCGCCGGTGCCGCGTGCACCGCTGCAGGCCCCGGTCGTCGCCACCGCGCCGGTCCCGGCGATGCCGGCCGCTGTTGCCTCACCGGTCGCGATCGCACACCACCACGATGACGAACTGGCCGACGACGGCTTCGACCTGGACGACGCGCTGCCGCAGATCCTGCCGCCGGCCGCGCTGCCGCCGCTGGTCGTCGCCCCGGTGGCGCCGGTCGCCCTGGCCGCCGTGCAGGCCGCCGCCCCGGCGCCGCAGAACGACGAAGAACTCAAGCAGCTGCGCGGCGAGCTGGCGCTGATGCGCCAGATGATCGAGCGCGAAATGAACCGCCTCACCGACGAACGCCTGCGCGGCTCGCCGGTGCGTGCCCAGGCGCTGGAGCTGATGGACGACTACGGCTTCGACGCCGGCCTGATCCGCGATGTCGCCCTGCAGATCCCGGCCGACACCGAATTGCACCGCGGCCGTGGGCTGATGCTGGGCCTGCTGTCCAAGCGCCTGCCGGTGGCCCCGGTCGACCCGCTGGAACTGGGCGGCGTCATCGCCCTGGTCGGCCCGACCGGCGCCGGCAAGACCACCACCATCGCCAAGCTCGCCCAGCGCTTCGCCGCCCAGCACGCCCCGCGCGACGTGGCCCTGGTCACCACCGACACCCAGCGTGTCGGCGGCCGCGAACAGCTGCACAGCTACGGCCGCCAGCTCGGCATCGCCGTGCACGAGGCCGACAGCGCCGAAAGCCTGCTGGAGCTGCTCGAGCGCCTGCGCGACTACAAGCTGGTGCTGATCGACACCGCCGGCATGGGCCAGCGCGACCGCGCCCTGGCCGCCCAGCTCAACTGGCTGCGCGCCGCCCGCCAGGTCACCTCGCTGCTGGTGCTGCCCGCCAACGCCCATTTTTCCGACCTCGACGAGGTCGTGCGCCGCTTCGCCCATGCCAAGCCCCAGGGCGTGGTGCTGACCAAACTCGACGAGACCGGACGCTTCGGCAGCGCCCTGTCGGTGGTCGTCGATCACCAGATGCCGATCACCTGGGTCACCGACGGACAACGCGTCCCCGATGACCTGCACCGTGCCAATGCCGCCAGTCTCGTTCTTCGCCTTGAAGATTTGCGGCGCGCTGCCGATAAGCCCTGTACTCCGGAGCACAACCATGCAGTCGCGTGAATACGCAAAGCTGACCAACGCCTTCCCCCTGTCGGCGACCCGTCCCGAGCCTTTGGGCCCGGTGCGCACCATTGCCGTGACCGGTGGCAAGGGTGGCGTGGGTAAAACCAACATCTCCGCCAACCTGGCGGTGGCCCTGGCCGACATGGGCAAGCGCACCCTGCTGCTCGACGCCGACCTGGGCCTGGCCAATCTGGACGTGGTGCTGGGCCTGTCGCCCAAGTACACCCTGGCCGACCTGATCGCCGGCCGCTGCACGCTGGACGAAGTGATCATCGAAGGCCCCGGCGGCGTGCTCGTGGTGCCGGCCGCCTCCGGTCGCCGCCACATGGCCGAACTGGCCCCGGCCCAGCACATCGGCCTGGTCAACGTGTTCTCCGAACTGGAGCGCGACCTGGACGTGATGGTCATCGACACCGCCGCCGGCATCACCGACAGCGTGCTGACCTTCTGCCAGGCCGCCCAGGACACCGTGGTGGTGGTCTGCGACGAGCCGGCCTCGATCACCGACGCCTACGCGCTGATCAAGGTGCTCTCGCGCGAACGCGGCGTTGACCGCCTGCAGATCATCGCCAACATGGTGCGCGACCCCAACGAAGGCCGCCTGCTGTACGACAAGCTCTCGCGGGTGTGCGAAAAGTTCCTCGGCGACGTTTCGCTGAACTACCTCGGCCACGTGCCGCAGGACGATTGGCTGCGCCTGTCGGTGCAGCGCCAGCAACCGGTCATCAAGGCCTACCCGGCCAGTCCCTCGGCACAGGCCATTGCCGAAATCGCACGCCGTACCTCGCGCTGGCAGGCCCCCACCGTGCCGCGCGGCAACGTCGAGTTCTTCGTCGAACGCATCATCCAACGGGGAGTGGCCGCATGAGTACCGCCACCGCAACGACCGCCACGGCCCAGTACCGTGCCGTGCAACGCAATAACGCCAACGATGTGGTCACCCAGCACGCCGACCTGGTGCGCCGGATCGCCCACCATCTGGCCGCGCGCCTGCCGGCGAGCGTGGAAGTGGACGATTTGATCCAGGCCGGCATGATCGGCCTGATCGAAGCCTCGCGCAGCTACGATTCCGACCAGGGCGCCTCGTTCGAAACCTATGCCTCGATCCGCATCCGCGGCTCGATGATCGACGAGATCCGTCGGGGCGACTGGGTGCCGCGCTCGGTGCACCGCCGTGCCCGCGACGCCGCCGCCGCCGTGCGCAAGATCGAACAGAACACCGGCCGCGCCGCCGCCGCCACCGAAGTGGCCGCCGCGATGGAGATGCCGCTGCCCGACTACCTGCGCCTGATGGAAGACGCCGCACGCGGCCAGGTGCTGAGCCTGGAATCGCGCATCGAAGATCACGGCGAACTGGACACCACCGCCAAGGGTGGCCCCAATCCGCAGCAGATGATGGAGCGCGGCGAGTTTGGTCGCGAGCTGGGCAAGGCCATTGGCCAGTTGCCCGAGCGCGAACAGCTGGTGCTGTCGCTGTACTACGAACAGGAATTGAACCTGAAGGAAATCGGCGCCGTGCTCGGTGTCAGCGAGTCGCGCGTCTGCCAGATCCATGGCCAGGCCGTGGTGCGTCTGCGCGGCCGCCTCAAAGTCTTCGAACTGGCCGATGCCGGTGTCGAAATTGACGATTAATTTTTTCGCGTATTTTTTCGTGTTAGGAGCTTGATGTGAATAAGAACATGCGGATCCTGATCGTGGACGACTTCTCGACGATGCGCCGTATCGTCAAGAATCTGTTGGCGGATCTCGGCTTCACTAATACCGCAGAGGCCGAAGACGGCAACAGCGCACTGGCTGCGTTGCGCGCGGGCCCGTTCGATTTCGTGGTCACCGACTGGAACATGCCCGGCATGACCGGCATCGACCTGCTGCGCAACATCCGCGCCGACGCCAAGCTCAAGCACCTGCCGGTGATGATGGTGACCGCCGAGGCCAAGCGCGAACAGATCATCGAAGCCGCCCAGTGCGGCGTGAACGGCTACATCATCAAGCCGTTTACCGCCCAGACCCTGGAAGAAAAGCTGGGCAAGGTGTTCGAACGTCTGGCGGCGACCGCCTGATGAACGCCACCGTGGACACCAATGCCGAACGCGCCGCGCTGATCGACCGCCTGCAGGGCGCGCTCGATGCGTTGGAAAGCGGTGACGAAGCCGCTTGGAAGCGCGAGGTCGACCACCTCGCCGCCTTGCGCACCCGTCCGATGATGCAGGGCCTGAGCCGGCTTGCACGCGAACTGGGCCAGGCCCTGGGCGAACTGCCCACCGTGCCCGAAGAAGCCGGCGAGCTCGACGACGCCTGCTCGCGGTTGGACCACGTGGTGGAAATGACCGAAAAGGCCAGCCATCGCACGCTGGATCTGGTCGAAGAATGCCGTTTGCTGGCGAACCAGCTGCGCGATGGTGGTCTTAACCAGGACCAGGGCGCGCTGATGGACAAGATGCGCCACAACCTGACCGAGCTGTCGCTGGCGCAGAGCTACCAGGACCTGAGCGGCCAGATCATCCGGCGCGTGGCCGGCATCGTGCGGCGCGTGCATGAAGGCTTTGGCGCCCTCGGCCTGCCGCCGAAAAGCACCGAGCCGAAGAAAGACGACGGCGGTCTTGCCGGTCCTGCAGTCAAGGGCCTGGACCGTCACGCGGTGTCGCAAGACGACGCCGACGACCTGCTGTCCGGATTGGGGTTGTAACCATGAGTGCTGTTCCAGACGATATTGCTGCCGATTTCATCGTCGAGGCCCAGGAAATCCTGGATCGCCTCGGCGAACAGCTGGTGTCGCTGGAACAGGCGCCAGACGAAGCCGACCAGCTCAACGCGGTGTTCCGCGGCTTCCACACGCTCAAGGGCGGCGCCGGCTTCCTGGCGATCAAGCCCATGGTGGAGCTGTGCCACGCTGCCGAAGAAACGCTCGGCATGGCGCGCTCCGGCCAGGCGGTGCTGCAGGCGCATCACTTCGATGCCGCGCAGCAGTCGCTGGATTATCTGCAGGCCATGCTCGATGCGATGGGCTCGGGTGACCCGGTGCCGCATGCACCGGCGTCGCTGATCGCGCAGTTCGATGCCAAGAGCGGCCCGCCGGCGGTGAAGTCCGCGCCCAAGGCCGCCGCGCTCGCCGCGGTACCCGCCGGCCAGGCACCGGCCGCCGCCGGTGCCAAGGCCGCGCCGAAAGCCGCAGCCAAGAGCGGTGGCGCCGAAGCCGAACAGACCGTGCGCGTGGATACCAAGCGCCTGGACGCCATCGTCAACCTGATCGGCGAACTGGTGCTCTCGCGCAACCGGCTCAAGACCTTGCGCACCCGCTTGCGCGACGAAGAACTCGACCGCGCGGTGAGCACGCTCGACATCGCCACCGCCCGCCTGCAGACCGCGGTCATGCGCACCCGCATGCAACCGGTGAGCAAGGTGTTCTCGCGCTTTCCCAAGGTGGCCCGCGATGTGGCGCGCACCCTGTCCAAGGAAGTGGAACTGGAGCTGATTGGCGCGGAGACCGAGCTGGATCGCAACCTGGTCGAAGCCTTGGCCGACCCGCTGGTGCACCTGGTGCGCAACGCGATCGACCACGGCATCGAATCCCCCGCATTACGCGAAGCCACCGGCAAGCCACGCAGCGGCCACGTGCGCCTGTCCGCGCAGCAGGAAGGCGACTACGTCAGTATCGAAATCCAGGACGACGGTGCCGGCATCGACCCTGAGCGTCTGCGCGAAATCGCCCGCAACAAGGGCCTGATCGATGCAGAAGCCGCCGCGCGTCTGAGCACCGACGAGTGCCTGCATCTGATCTTCATGCCCGGCTTCTCGACCAAGGCCGAGGTGACCGACATCTCCGGCCGCGGCGTTGGCATGGACGTGGTGCAATCGCGTATCCGCGAGCTCAGCGGGCAGATCCAGATCCAGTCCGAACTGGGCCGCGGCAGCCGCTTCATGATCCGCGTGCCGCTGACCCTGGCGATCCTGCCCACCTTGCTGGTGCAGGCCGGCGAAGCGGTCTATGCCCTGCCGCTGGCCCGCGTGGTTGAGGTGCTGCATGCCCCGCAGTCCTCGCTGGGCTGGTTCGACGGCCGCGCCGTGCTCGATCGCCGCTCGCACACCTTGCCGCTGATCGACCTGCGCCGCTGGCTGGGCGTGCCCGCCGAACAACCGCCGCTGCTGACCGTGGTGCTGCTGCAGGCTGGCGAAACCCGCTTCGGCCTGGTGGTGGACCAGGTCCGCGGCCGCGAGGAAGTGGTGATCAAGCCCCTGCCCCGCGCCCTGCGCGGCCTGCCCGGCTACGCCGGCGCCACCCTGATCGGCGATGGCCGCATGGCGCTGATTCTGGATGTGGATGGGCTGCGTTCCAGCGATCATTGATTTTGGGGATTGGGGATTCGGGATTGGGGATTGGGGATTGGGAGAATCGGGAATCGGGAATCGGCAAGACGATCCTGGTTGCCTGATCTAACGACAACGGCCGCGTACTGCGGCCGTTGTCGTTTCACTACCAGCATCGCTGCCGATCTATGTCGCTACGCGCGCAGGTATGGGCGCGATGGTCTGGCTGCCGTGGAAGTGAACCTGGAACCGTTTGGACCCCAACCTGGAACCGTTTGGACCCCGTTATCTCGTTACGAAACACTCAGCGTGTCATCGACGGACCAGCCTGGCTGACGGCTTGCTGAGATTGCTCCAGCGCCTGCTGCTGTTCGCGCGCCTGGGCCTGAGTCTGATTGATTGCCTGCAGGCGATCGAACGACTGGGTCTCTGGTGTCTGCACGGCGTCCATGGTCGACATATGGGCACGCTGGTGAGCCGGGTCGTTGAGGGCGCCCTGAACGACGAAGACCTTCTCGCCGCCCGCCAGCTGAGCCGTTGGGTTGTTGAGCACCACATGATCCACCCGCGACAACCCTTCCTCTTTTGCCAGCGCAAGCAGGCTAGCTGTCATGCGCTCGCTCGATG
>NZ_JBGOFY010000010.1:0-170482 GCF_041520885.1 Xanthomonas sp. NCPPB 2922 | reverse complement strand
TAATCGGCGGCATGACCCCGGCTGCGTATGCCCAACATCTGGCAAACACCGATATCATCAACCCCGGACTCTAAACCAGGCCGCTACTCAGGGCGGGGGGACGTCGCAACAACAGCAACAACAGCAACAACAGCAACAACAGCAGCAACAACAGCAACAGCAGCAACAGCAGCAACAACAGCAGCAACAACAGCAGCAACAACAGCAGCAACAACAGCAGCAACAACAGCAGCAACAACAGCAACAACAGCAACGCCTATTCCGGTGCCGGCATCGACGGCATCTGCATCCACGCCCGCATCGAAGGCGGTAGAGGCTGCGGTTGCGGATGCTGCTGTTCCGCCAGCAGCACATGCCGGCGCACTACGCGTTTACACCTCTGCCCAAGGCGCAACGCAGCAGATGCGTGTCAGCACTGTCGATGCGCCCACGGCCGGACATGCGTTGACCGAGAAAGAGAACTCCATCTTCGTCAATCCACAGCGGCGGTTTCAGGCGTTGCTGGGCATTGGTGGGGCGATCACCGACTCCAGTGCGGAAACCTTCGCCAAACTGCCCAAGCAGGCGCAGCGGCAGCTGCTCACCGCCTACTACGACCCGGACAAGGGCATCGGCTACACACTGGCGCGGACCACCATCCATAGCTCGGATTTCAGCAGCGGCAGCTACACCTACATCAAGGAAGGCGATGCGGCGCTGAAGACCTTTTCGGTCAAGCACGATACGAAGTACCGCATTCCGCTGTTGCGCCAGGCCATTGCTGCGGCCGGTGGCACGCTCACCACGTTTGCCAGCCCGTGGAGCGCGCCAGCCTTCATGAAAGACAGCAACGCCATGCTCAAGGGCGGCAAGCTTTTGCCCGAATATGCGCAGGCCTGGGCCACGTACTACACGCGCTTCATTGCCGCGTATGAAAAGGCCGGCATCCCCATCTGGGGCATCAGCCTGCAGAACGAGCCGATGGCGGTGCAGACCTGGGAGTCGATGCTGTTTTCTGCAGAAGAAGAGCGCGACTTCCTCAAGAATCATCTGGGCCCGACCATGGCCAAGGCCGGCTATGGCGATCGCAAGATCATCGTGTGGGACCACAACCGCGACATGATGGTGCACCGCGCGCATGTGATCTTCGACGATCCGGAAGCTTCCAAATATGCGTGGGGCATGGGCTTCCACTGGTATGAAACCTGGGCCGGGTTCGCGCCGATGGTGGAGAACGTGGCGGCGGTGGCGCAGGCGTACCCGGACAAGCACCTGCTGCTCACCGAGGCGGCGGTGGAAAAGTTCGACCCGGCCAAGCTGCAGCACTGGCCCAATGGCGAGCGCTATGGCACCGCCATCATCAACGACCTCAATCACGGTGCGGTGGGTTGGACGGACTGGAACATCCTGCTGGACGAGCACGGCGGCCCCAATCACGTGGGCAACTACTGCTTTACACCGGTGCATGCCAACACGCGCACCGGCGAGGTGATCTACACGCCGAGCTATTGGTATATCGGCCACTTTTCCAAGTTCATCCGGCCTGGCGCGCAGCGGGTGAGTGCGGCGAGCAGCCGCAGTAACCTGGCCACCACCGCGTTCGTCAACAGCGATGGCAGCCTGGCGACGGTGGTGATGAATGCCACGGATGTGGCGATTCGCTACAACCTGTATGTGGGCGATGCCTCCAGCGTGCTGGAGATTCCCGCGCATGCGATCCAGACGGTGGTGCTGGCGCAGTGAGGCTGGGCGCTACACGCATGTGCGTGCCACTGGCGCGCACATGCGGCCCGTGCAGCGTTATTCCCCGTGCACCGCCAACGCGGCATGGATCAAGGCGAGATGGCTCAATCCCTGCGGCAGATTGCCCAGCGCATCGCCGGTGTGGGCGTCCACCATTTCCGGCATCAGGTCCACATCGTTGCCCAGGCGTTCCAGCAGGCGCTCGAACAGGCGCTTGGCTTCGTCGCGTTCGCCCAGCAAGCCATAGGCTTCCACCATCCAGAACGCGCAGGCGGTGAATGTGCCTTCGCGCTGCTGCATGCCGCTGTAGCGGTACAGCAACTCATCGCAGCCCAGTTCGCGGCGGATGGCGTCGCGGGTGGAGACCATGCGGGCGTGGCGCACCTCGGCCAGGCCGAAGCGCGAGGCCAGCATCAGGCTGGCATCCAGGTCGTCGGTGCCGGCGTAGAAGGTGTAGGCCTGCTTGGACTCGGACCAGCAGTGCTCGTCGATCCAGGCCAGGATGCGCGCCTGCTCGCGTTCCCAGCGCGGCAGCATGGCCGAAGACAGATGGCCGGCCTTGGCCAGCTCGCTGGCACGGCGTAGCGCCATCCAGCATTCGATCTTGGACATGGTGTAGTGCTCGTCCTGCTCCAGCTCCCAGAAGCCTGCGTCCTTGCGCATCCAGGCATCGGCACATTCGTTGCCTAAGTCGAATAACTGACGTGCGGTTTCCGGGTCCAGGATGTGGCCGGCATCGACAAAGCGCGCGGTCATCTCGAACACATCGCCATACAGGCACAACTGCAATTGGTCATTCGCGGTATTGCCCACGCGGACCGGGCGGGTGTCGCGGTAGCCGGCAATGTCGATCTCGCGCTCATCCGGCACCAGCGCGCTATCGAGCGTGTAGCACGGGCGAATCCAGGGGCGGTGGCGGCGAATGGTGTGCATCAGCCAGCTGAAGGCGGCCTTCGCATCGGCCAGTGCGCCCACGCGCATGAACGCCTTGGTGGTGTATGCGGCATCGCGCACCCAGGCGTAGCGGTAGTCCCAATTGCCATTGCCGCCGATCTGCTCCGGCAGCGAGGTGGTGATCGCCGCGGCAATGGCGCCGGTGGGCGAAAACCACAGGAATTTGAGCGCAAGCGCCGAGCGCACCACGGTGTCGTGGTAGCCATTGTCGTAGCTGAGGTTGCCGCTCCATTCACGCCATTCCTGGTCGCTGCGGTCGATGCGGCCGTCGATATCCGCCAGTGGCGGCACCGGCAAGGCTTCGCGCTCGGACGCGAGCAATGCCACCAGCTGGCGATCGCCGGCGGCAATGCGCAAGGTGCCGCGCACGCTGCGGTCGTCGCAGTGTGCGATCTGCACCGCCTCCGCGTCGAAGCGCAGCATGGTCATCAAGGGGCCAACGTGGTGCACGCGGCCGTTGGGCGTATCGCTCTGCCACGGTGTCGCTTCGCCTGCGCGCGTGCCTGGCTGGTAGATGAGCTCGAACACCACCTCGCCCTCCAGCCCGTCGATGCGCCGGGCCAGCTCCGACCACGGCAGCCGGCCCGCCTCGCCACTGTTGACCGATTCGGTGAGGCGCGCGCGTCCGCTTGCGGTGATGAAGGTGGTTTCCAGCACATTGCTGCCGTCGCGATAACGGCGCTCCACTCGCTGCAGGTCACGCGGGCACAGCGAAAAGAAACCGCCATTGCCGGCATCGAGCAGGCGATCGAACAACGGTGGCGCGTCCATCTTCGGCACGCACCACCAGTCGATGCCGCCATCGGCACCGCATAGCGCCACCGAGCGGCCGTCACCGATGGCGGCATAGCCGGCAATCGGCAACGTGCCGCTGGCATCGCGGCGGAACTGGGCGCTGGGACGACTCAAGACAGCAGCAGGCCGCCGGTGGCGCCGAACACCTCGCCGGTGACATAGCTCGATTCCTGCGAGGCGAGCAGCACGTAGAGCGGTGCCATTTCCACCGGCTGGCCGGCGCGCTTCATCGGCGTTTCCGAACCAAATTCCGGGATCTTTTCCGGCGGCTGGCCACCGCTGGGCTGCAGCGGCGTCCACACCGGGCCCGGCGCCACGGCGTTGACGCGGATGCCTTTCTCGGCCACCTGCTGCGCCAGCCCCTTGGTGAAGTTGACGATGGCCGCCTTGGTGGAGGCGTAGTCGAGCAGGGTGGGCGAGGGCTGGTAAGACTGGATCGAGCCGGTGTTGATGATGGACGCGCCCGGCGGCAGATGCGGGATGGCCGCCTTGCACAGCCAGAACATCGCGTAGACGTTGGTCTTGAAGGTAGCGTCGAACTGCTCGGTGGTGATGTCGGCGATGTCCTTGACGGCAGTCTGCTTGCCGGCAATGTTGATCAGCAGATCCAGGCCGCCGAGTTCTTTCACCGCACGTTCCACCAACTGGTTGCAGAAGGCTTCGTCCTTGAGGTCACCCGGCACGGCGATGGCCTTGCGGCCTTCGGCCTGGATGAGCTGCACCACCTCGGCGGCATCCTGCTCTTCTTCGGGCAGGTAATTGAGCACGATGTCTGCGCCTTCGCGCGCATAGGCGATGGCGGTGGCGCGGCCAATGCCCGAGTCCGCACCGGTGATCAGCGCCTTGCGGCCCTGCAGGCGGCCGAAGCCCTGGTAGCTCTGCTCGCCATGGTCGGCCTTGGGCTGCAGCTCATGGATGGTGCCGGGTGCTTCCTGGGTCTGCTCCGGAAAGGTGGGCTGCGGGAACTGGGTGAGCGGGTTCTGCATTGCGTATTGGTTCTTCGCGCTGGACATGCACGGGTCTCCTGTCGAGGGGGAGTGGGGGCACGCAGACGGCTGCGCACCGAGAGGCGCCCAGTGTGGAAAGCGATGCGCTGTGCAGCGGTGAACGAATGTTGTGCATGGTGTGAATGCGTGACCGCACGCAAACTGTGCAGATATGCGCCAATCACCAATACAGCGGTGGGCGCAATGACGAGGTACACGATGCGGTGGGTGGGAATCGATGGCGCGCGCAGCGGTTGGCTGGCGGTGTGGGACGCCGAGGACGCGTTGGCATTTGCGTATTACGCAACGGTGCAGGAGGTGGCGCATGCACTGCGTGCGGCGGAGGTGATCGGCGTGGATATTCCCATTGGCCTGAGTGAGCACACCCCGCGCGCGGCCGATGTTCAGGCGCGCCGGTTCGTGGGTGGCCGCCGCGCCTGCAGCATCTTTGCTGCGCCTCTGCGCGGCATGTTGCATGCGCAGTCGCAGCCGGAAGCATCGCGCCTGCATCGTGCGCTGGATCACGACAAGCAGCGCGGCTTCGGTGTGCAGTCCTTCGGGTTGCTGGACAAGATCCGCCATTGGGATGCTGCCCTGCGCAGCGATGCGGCCTGGGCTGTGCGCGTGCACGAGGTGCACCCGGAAGTTTCGTTCGCCGTGCTCAACGGCGGCCAGGGACTCGCCGCCGGCAAGAAGACGCCGGCCGGCCATGCACAGCGCGTGGCATTGCTCGGCGAACACTTCGGCCACGCGCGGGTGCAGGCACTGCTGGCGGCCGTGCCGCGGCGCTTGGCTGCGCCCGACGATGTGCTCGATGCGTTGGTGGCGTGCTGGAGTGCGCAGCGGATTGCGGCAGGCACCGCCGGCAGCTTGCCCGCGGTGGTGGAGCATGACCGCCATGGCTTGCGCATGGCGATCCGCTACTGACGCACCGCGTTAGCGCGCCGACATCGAATACGGCCGCTGCGCGGGGTCGGTGGCCCATTGCTGATTCGGCGTGGCCTGCATGCGGAAGCGCAACTCGCCGCCGGTCTGAATTTCTGCGTGCGTCAGATAGGCACGCGTCAGTGGCTGGCCGTTGAGGGTGGCGCTGCCGATGTACGGGCGTGCATCGCTCACGCCTTCGGCGATCACGCTGAAGCGCTTGCCGTTGGGCAGGTTGAGCGTGGCGCGCGGCAGGAATGGGCGGCCGATGATGTACTGATTGCTGCCCGGCGCCACCGGGTAGAAACCCAGCGTGGTGAACACGTACCAGGCCGACATCTGGCCGAGGTCGTCGTTGCCGGCCAGGCCTTCGGGGCCGGCGTGGTATTGGCTGCCCATAATCTGGGTCAGGCGTGCCTGCGTGCGCCACGGCTGGCCGGCATAGGCGTACAGATACGCGACGTGATGGCTGGGTTCGTTGCCGTGCGCATACCAGCCGATCAGCCCGGTGATGTCTTCCATGTGCTCGAACACCTTCGGGTCCACCTTGGCGTCGAACACCGCATCCAGCCGCGCCAGCAACGTGTCTTCGCCGCCGTGTGCGGCCGCCAGGCCGGCGACGTCCTGCGGCACGTACCAGGAGTATTGCCAGGCGTTGCCTTCGGTGTAGTCGCTGCCATAGCCGCTGGCAGAGGGGTCGAACGGTTCGCGGAAAGTGCCGGCGCGGGTGCGCGCGCGCATGTAGCCGGTGGCCGGGTCGAAGGCGTGCTTCCAGTTGGCGGCGCGCTTGCTGAATTCTGCGGCGATGGCGGGCTTGCCTAGCTTGTTTGCCATCTGCGCGATGGTCCAGTCGTCGAACGCGTATTCCAGCGTCTTGGAGGCGGCTTCGCCTTCTTCGTCGATCGGCACGTAGCCCAGTTCGCGGTACTGCGCGATGCCGTCGTACGGGCCGTAGTTGGCGCTGGCCACCATGGCATCGAGTGCTTCGTTGGCATCGAAGCCACCGATGCCTTTCATGTAGGCATCGGCGATTACCGGCACGGCGTGGTAGCCGATCATGCACCAGGTTTCCAGGCCATGAAATGCCCACACCGGGAGGATGCCGTAGGCGCTTTCCCGGCGTGAGGCGAGCAGCGAATTGACCACGTCGCTGGTGCGCTGCGGCGGCTGTACCAGGGTGAGCAGCGGTTGCAGGGCACGGTAGGTGTCCCACAGCGAGAAGGTGGAATAGTGGCTCCAGCCGGTGGCCTGATGCACGGCGTTGTCTGGCCCGCGGTAGCGGCCGTCGCTGTCCATGAACAGGGTCGGCCCGAGCAGCGTGTGGTACAGCGCGGTGTACAGCTGGGTGCGCTGCTGCGGCGTGCCTTGTGCATCGATCGCCGACAATGCCTGTGTCCATTGCGCGCGTGCATCGGCGCGCACGCGGTCGAAATCGAAGCCGGGTACTTCGGCGGCCAGGTTGGCAATGGCACTGTCTTCGCTGACCGGCGACAGCGCTACGGTGACCACCAATGGCGTGCCGTCATTGGCAACATCGAACACGCCCACCAGCTGCCGGCCCTCGATCTGCGCACGCTGCGCGGGGTTCTTGTCACCCGGCGGCGGGAAGCCCTTGTACGGAATGTCCTGCTCGGTGTCATGCAATTGCGTGGCGGTGAGCGGGCGCGAAAACCGCATGGCGAAATACAGTTGCCGGCCCGGCGCCCAGCCACGCGTTTCGCGGAATCCGGTGACCGTGCCATCGCTGCGCACGCGCAGGCGCGACCACTGCACCTTGCCCGGGTAGTCGTAGAGGCTGGTGCGCAGATCCACCAGCACATGCGCGGGCACGCCCTTGGGGAACTGGTAGCGGTGCACGCCCACCCGCGCGCTGGCAGTGAGTTCGGCGCGGATGTTGCGGTCTTTCAAGGTCACCGCGTAATAGCCGGGCTGCGCCTGCTCGCTGGCGTGATCGAACTGCGCGGTATAGCCGCTGCCGGGTGTGCCGACATCGCCGCGTTCGAGTTTGACCTCGCCGGTTTGCGGCATCAGCAACACATCGCCCAGGTCCGAATGCCCGGAGCCGGAGAAATGCGTATGCGAGAAACCGACAATCGTGCTGTCGTCATGCCGGTAACCGGCGGCCCAGCCGTAGGCCTCCTTGCGCGGTTTGATCTGGGTGTCCGGGCTCAACTGCACCATGCCGAACGGCACCGTGGCGCCGGGGTAGGTGTGGCCTTCGCCACCGGTGCCGATGAAGGGGTCGACCGCGCGATAGGCCGAGTCGGCGGCGCGTGGCGCGGCAGTACTGGCGAAGACGGCAAGGCCGGCAAGCAGCGCCAGCCAGCGGATACGGGGCAACGCGATCAACCGATGCTGCATGCGGGACGACTCCGGGCAAGTGCAGCGCCGGACCGTAGCACAGGCCCTTCAGTGGATCGACGGCGCCGCACAACGCCGTGCATGCTGCCGCGCTTGTGTCCGCCACTGCGTTCCTGCACATCTGCTGGCCACGTGGACGTGCATCAACGCGCGCGCTTCGCGGCCAGCACCGCCACGGTTGCCAGCGCGGCCACCGCCGCGCCGATGGCCAAGGTGTTGCGCCCCGCACGTGCGCGCACGGCCGGGCGACGGCGGAAACCGCCATCGATACCGCCGGCGATGGCAGGTGGGCCAAACACATTGCCGCTGGAGCGGCCCACGCGCGGTGCTTGCGCGAAGTAACGCTGAAAGAAGCGGCTCATCGCACGTGCGAACAGGTTGGGTGCCAACGCATGGCCAACCCGCATGGCCTGCACGGCCGGGCCGATCACCACGGTATTGCGCGGGCGATCGAGCAGCCGCACCACCGCCTGCGCCACGGTACGCGTGTCCAGCATCATCGGCGGGCCGGTGACGCGGCGGCCCACGTAGTTGGCACCATGCGACAGCCCCGGCGTGTCGACAAAATACGGGTACACATCGCAGACATGCACCTTGGGGTGATCGATCAATTCCGCGCGCAAGGCTTCGGAAAACCCGCGCTGGCCGAACTTGCTGGCGCTGTAGGCAGCGGCGTAGGGCGTGGCGGCAAATCCGCCCAGCGAAATCATGTTGACGAACACGCCATGGCCTTGTTCGACAAAGATGGGAATGGCGGCATGCGCATCGTGCATGCGCCCGATCAGGTTGGCCTGCACCACCGCCGTGCTCGCTTCGATGGGCACCTCGTGGAAGGTGCCCACCGCACCCACCCCGACATTGCCGAACCACAGATCGATGCGGCCCAGAAAACTGCGCGCGCTGGTGGCCAGCGCCTGCACCTGATCGGCCTGTTTGACGTCGGTGGGCACCACCAGCACCTCGGCGCCGCGCGCACGGCAGCGCTCGGCGACGTGCTGCAATGCCTCTTCGCCACGCGCGGCCAGCACCAGACGCGCGCCGCGTTCGGCAAACGCTTCGGCGGTGGCCTGGCCAATGCCGCTGGACGCGCCGGAAATCACCACGTGGGCAGGATGTGTGCGATGCATGCGGAGGCTCCTGGGTCGTAAAGCGTCCATGCTTGATGCTGGCCTGTGAATGGCACGCGGCCATTTGCGTACCGCTGCGTGAAGCCAACCGGCACCGCACCCGTGGCAAAAGTTGTGCGATGTCATCAGCATCCAGTGCTGAAAATCACCGCCGCCATCCCCATCTGAGCGCAATGGATTTGTTCGATACACCGCTCGCGCCGCTGCAGGTGCTGGACGATGCCGAAGGCGGCGTGCGCTATTGGCCGCAGCTGCTGGCGCCCGCCGTGGCGCAGGCCGCATTCGCGGCACTCCGCGAAGGCGCCAACTGGCAGCGCCACCAGCGCACGATGTACGACCGCGTGGTGGATGTGCCGCGCCTGTTGGCCTCGTACCGCCTGGATGCGCCACTGCCGCCGGGCCTGCCGCTGCAGGCCTTGTTGGCCGCGGTGCAGGCACAGCTGCCGGCACCGTACAACGCGGTGGGCTTGAACCTGTACCGCGACGGCCGCGACAGCGTGGCCATGCACCACGACAAGCTGCACACGCTGCTGGCGCCGCACCCGATTGCGTTGCTGTCGCTGGGCACGCCGCGGCGGATGCAGCTGCGGGCCAAGCAGGGCGACACGCGCGCGATCGCGTTGGAGCTGGCGTCCGGCAGCTTGTTGGCGATGAGCCATGCCTCGCAGCTGACGCATGAGCACGGTATTCCCAAGACCACGCGCGCGCTCGGCGAGCGCATCAGCGTGGTGTTCCGGGTGCGCCCGCCCGCGCGCATGGCCGCCGGTCAGCACGGGCCGCACTGGGAAGCACTCACGCAAACGGACTGAACACAGGTGCGGCACGTGCGTGCATACCTCGCAACATATGCGCAGCGGCCGCGAACACCGCGCAGTTGCACTGGATGCCTGTGCCCGCACGCTGCCTATTTCGGGTGATTGCCATCGCCATCACGTCTGGCCATGCTTGCATGCACTTCCCCCACCCGATACCGCCGCTCCATGAGCCTGGCTGACACCCGTCACCATCAGATGTTTCCCGAGCTGGATACGGCGCAACTCGCCATCACCCGGCGCTTTGCCAGCGGCCCGCCGCGGCGCTTCGAGGCCGGTGAAATGGTGTTCGATGTAGGCGATGCGCACGCGCCGGTCTGGGTGGTGCTGGAAGGCGCCATCGAGGTGGTGCGCCGCGATGGCCTGGGCAACGAAAAACCCATCACCTTGCACACGCCCGGGCAGTTCACCGGCGAAGTGAGCCAGCTGGCCGGGCGCGCGTCACTCGCCGCCGGGCGCGCGGGCGAGCACGGCTGCCTGGCATTGCCTTTCGACACCGCGCATCTGCGCGCGCTGATGATCAGCTCGGCCGAAGTGGGCGAGGTGGTGATGCGCGCGCTGATCCTGCGCCGCGTGGGCCTGATTGAAGGCGATGCCTCCGGCTCGGTGCTGATCGGCGAACCCGACGACCCGCACCTGACCCGGCTGCAGGGCTTTCTCACCCGCAACGGCTATCCCAACACGGTGATGGATGTGTCCGATGAGGACGGCCGCGCGCTGGTGGAGCGGCTGGGCATCCAGGAACAGGACCTGCCGGTGATGGTGTGCCCCAGCGGGCGCGTGCTGCGCCAGCCCAGCGATGCCGAAGCCGCGCATTGCCTGGGCATGACGCCCGATATCGACCCGGATCACCGCTACGACGTGGCGATTGTCGGCGCCGGCCCGGCGGGCCTGGCCACCGCGGTGTATGCCGCCTCCGAAGGCCTTTCGGTGATCGTGCTGGACCAGCGCGCCATTGGCGGGCAGGCCGGTGCGTCGGCACGGATCGAAAATTACCTGGGCTTTCCCACCGGCATCTCTGGCCAGGCGCTTGCCGGGCGCGCCTACAACCAGGCGCTGAAATTCGGTGCAGAGCTGGCCATTTCGCTGGAAGCGGCCACGCTGGAATGCGGGCGCGAAGACGGGGCATTGCGGCTGGATCTGGCCGATGGCAAACAGCTGCAGGCCAGCACGGTGGTGATCGCCTCCGGCGCACGTTACCGGCGGCCGCAGATCGACCAGCTGGACCGCTTCGAAGGCCACGGTGTCTCGTACTGGGCCTCGCCGGTGGAAGCACGCCTGTGCGAGGGCGGCGTGGTGGCGTTGGTGGGCGGCGGCAATTCCGCCGGGCAGGCAGTGGCGTTCCTGGCGCCGCGGGTGAAGGAACTGCACCTGATCATCCGTGGCGAAGGCCTGGAAGCGTCGATGTCGCAATACCTGATCGAACGCATCGCCGCGCTGCCCAACGTGACGCTGCATACCGGCACCGAAGTGACCGCGCTGGAAGGCGACCCCGAGCGCGGTCTGCAGGCGGCGGTGCTGCGCACGCGTGCCGATGGCCAGACCCAACGCCTGGAGCTGCGCCACCTGTTCCTGTTCGTGGGCGCCGACCCCAACACCGGGTGGCTGCAGCAGTGCGTGGAGACCGATGCGCATGGCTTCGTGGTGACTGGCAGCGTGCGCGCCGAAGGGCTGCCACCGTGCCTGCCGCTGGAGACCAACCGCCGCGGCGTGTTCGCCATTGGCGATGTGCGCGCCGGTTCGGTCAAGCGCGTGGCCGCCGCCGTGGGCGAGGGTGCCGCGGTGGTCGCGCAGATCCATCAATTTCTGGCACACCAGGCCACGCCGGTGGCTGTCTCCGAACTTGCCAATGCCACGCAGGAGTCCGCGACCTCATGAGCCAGTGCACGCACCTCAGCCACATCCACCACGTCTCCCCCAGCGCACGCGGCTGCGAAGAGTGCCTGGCCAGCGGCAGCGTGTGGGTGCATCTGCGCCTGTGCCGCGAGTGCGGGCACGTGGGCTGCTGCGACGATTCGCCCAACCGCCACGCCAGCGCGCACTTCCACAGCACCGGCCACCCCATCATCGAAGGCTACGACCCGCCGGAAGGCTGGGGCTGGTGCTATGAGGACGAGCTGGAAGTGGAGTTGCCGGAGCAGACGCCACAGCTGGGGCCGATTCCGCGTTATGTGTGAGCGGCGCGTTGCGCCGCTGGGAATGGGGAATCGGGAGTGGGGAATCGGAAGGGCGTGGCTTGCGGTGGGGTATCTCCGCGTTTTGCTGCTCCGTGTTGACGGAGTCACGCTGATTGCGCCGCGTCTTCTCTCGGCGGGTACGTGCGGCTTTCCTAGCCGCATTGATTGACGCGCTGCGCGCACGCAGTCACGCATCGATGATCGTGGGCCGCCCGAGTGACTCATGCGCCGCATGCGCGGGCAGCGTCACCCGCGCTTGCACCTCAGTCCGGCCAATGCACCGGGGGCAGGGCGCGCAGTTGCGGGCGGGCGAACAAATAGCCTTGCTGCAGGTGGATGCCCAAGTCGCGCAGGGTGCGGTATTCGTCGGCTTCTTCGATGCCTTCGGCGATGACGGCGATGCCGAGTTCTTCGCACATGCGGGTGACGTGCCGCACGATCGCCTGGCGGCTGCGGTCGGTGTGGATGCCGCGGACCAGGGCGATGTCGAGCTTGAGCAGGTCTGGCTGGAAATCGGCCAGCAGGCCGAGCCCGGCATAGCCCGCACCGAAGTCGTCGATGGCGGTCTTCAGGCCGCGTGCCTGGTAGGCACGCAGGATGCCGAGCAGATGCGCCGGGTCGGCCATGTGCTCCTGCTCGCTGACCTCGAAGATGATGCTGTGCAGCGGCCACTGGTAGTGCTCGGTGGCCGCCAGCGTGGCGCGCAGGCAGTGTTCGGGGTTGTACACCGCGTTGGGCATGAAGTTGATCGACAGCAGCGCCGGCAACGCGATCGCTGCAGCGCATTCGATCGCCTTGATCCGGCAGGCTTGGTCGAACGCGTACCGGTTGCGCTCGTCCACCGCGCCGAGAATGCTCGCGGCCGAGGCACCGTCGACGCCGCGCACCAGCGCTTCGCCGGCGTAGATGCGGCGCGTGGCCACATCGACAATGGGTTGAAAGGCCATGGTGATGGCGGTGGGAAAGTCCTGGCCATCGCGGCAGGCGCGGCAAACGGGGAGAGTAGGCATCGGCGAGCAATCGTGCAGTGACAGACAACCCTAGTCCTATCGGCCGTACGGCGGTGTCTTTGAGGGACGATGTTGCAGGCCATCACCACCGCTGCCGTCGCGCTCGGCGATACTGCGGCCATCTTCAGGATTGGACGCCCCATGACCGCGCTCACCGAACGTTATGCCCAGGCCGTGGATTACGCCCGCATTGCCCACGCCGGGCAGCTGCGCAAGGGCACGCAGATCCCGTACCTGAGCCATTTACTTGGCGTGTCCACGCTGGTGCTGGAATGCGGCGGTGACGAGGACCAGGCCATCGCCGGCCTGCTGCACGATGTGGTGGAAGACTGCGGCGGCGGCCATGAGGGCTCGATTCGCGCGCAGTTCGGCGATGCGGTGGCCGATATCGTGATGGCCTGCACCGACGCCACCGCCGAGGACAAGGCCGACGTGGACAACACCGCCAGCGCCCGCAAGCGCGACTGGCGCGAGCGCAAGCAGTCCTACCTGGCGCATCTGCGCAAGACGCCCGAGCGCGCACTGCTGGTGTCCGGCTGCGACAAGCTCTACAACGCCCGCACCATCGTGCAGGATCTGGAAAACCCCGATGTGGGCCAGGACATCTTCAACGTGTTCACCGCCGGGCGCGATGGCACGCTGTGGTACTACGCTGCGCTGGAAGAGATCTTCCGCACCCGCGAGGCGGCCACTGCGCGCCTGTTCAGCGGCGTGGTGGCGCGCATGCAGGCACTGGCCGACAGCTCCATCGACACCGTGCCTGCGCACGCGGTGGCCTGACCGGCGCAGCGTTGCACTCACGGTGGATCGGGCACAAGCGCTGACGCGCGCTGCATGCGTGGCGCGCTAGGCTGGCGCACTGTCCAGTTGTCGGTTTGGTGTCATGTCCAGCTCAGCGTCTTCTCCTGTCCCCGGCCTGGTGCGTGTGCGCGGTGCGCGCGAGCACAACCTCAAGAACGTGGACGTGGATATCCCGCGCGATGCGCTGGTGGTGTTCACCGGCGTGTCCGGCTCTGGCAAGTCGTCGCTGGCCTTCGGCACCTTGTTTGCCGAAGCGCAGCGGCGCTATCTGGATTCGATCTCGCCATATGCGCGGCGCCTGATCGACCAGGTCGGCGTGCCCGAGGTGGATGCCATCGACGGCCTGCCGCCGGCCGTGGCGCTGCAGCAAGCGCGCGGCGCGCCGAGTGCGCGCTCCTCGGTGGGCAGCGTGACCACCATCTCCAACTCGCTGCGCATGCTGTATTCGCGCGCCGGCCAGTACCCACCGGGGCAGGAGATCATCTATGCGGATGGGTTTTCGCCGAATACGCCGGCCGGTGCCTGCCCCACCTGCCACGGCCTGGGGCGTATCTACGACGCCACCGAGGCCAGCATGGTGCCGGACCGCAGCCTGAGCATCCGCGAGCGCGCGGTGGCCGCCTGGCCGGGTGCGTGGCATGGGCAGAACCAGCGCGACATCCTCACCACGCTCGGGATTGATGTGGACGTGCCATGGGCCAAATTGCCGAAGAAAACGCGCGACTGGATTCTCTACACCGACGAGCAGCCGGTGGCGCCGGTGTACGCCGGCTACGACCTGGACGAGGTCAGGCGCGCGCTCAAGCGCAAGGAAGAGCCCAGCTACATGGGTACCTTCACCAGTGCGCGGCGTTACGTGCTTCACACCTTTGCCAGCACGCAGAGCGCGCAGATGAAAAAGCGCGTGGCGCAGTATCTGATCAGCACGCAGTGCCCGCAGTGCGATGGCAAGCGGCTGCGCCGCGAGGCGTTGTCGGTGACCTTTGCCGGGCTGGATATCGGCGCGTTGTCGCAGCGCCCGCTGGATGAGGTGGCCGAGCTGTTGCGCCCGGCCGCCGAAGCCACACCCGCCACGCAGTCCGCGCAGGGCAAACGCAGGCGCAGTGCCACAGCCGAACATCCCGAACAGGTGATCGCCGCGCAACGCATCGCCGAAGATCTGCGCGCGCGCATCGCGGTGGTGCAGGCGCTGGGCCTGGGGTATCTCACGCTGGAGCGCAGCACGCCCACGCTGTCGCCGGGCGAGTTGCAGCGCCTGCGCCTGGCCACGCAGATCCGTTCGCAATTATTCGGCGTGGTGTACGTGATGGACGAGCCCTCGGCTGGCCTGCATCCGGCCGATGCGCAGGCTTTGCTTGGCGCATTGGATCAGCTCAAGGCGGCGGGTAATTCGGTGTTCGTGGTGGAACACGAGGTGGATGTGATCCGTCATGCGGACTGGATCGTGGACGTGGGCCCGGCCGCCGGCGTGCATGGCGGGCAGGTGCTCTACAGCGGCCCACCGGACGGATTGGCGCAGGTGCAGGCGTCTTCCACGCGGCGCTATCTGTTCGGCGCGCCGCCACCGGTGCACAGCCACGCACGCACGCCCACCGCCTGGCTGCAGCTGCGCCGCATCACCCGCAACAACGTGCAGGCGCTGGACGTGGACCTGCCGCTGGGCGTGTTCACCACGGTGACCGGTGTGTCCGGCTCCGGCAAGTCGTCGCTGGTGAGCCAGGCGCTGGTGGAATTGCTGGCTGCGCACCTGGGCCAGCCGCACGCCGATGACGACGACGCGCTGGACCCACTCGAGCGCGATGCGCAAATCCCGTTGGGCGGCGCGATCGTGGCCGGGCTGGAGCACGTGCGCCGGCTGGTGCGCGTGGACCAGAAGCCGATTGGCCGCACGCCGCGCTCCAACCTGGCCACCTACACCGGCCTGTTCGATCCGGTACGCAAGCTATTCGCCGCCACGCCGGCCGCGCGTCGCCGCCGTTACGACCCGGGGCAGTTTTCGTTCAATGTCGCCAAGGGCCGCTGCGCCACCTGCGAAGGCGAAGGCTCGGTGCACGTGGAATTGCTGTTCATGCCCAGCGTCTACGCACCGTGCCCCACCTGCCATGGCGCGCGCTACAACGCCAAGACCCTGGAGATCGAACTGCGTGGCCACAGCATCGCGCAGGTGTTGGAAATGACGGTGGACCAAGCCGCCACATTCTTTGCCGAAGACGCCAGCGTGCTGCGTCCGTTGCAGGTGTTGCGCGAAGTAGGGCTGGGCTATCTGCGGCTCGGCCAGCCGGCCACTGAACTCTCCGGTGGCGAGGCGCAGCGCATCAAGCTGGCCACCGAACTGCAACGCGCGCAGCGGCGCGACACCGTCTATGTGCTGGACGAGCCGACCACCGGCCTGCATCCGGCCGACGTGGATACCTTGATGCGCCAGCTGCAAGGCCTGGTGGCGGCGGGCAATACGGTGATCGTGGTCGAACACGATATGCGCGTGGCCGCCAGCAGCGACTGGGTGCTGGACATGGGGCCGGGCGCCGGTGGTGCGGGCGGCCATGTTGTGGTGGCGGGTACACCTGATGTGGTTGCACGGCATCGCGGCAGCCTGACTGCTCCCTTTCTCGGGGCGCTGATCTGTTTGATGATAGAGGTCGCAGTTGGACGACAACGCGCCGTCTAAGTGTCAAGAAGGTTCGCTAGCTCGCGCAGAGTTTCGCATGTGCATTTCCGCACCGAAATAATCGAACTAAGGTAATCGGGACTAACCCAAGCTGGGTGTCTAGGGTTCTTAGGACACTATGTGCCCGCGCGATGTGCCAACTCTTCTGGGAGGGAGACGGGCATGTGCTTGATTGTGGAAGATGCAACGGTACCGGCGTCGGTCTGTATTGATCACGATGCTTATGTTTCGGCCAGCAGTGCGCGTGCAAACACCGCGCGCGATGGTCTAGATGGACCGCGCTGCGTGACTGTGCGCTCGGCTTGCGCAGCTGGGGACGTAAGCACTGCTTCGCCTCAGCGGTCGGATGCCTTGTGCATCTCCGGTATCGCAGCGGTTCGAATGCATTTCCAGCCAGCGATCGGACCCATGCATTTTCTGGCGTCGTGGATTCGCACGCCTGCTGCATAGCCGCGCGTGGGCGTTGCAGAGAATGCGAGATCGTCGTCAGTAGATGCCGATGTCTAGTATCCATATCTTTGGGCTATTCAAATGACCTTACCGGATTCGATCACACGTTCGAGTCAGTCGCGACAAACGCCAACGCTGGAGCCTGCAGAACCAGCGACGGCTTCACCGCAGAGTAGGCCTGCACCCGAGACTGCGGCCGACATCCTGGGCGCCTTGCCTGCACGGGCGGGGCGCAGGGCATCCAGTAAGACCGCCAATGCTGCGCTCCACGTGCAGAACGTTTCATCGCATGGTGGACGGCGGGCTCGCATGCACCTTGAGGGCGCGGCTGCCGCAGACGGCGATGTCACGAGCTTGATGGAGGCGTGTCTGGCGCGTCGGCCCGTCGTTCACAGCGAATCCAGTCTGGGTGGCGGTGGACGTCTGTTGCGCTACATGCCGGATCGTGACGACTCGCGCATGCCACGCAACGAGGCGTTCTTCACCACCATCCCCGGCTTGCTGATCGCAGCTCTTACCGTGCATCCGGCGGTCGAGCGCCGCACCGGTACTACGCCGACGGCCGACCAGGTCGCCAGTCAGCTGGCCGATCCGCCGATCGGCCAGCTGACCGGCATCTGGCAGGCTGCCGACGGGCAATGTTTCGCCCTGCGTGCCAACCAACTGCATCGTGTCGAGGCGTCCGGGCACTGGGCAGCCGTACCGCTGCCACCGGCATGTGATGCGATTGCTCATCTCTGCATGCTTGGCCGGCAGGCCGATGGCGGTGTGTACGTCCGTGCAGGCGAGCTGTGCTGGCGTGCCGGCAACGAGCAGATGTCCATCGCGGTGGGCCCGACGCCCGAAGGCGCCTTGCTGCGGTTCGATGCGGACGGCAGGCCATGCATGCTCCATGCTGGTGTACTGCGCCGCTGCGATGACGATCAGCCCGGCCGGGTCGTGGAACTGACGCGTCCGGTAGCTGGCGGCCCGGCCTTCGAGTCGACACCTGCGATGCCTGTGGATGTGTTGCCACTGGCGCATGCCGCTGTCTTGGTGCTTGATGACAAGGGACGTGTGTATGAAGCCGACATGCGCGGGAGCGGGCCGATTGTCGCGCGACGATTGACGTTGCCTCGCCCGATGGGCAGCGAGCAGGGCTGGGCGGTGACCTCCATGGGGTTGTCGACCGATCACAGCGTGCATCTTCTGCTCGAACACAGCGACGGCAGGCGCATCTCGCTGCAGCGGCCGGCAGGGCAAGCGCAGTTCCAGCCGGCGTTCATGCTGGATCGTCCGTTGTTGCTCATGCGCAGCGAGGGGCTGCAGATGCCTGCGGATGAGGCGATGCAGTCGCGGGTGGTGCTTGATGGGCACGCGCAACTGGGACATCTGGACGGCGTACTGCATTACTCGCCTTCTCCGAACCAGCCATGGGAGCGGCTGACGCTTCCCGGCGGCGCGCCGTTGACCGGCGTTGTCTCCCTGCATAGCGGTCCGCGCGGTTTTGTCGATCGTCGTCCGGTGTTCGCACTGCTGGCCGCACCGTCCCGATTGGTCGAGCTCAAGCTTCCCGGGCGCACCACCTGGCTGGCTGCTCATGCGGCGCCCAGCACACCCTCGGGTGGGCCGCTCGCCGTGGTGCCGGACGTGGTGGAGGTGCGTTGCCTGCCGATCGCCCGCTTCGATGAAGACATCGCGCAGGCGGCGGTGCATGCAGACCGCAGCGCTGTGGTGATGGCCGCCTCGGGGCGATTGATCAAGGTCGATGCGGATCGAAACAGCGGGGACGTGCCCGCGCTGGAAGGCGTTGTCGCGATCGCGGTGGGATTGGATGATGCCTTGTACGCCTTGAGCCAACCCGGCGATGGATCTGCACACGTGCACCGTCTTTCGCACGACCATGACCGGTGGGAGGCTTTTCCGGTTACGTTGCCGCAGACCTCGCCACTCCCGAGTGCGCTGCGAACCACGCGTACCGGACAGCTGCAGTTACGGCTCGGCGCGCAGTGGCACACGGTGCTGCCAGCGATGACCGGTCCCGACCGGGCCCGCTTGCCTGCACGCGTGGCTGCGCATGCGTCGCCTGATGACGTGGCCGTTTCCGGCACCCAGTCCGGCTCCAATGCACGGGTCAATCGGCAGCAGGCAAGCCGTCTCAGGACACCGGACCACGATGCGGCGGTCAGCACCACGTTGCTGGGGACCACCTCCACCGATCCACTGAGCCTGCGCTCGAATGCACGGGTGCTCGCACAGAGCGGCCGCGCGCAGGCCGCTGCGCTCGTAAAGGTGCTCACGGACGTTGCCGGTGGCACTGCGCGTGCCGTGGCCGGGTGGACTGGCGTTGGATACGCGCCCACCACGCAGCAACGGCGGCTCGCCCGTTTCCGTTCCGAGGCAGAGCAGGTCCTGTCTTTGGCGCTTGAGATGTTCGACACCTTGCCGGTACTGGCAGAGGCGCGTATTGCCGGTGCCGCAGGTCCGCACCAGCCTGCCGCGCTGTCGCAGAGCCAGCACGAACGACTTACGACGCTGCGTAAAACAACCTTGGCTGGCTTGCTGCGCGATCTGCGCAAGATCGGGTTCCGTGAGGGCGTTCTGGCTGCCGATTTCTCCATGGCGGATGGCGGGTGCACCCAGCGCGCGAGTTCGACCGCAAGTTATCGCGCCGCCGAGCTTTGGCGGCGGGCGCGTTCGGCCGTGATGCGCACGACGGTACAGAACAGCGATGACATGTTGCCGCACTTGGATCGTTGCATCGCTGCGCTGGCCGGCGGTGCGTCGCTGCATCCGCAGGCGTTGACCGCTATGGAGCATGCACAACTGGCCGAATTGCGCGAGGTCAGTCATCGGCTCAAGGCTGCCGGGGTCAGATTGCCGATCCGAAATGGTCGCGCCACCGATGCGTCGAGTGATCCGCATGCCCTGCGCAGTGCATGCCTGCTCGCAAGTCTGATGGAGTACAACGCGTTGCTGGATGTCGATGATGCGGCGGCGCTGGAGGCGGCCGACGCAAGGCAGCGGCAATCCGGGCTGCGAGCCCTGGCGAAGCTGGGTCTGTCGTCATGGCGTGAATTGGAGGCCTTCGACGACGTGGTGACCACCTTCCGCGAGGAAGTCGCCACCCCGGGGAGCGCGCGTCAGCTGCAATTGCTCAAGAGCATCGGCCTGTCGCCAGGCGCGGCCCCGGACGAAATGGCTGCGCGCATGATCGATGTGTTGCAGGACCTGTTCAATCGCAGCACGTTCTTCACAAGCAGAGTGCGCTCTGCCGAGCTGCGCGGCTCGCTCGGTTCTACGCAATGGATGGATCTCAATCCGGTCAGCGTCGGCATGGGCGGCGAAGCCATCCACGCGCTGGGTGTCGAACGCATCGGCGACTCGAAGGACGGCGATGCGGGACTGGTTGCCTTCTTCGTTCGGCATGCCAAAGCGACCGCGTCAGGGACGGCAGGCATACGCATTGATCTCCGGCCTGGCCCAGGAACCGGCGCACATGTCTACGATGCGGATCCTGCACGGACCTTGTCGGCGACGTGGGGCGGGGCGGCAAATCTCAGCGCAGGCGGTACCTACCAACATGGCGTGGGCGCAGCCGTCATCCTCTCGCCATCGACGATTCCTGAGTTCGCCAGGCTGTTGTTTGATCGTCATGATGACGATACCACCAAGCTATTGCGTGCAGGCGTGAACGAGGGGGCGATCGGGCTGGATCTGTTCGAAACCAATGCCAATGGATCGCTCAACGTCAACCTGACCTTACAGCCGCTCGCGGTGCGGCATTCTTACGGTCCAAGACAGCCCGTCGCACCCAACGCCGCGCCAGACGCAGCCGGCACCGACAACCCGCGTAGCGCAGTCTCGGCCTCCTTGCCGTTCAGCATGACGGCGCAGGCCGGTGTGCAATGGAGCCAGATGGAGCTGCATCTGGACCATGCGTGGCAAGAGATCATCGGACTCGAGTTCCAGGGCCGCGTCGGCCTCACTGCCGAGGTCAGCAGCGGCATCAATCTCTCGGGCGCATTGACGTCGGTGCTTGGCCGAAATTTCGCACGGCTGGTCAACGCGGTTACCGGTGCCGGCAATCTGCAGTTGGCCGGTGTTCGAGTGGCCTCCAGCGACGTGCAACTGCCGACCGATGCGCCATTGGACGATACGCGCACCGGTCCTTTGCTGGGGACCGCCAGCTACAAGCGCACGCTTGACACGCAAGCCGCCCAGCCGATTAGCCCGCAGGCATGGGACGCGATGCGCAAACGGCTCGAAGAGATCATCCCGGAGAGCATGGCCGAACTTGATGGAATGCGATATCCGGCGACACCTGGCGAGCGACGGGACGTACTGCTGAAAGCAATCGAACGTATTCAGGGGGCGCAGGCGCGTGCGATCGAAGCTGGCGCCTTGCTGGAGGGTCCGGCGCTGGCACAACAACGTGCGTGCGCCGAACAAGCCACCCTTGCCGAGGCGTCCTCGCTATGGAAGGGCGGCTCGCCCTCCGAGCGCGCGGCCATGGTCGACCTGCTGCACCAGTTGCGGCAAGAGGACGCTGCCGCCATCCAGCAGCGTGCGCGCATCATTCCTGGCGCACGTGTGGAGATCAACATGTTCGGGCGCGAATCGCTCGACGCGGTGGTCAGCCATGCCATTGGTCATTACGCGCTTGGCGAGAAAATGCGCGACGTTGCGGAGCTGCGTCGCAAGATTCCCGGGCTGGGCGAGGTATTGCAGAGGTTCAAGGATGTTCCCAACGTGAATCAGGTTCGCTTCGTGTTCGAAATGCGGCCCCAGGCAATTGTCGCGATCAACGACGCGCTGGAGGTCAAACAGCACGCGCAGGCTGCAGCCGCACTGGGATTGCGGGAGCCCGCAGGTGCAATGGCCTGGCGTGATGCGCTCGTTGCCGCGCAGCGGTCGCCGGATCTCTACCGTCTGGCGGCTATCGCTGTGCACAATACCGACGAAAACCCGGTGACCAGTCGCGTCGGCCTGCCGCTGCTGAATGTGGCAGCTACGGCAGTGTCGTCGCACCAGCTGTTCGAGGCAGAGATCCAGTTCCGTTATGGGCTGTACGATCGTATCGAGGGCGCCGAAGTGCTCGAGGCAGGAGTACGTGCACTGCGACAGTCACTGGACCCTTTGCAGGTGGTGGGTGTGCAGGCGCTCGGGCAACGTCAGAGGGCGAACATTCCCTCATCCGTTCCGGCCTCGCCGCGCGGCGAACGGCCCAGGCTGAAGGAAGCGCGCGACCTGGAATTCGAACGCCATCTCCAGATGGGCGTCGTGCCGGTTGGCCCACACCTGCGCGCCTTGACGCGCGACCTGACACGGTTCGAGGAGCAGACCCAGCGCACCGTGGCACAGTATCTGGCACACGACGCTTTAGCAGATGCAGTGAGTGGCGCACAGGCCAATGTAGGCGAACGCATCAATCAATTGTTGGCCAGGCTTGCACCTGCAGACGACGGCGTGACCGAGGCAGCTATCACCGGATCAGGCCTGCATCGTAGGCTCGCTTCGCTGCAGGCCTGTCGCGATGCTGTGCATCAGGCAACCGATGCGCTGGACAAGGCATACGACGACTTCCGCACCCACATGGACGCCAGTCGCGCCGAGAACAGGGACATTGCGGCGGTTCAACATGCGTTCGAATTTCTACAGCGCGCTGCCGAGTGCGATCACACGCTGGTGTCTGCAGTCGACGTTCTCTTGCGTCGGACCGCAGAAATATATGAGGTGCAGGACCGAGAGCTCCGGGATATGGACGACAGGCTGGACGACTTGCTGCCGCGTCTCGATGGACTGGGCCAGGCCTCTGAGCTGGAGCGCAGGGCTTTTGAAGATGCCGAACAACGCCTTGTAGAGGTCCGGAACGAAGCGCTGCAGGTATTGGACAGGCATGCTGGGGGGACGGACGCTGCAAAAGCGATTGATGCGGAGGGCAAGGCAGAGGCCATCAAGACACTTGAAGATGCGATGAAGGACGCCTTGCAGCAGATGGCTGCGACCCGTGATCGCATCGCAGAGCTCGTGTCGTTGAAAGATAGTCTTTGCGCCCGGCTGGCAGACGATGTCGGGGCGTTGCGCGACATCGACGAGCATACACTTGCCGCGCGATCGGTCGTGATGCAGGCGCGTGATCTGGGCGCCGGTGCGCATGCCGCAATAGTGGCCATGCTGAAGGAATTGTCGGATGACGATGCCCCGGGCCAGGACGTCGCCGGCAGCCAGATCACGTCGGGCCAGGAGTAACCGACCACCCAGGCATCGTGCAGTTTCAATCAGCTGTGTCGCTCCGCAGCGCAACGCTGCTTTCGCATCATCAGGCATGGGACTTCAGGCCGCTTGTCCCACGCTGGGGGAGCATGCCTTGGCCGGCGCCAATTGTCCGAGCCTCATTATCCGATACATCTGGGATCGCGCGAGCGGTGCGCTTCGTCGAGCCGATGCGAAGTTGATCGTCGCATCAATACGTGTCACGGTGCGCAGCCTCTGTTCCGTGCGCGCCAGATGCGCGTTGAATGTCTCCCGCATCTGCGCGGCAGTTTCGCCTGTGTCAGGCAAACGCTGGAAGTCGAGAATCGTGGTGACGTAAGGGAGAGAGATCCAGGCCGCCAAACTGAGCGACGCAGAGCACTCACTCTAGCAGTTCAAATCTCGCAGAAACGCCTGCAGCTTCGGCCGATGGCGCCACCCACACATCGAACACGCCGGGCTCCACGGTTGGCTGCAATGCCTGGCCGATAAACAACAGGTCCTCACGGCGCAGCACGAACTCCACCGCCACGCTGCCGCCTGCCGGCACTGCAAGCTTGCGAAAATCCTTCAGCTCGCGCACCGGGCGGGTGACGCTGGCGCTGCGGTCGCGGATGTAGAGCTGCGCCACTTCTTCCGCATCGCGCGTGCCGCGGTTGTGGATGCGCGCGCTGATGCGCAGGCTGCCGGTCGCCGTCATCCGCGTATCGCTCAAGCGCAGCTCGCCGTATTCGATGCGGCCATAGGTCAACCCGTGGCCGAAGGGGAACAGTGCGGTGTTGGGCACCGTTCGGTAGTGCGTTTTATACGGCTCCAGCACATCCGGCTGCGGATTGGGGCGGCCGCTGGAGGTGTGTGCGTAGAAGTAGGGCACCTGGCCTGCCGCGTGCGGAAAACTCACCGGCAAGCGGCCCGATGGCGCACGCGTGCCAAACAGGATGTCGGCTACCGCAGCGCTCGCCTCCGAACCCAGGAACCAGCTGACCAGGATCGACGCGCATGCGAGCACCGGCCCCTCCAGCGCGAGTGCACGGCCGGTGCTCAGCAGCACCACGACCGGCGTGCCGGTGGCGATCACGGCCGCCAGCAATTGCTGCTGTACCTCGGGAATGCTGATCTCGGTGCGCGACTGCGCCTCGCCCGAGTAGCTCAAGGGTTCACCGATTGCCAGCAGCGCCACATCGGCATTGCCAGCGGCTGCCACTGCCGCCTGCACCCGCCCGGCAGCGTTTGATCGAAGCCGCAACCGTCCTCCACGCGCAGTGCAGTGGGGTCGTCCAGCGCGCCCGACAGTGCAGCGGCCAGCGTGTTGCGGTTGTCCTCTTCATCGAACAGGCTCCACGGCCCGGCGTGATTGAGCCAATCGCGCGCCATTGGCCCGATCAACGCAATGCGCTGGCCGCTGCGTCGCAATGGCAACAGCTCGCCGTCGTTCTTCAGCAACACCACCGATTTGCATGCGGCTTCGCGCGCCAGTGCCAGGGTCTCGGCGCGGCGCTGACGCGACTGCGCGAGCCTGGGCCGGATGCGCCGGAACGGATCGTCGAACAGCCCCAACGCCGCCTTGAACGTCAGCACGCGGCGCACCGAGGCATCCAGCCGTGCCATCGGCACCTCGCCTGCGGCAACCAGGGCAGGCAGGTAGCGCAGATACAGGCCGCTTTCCATGCTGATGTCCACCCCGGCCATGAAGGCCAGCCTGGCCGCCTCGCGGTCGTCGGCTGCAACGCCGTGCGCAACCAGTTCCTGGTCGGCGCTGAAGTCGGACACGACCAAGCCTGGGTAGTTCCACTCCTGCCGCAGCACGCCATCCAGCAACCACACGTTGGCCGTTGCCGGAATGCCCGACAGTTCGTTGAATGCCGCCATGGTCGTGACCGCACCGGCAGCGAAGGCGGCCTGAAACGGCGGGGAATAGACCTCGCGCAGCGTCCGCTCGGAGACATCTACACGGTTGTAATCCAGCCCTCCTTCGGCCGCGCCGTAGGCGGCGAAATGCTTGGGACAGGCTGCCATCGCATCGGGATTTGCCAATCCTGCATCGCCCTGGAAGCCGCGCACCCGCGCCTGTGCGAACAGCCGCGCCAGCAGCACGTCTTCGCCAGCGCCCTCGACGCCACGGCCCCAGCGTGCATCGCGGGCGATGTCCACCATCGGCGCGAAGGTCCAGTCCAGACCCACCGCACTGGCCTCCATGGCCGCTGCGCGCGCCGTGCGCCGTGCCAGGTCTGGCTCGAAGCTGGCCGCTTCGGCCAATGGCACGGGGAAGACGGTGGTATAGCCATGGATCACATCGGCGGCGAACAGCAACGGAATGCGCAGCCGGCTTTGCAGCGCTGCCTTCTGCAGTTGCTGGTGCCAGCGCACGTTGGAGCCATTGAAGACCCCGGTCAGCCGCCCGGCCCGGGCCGCAGCCAGCTGATCGTCCCCATCGGCAGAGCGTGCAAGCGGGTTGGCGACGATCGCCTTGCCATCCTGCTGCGCCGAGCTGAACATGCTGAGCTGGCCAGCTTTTTCTTCCACGCTCATGCGCGCGATCAGTGCGTCGATGAAAGCAGGCGTGCGCACCGCCCCGGACGGCAGCGCCCAGCCGGTGGGAATGCGCGCGAGCAGGCCTAGCGCGGCGGCGCCACCCAGCAGCTGGCGCCGCGTCGTGCGTGGAGACATGTGAGGATTCTTGGGTGGAGTGTGTGTGCACGCTACAGGATGGGCGACCCCGGTAACCAGACTGCTTTCGCTTTCCGCGCGGTGACAACGCAGAGGCCTGCAGATCGATCACGAACCGGTCATGCACGTCGGTGTCGTGCACGCGCGCTGGATGGACGTGCGGTAGCGCAATACGCCTAGATGTCTACCAGTGACGAAAATGAAACGGACCCAGTGCATTCGATGCACTGAGCCCTGTCGTACCCCATCAATTGTCGGTTGCGTTGTGCATTGCAGGCACATCGCCCCGCGTTCGTCAGTCCGCCATCACCTTGTCTGGCGTCATCGGGGTACTGCGGATGCGCTTGCCGGTGGCATGGAAGATCGCATTGCAGATCGCTGCCGAGACACCGATCAGGCCGATTTCGCCAACGCCTTTTGCGCCCAGGCTGCTGACGATGCGGTCGTCCTCGTCGGCGAAGATCACATCGATGTCGTGGATGTCGGCATTGGCCGAGACGTGGTACATCGCAAAATCGTGATTCATGAAGCGGCCGAAGCGGTGATCGGACTGGGTGTGCTCGTGCAGCGCCTGGCCGATGCCCCAGACCACGCCGCCCACAATCTGGCTGCGCGCAGTGATCGGGTTGAGGATGCGACCGGCCGCAATCGCACTGACCACGCGGGTTACCCGCACCGTGCCCAGCTCTTCGTCAACGCGCACTTCCACGAACACCGCGCCATGGGTGGCACGGGTGTAGTTGCGCTGCTTGAACACATTGGGCAACAGCAGGAACTTGTCTTCGATCTGTTCCAGCTGAGCGGCACGCAACAGCTCGGGCAAGGCGATGGTGGTGCCGGCATCGGCGCGCAATGCCAGCGTGCCATCGGCGAAGACCACCTCGTCCAGCTTGGCCTTGGTAAAGCGCGAATTCGGTAACGCCTGGGCCAGCCGCAGCAGCCGTGCGCGCAGTTTCCCGCATGCACCATCCACCGCCGAACCTACCGTGGTCACATGCGACGAGCCGCCTTCGATCGGTGCGACCGGCAGTGTGGAATCGCCGAGCTGGAAGGTGACCTGTTCCAGCGGCAAGCCCAGCGCTTCGGCGGCGATCATCGCCATCACCGTGTAGGTGCCGGTGCCGATATCGCTGGCGGCGCTGCTCACTACCAGGCGGCCGTCGGCATGCAGCACCGCGTGGGCACGCGCAAACATCTGCATCGCATCCCATTGCCCGGTGGCCATGCCCCAGCCAACCCATTCGCGCCCCTCCTTGCGCGCGCGCGGCTGCAGCGGCCGCTGTGCCCAGCCGAAGCGCTCTGCGCCTTGCTGGTAACACTCGCGCAACGCCTTGCTGGAATAGGGCTTGTCGTCGGCGGGATTGACCTCGGCATAATTCTTCAAGCGCAAGGCAAGCGGATCCATGCCGATCGCGTAGGACAGCTCGTCCATCGCCACTTCCAGCGCATGCACGCCGTGTGCAGCGCCGGGCGCGCGCATATCGATGGGGGTGTACTGATCCAGGCTCACCAGGTTGTAGCCCAGGTGCACGTTATCGCAGGCGTACAGCTGCCCGCTCCAGTTGACCACCACCTCCACGTAATCCTCGATGCGCGACGTTTCGGCGATGGCTTCATGCCAGATCGCGCGCAGCGTGCCGTCGCGATCGGCACCGAGCTTGAGCCGCTGCACCGTTTCCGGGCGGTGGCCAAAGGTGAACATCTGTTGCCGCGTCAGCACCACACGCACCGAGCGATCCAGCAGGATCGAGGCCATCACCGCCAGCGCCAACTGGTATTGCGGGCGCAGGCCGGAGCCGAACGCACCGCCCACGTACGGGTTGCGCACGGTGACCTTCTGCTTGCTCAGCCCGAACACGTGCGAGACATACCAGCGGCTGTTCTGCGAGCCCTGGGTCTTGTCGTAGATGGTGAAGTGGCCCTCCGCATCGCGGATCACCGTGGAGGCGAACAACTCCATCGGGTTGTGGTGTTCCACCGCGCTGTAATAGTCGGCCTGGATCTGGTGCGCGGCGTTGACGAAGGCCGTGTCCGGCTCGCCCTTGTCCTTGGGCGGCGGCGAAAAGCCGGCCTTGAGCGGCTTGGGCTTGTGCATGCGGTCCAGGTTGGCCATCAGGTTGGTGTCGTGCGGCTCGCTGGCGTACTCCACCTGGACCAGATGCGCGGCATGGCGCGCAGCCTCGAAGGTTTCCGCCACCACCAGCGCGATCGGCTGGCCGCTGTACAGAATGGCGTTGTCGTACAGCGGCCGGAACGGCGAGCCGGCCGGTGCGGTCATGTCCTTGTAGAACAGGTCCATGCCGCGCATATGCGGACGGTTTTCGTGGGTCACGATCTCCAGCACGCCGGGCACCGCGCGTGCGGCCTCCAGGTCGAAGGCGACGATGCGGCCCTTGGCAATGCTGCTGTTGACCACCACCCCATACGCCAGGTCGGGCACCGGCCATTCGGCGGCGTAGCGCGCCTGGCCGGTGACCTTGGCGCGCCCATCGATGCGCGGCATGCCGGTGCCAGTGGGGCGGTGCCCGGTGCCGGGGTCGGCGACCGGTGCAATGAGCTCGTCGGGGCGTGCGTTCATGGGGAGTCCTCCAGCGCGCTGGTGCGCCCGCGGTTATCGATGGTGCCTTCGCGCGCGACGTCGAGTGCGCGCACGATGGTGCGGTGTGCCAGCGGAATCTTGAAGGCGTTCTCCCCTTGCGATTGCGCGCCCTGTAGCAGTGCATCGGCCAGTTGCGCAAAGGTGTGCGGCGTCGCCGGCATGCCAACCACGCGCGCTTCGGCCTCCGGCAGGCGCCAGGGCTTGTGCGCCACGCCGCCCAGCGCCACACGCACGGCGCGGATGCTGCCGTCGTCGGCAAGCTCCAGCGCCGCTGCGACCGATGCCAGCGCAAAGGCGTAGGACAGCCGCTCGCGGATCTTGAGGTATGCACTGTGCGCCACGAAGCGCTGTGCATCCGGCAGATCGATATGCACGATGAGTTCGTCCGGCTGCAGCGTGCTATCGAGCTCCGGATGCTCGCCGGGCAGGCGATGGAAATCCGCAAAAGCGATGTCGCGCGCGCCATTGGGGCCCTGCACGTGCACCACCGCGTCCAGCGCCGCCAGCGCCACGCACATGTCGGAAGGATGCGTGGCAATGCAGTGCACGCTGGCGCCCAGGATGGCGTGGTATTTGGTCAGGCCACCAATTGCCGAACAGCCGGTGCCGGGCGCACGCTTGTTGCACGGCGTGGCGCGGTCGTAGAAATACACGCAGCGGGTGCGCTGCAGCAGGTTGCCGCCATTGCTGGCCATGTTGCGGATCTGTGGCGAGGCACCGGCCAAAATCGCCGCGCTCAGCAACGGGTAGCGTGCCTCAACCTCGGGGTGATAGGCGGTGTCGGCATTGCGTGCGAGCGCACCCAGACGCAGACCGCCCGCATCGTTGGTGGTGATCTCGCCCAATGGCAGGCGGTTGATGTCCACCAGCTGGCTAGGCCGCATCAGCTGCAGCTTCATCAAGTCGGTGAGATTGGTGCCGCCGGCGATCAGGCGTACCGGCGCTTCGGACGGGACTGGCTGCGGATCAGTGCTGCGCGTGGCGATCGCACCGACTGCCGCGTCCACGCTCTCCGGGCGTGCGTAGCTGAGCGGAATCATGCCGGCACCGTCCCTGGGGTCCACGGGGTGTCGGCCGACTCGCTGCTGTCCGAGGGTGTGCCCAGTACTTCCATCACCGCATCGGTGATCTGTGGATAGGCGCCACAGCGGCAGATGTTGCCGCTCATCAATTCGCGCACCTGATCACGATCGCGCGCCTGGCCTTCGTTGATCAGGCCCACCGCCGAACACAACTGCCCGGGTGTGCAATAACCGCACTGAAAGGCATCGTGGGCGATGAAGGCGCGTTGCAGCGGATGCAGCTGTTCGCCTTCGGCGAGGCCTTCGACGGTGGTGATGTCCGCGCCGTCCTGCATCACCGCCAGGGTGAGGCAGCTTTTGATGCGACGGCCATCGACCAACACCGTGCAGGCGCCGCATTGACCGTGGTCGCAGCCCTTCTTGGTGCCGGTGAGATCGAGACGATCGCGCAGCAGGTCGAGCAGGCTGACCCAGGCTTCGAGCTGCAGTTGATAAGGCTGACCATTGATGCGCAGCGCCACCGGGTAGGTGGGCGCAACAGTGGTGGCAGTGGCCGGTGCCGTGTCACGGGCTGCGGCGGGAGTGGCATTCATGCGAGCCCCGTGGCGATGGCTGAGAGGGCCTTCACCTTGACCGCGCGGCGGTCAACGCAGGGTGTACGCAGCGCGGTGGTGGTGTTCACATCGATGCGATGTTTGACGCTGAACTGTGCAACGCAACGTGCAACGGGCGGCAGGCCGAGCTCGCCGTTTGCATTGCACATGGGGAGGCTGGAACTGAATTCGTCAGCTGCGCGTTGTTGCGTTCTACGCCAATCGCACGGCGTGCGACAGCGGTCTCGGTATCCTGTGCAGATGATGACGAGGTTGCAATGAGCCGGCGCGGCGGCAGTGCCGATCTTCCGCTGCATGGTGGGCGTGTGCCGCGCTGGTTGGGCGAGCGGATGACGCGCCTGGGCACGGTGATGTGCGAAGCCATCGTGCACACCTATGGGCGCGACGAATTGTTGCGGCGGCTTGCGCATCCGTTCTGGTTTCAGTCCTTCGGCGCGGTGATGGGGATGGACTGGCATTCCTCCGGCATCACCACCAGCGTGATGGGCGCACTCAAGCGTGGGCTGACGCCGCTGTCTGGCGAGCTGGGCATCCATGTCTGTGGTGGGCGTGGGCGGCATTCGCGCGCAACGCCTGCCGAGTTGCTGGCGGTGGGCGATGGCGTGGGGCTGGATGGCGCTGCACTGGCGCGTGCCAGCCGCCTGGTCGCCAAGGTGGACAGCGCCGCGGTGCAGGATGGCTTCGATCTGTATCTGCACAGTTTTGTCGTCAGCGATGAGGGGCGCTGGGTGGTGGTGCAGCAAGGCATGAACGGGCAACGCAAGCAGGCGCGCCGCTATCACTGGTTGTCGGAAGGGCTGAGCAGTTTTGTGGATGCGCCGCACGCGGCGATCGATGGGCCGCAGCAGGGCAACATCGTCAACCTGGCCGACCATCGCGCCGCTGCCGCGCGTGAGGCGCAGGTGGCGTTGTTGCAGACGCTGGCGCCGGATCGCCTTGCCCGCGAATGGCAGCGCATCGAGGCCGCGCAGGCGCCGGTTGCGCCTGCTGTAGCGCAAGCACCGGTCACTGGTGACCTGTTTGCAGGCCAGGGCTGGGATCCCGCGCAGCAACCGCATCTGAGCATGCCCGACCATCACGACGTGCGCAGCGAGAACGTGATCACCCGCCGGTTGCATGCCAGCCTGGCGGCTGCGGCCGAGTGCGGCCCCGCCGATTTCACCGCGCTGTTGCAGGTGCCGGGCGTGGGTGCGCGCACCGTGCGTTCGCTGGCGATGGTGGCCGAGGTGTTGCATGGCACACCGTGTCGTTTCAGTGACCCGGCGCGGTTTTCGCTTGCTCACGGCGGCAAGGATCGGCATCCGTTTCCGGTGCCCACGCGGGTGTTCGATCACACCATCGGCGTGCTCAAGCAGGCGATGCAGCAGGCCCGGCTTGGCAACGAGGAGCGGCTGCAGGCGATTGCGCGTCTGGATGTGCAGGCACGTCGACTGGAAGCCAGCGCACGCGGTCCTTCGGTGGAAGCGTATATCGCGCAGGAACGCGTGGATGCGCACCGCTATGGCGGGCGTAGCGTGTTCGGTTGGGAGCCGCCAGTTGAGGATCATCAATCGCTTGCGTCGCAGGCGCAGCGCAAGGCAGGCCAATGAGCGCGCAACTGCGCCGTGGCAAGGTGGCCATCGACGGCCGCTGCTTCACCTATGTGTTCCCTTGCCAGTGGGAAGACCATTGCAAGATCGGCTTTTCGCGCGACCCGCTAGGCCGCATTAGCAGCCTGCATCCGCGCTGGTTTGCGTTCTTCGACCTGGAGCGCGGCGTGCTGGTGGAAGCCGAGCGCGAACGCGATGCGCGGGATCTGGAGCTGCAACTGCGCCGGCCCCTGGGTGAGCACAACGCACCGGCGCCGATGGCGATTCGCAGCGCAGCGGGCGGGCACACCGAATGGTTTCGCGGCGTGGGGCAGGCACTCGAGGTGGCAGTGGCGCAGCTCGAACAGCAGGGGTATCGCGTGTTCGCACTACAGGCGTGGCTGCAGGCGGCAATGGCCCAGCGGATCGATCGCCTGTACGACTGGTCGCTGTTGCAGTTGAGCCAGGAGGAGCTCGACGGCGTCACCGGGCCCACCGCAGCGCAACAGATGCTGCGCGACGTGCTGGATGGCTACCGCGCATTGAAGCTGCCACTGCAGGCGCATCTGCCCGGCGTGATCTGGGACTGGTACTGCCGCAGCGCATAGCGAAGCGCATTGCCACCGCCTTGACGTGTGCAGCGACAGCATCGGCGCAACCGATGAGGAGACGCACGCATGCAGTACGCAACGCTGGAATTGAGCAAGGCATTCAAGGTGCTGTTTTCGCTGCGCCAGGTGCAGGCGGCAGAAATGGTGATTGCACCGGGCGATCGCGAAGGTGGCCCGGACAATCGCCATCGCGGCGCCGATCAATGGCTGTTCGTGGTGGATGGCGCAGGCGAGGCCATCGTGGATGGCCACACGCAGACATTGCAGGCCGGTAGCCTGATCGCGATCGAGCGTGGCCAGGCGCACGAGATTCGCAATACCGGCGACACGCCGCTGAAGACGGTCAACTTCTATCACCCGCCTGCCTACGATGCGCAGGGCGAACCATTGCCGGCAGGCGAAGGCTGATACGCAACGCGACGCATGCAGACCGGTAGCGTGTTGTTCAACGGCCTGCTGTTCAATGGCCCGTTGGTCGACAGCACGTTGTTCAACAGCAAGTGAGTGCGTTGTCGACCATGCGTTGACGTGGCCGTTGTTTACATCGGCACGTCACAACGCACCGGGAGCACCCCATGCCAGAAGCCAAGACGCGTCGCGCAGCCGCCCAGGACAAGCGCGAGGGTAAGTCGGCCAGTACCCAGGCCGGCGAATACGTCAAAGAAGAAATCGAACACGTGCGCGAAGGCAAGCATGGTGCCAAGAGCACCAAGCAGGCGATTGCGATTGGTCTTTCAAAGGCACGCCGCGATGGCGTGGATGCCAAACCGTCCAAGAGCGCGTCCAAGAACACCAAGAAGAAGGCGGCGCAGGACAGCAAGGCGGCCAAGAAGACCACCGCCAGGACGGCAAAGAAGACCGCCAGCAAAACGACCAGGAAGACGGCGAAAAAGGCCACCAAGAAAGCCACCAAGAAGACGACGAAACAGGCGGCCAAGAAAGCCACCAAGAAGACCTCGCCTGCGCGGTCGGCAGGCGCCAAGAAGGCCTTGAAGACCGCCAGCAAGAAGACCACTGCCAAGCAGGTTGCCGGCACCCAGGCGTTGTCGCGCCAGGCCAAGAGTGCAGCGGCCAAGCGCAGTTCCAGCAGCCGCTCGGCAGCGGCCAAAAAGGCCGCCAAGACCAAGGGCCCTGGCGTGCGCAAGGCAGCCGCCAAGAAAGCGGCGACGACGCGGAAGCGGTCGGCGAGCAAGCGCGAGAGCTGATCGGTTCTGCTGCCACTTTGTGCGCCCCGACGAGAGTGCGGGGCGCCTGGCGACGCGCACCGTTCCGCGGCCCAAGCTTCTTGAAGGTGAACCTGCGCCGCGCCCTTAGCGGTCGTCTGGCGCAGGTTCGGGCCCGGCTCCGGGTGCCAGTACAGGCGTTACAACTCCCTCACGCCACAGCCACACGTCCGGCAGCTGAGCGGCTCAGGTCGGCGATCTCGCCTGTTGCGACGGTTGGGTGTACAAATGTACACCTTGTTCCGTGGCTGGTCTTCCCGATGGATGGTCTCTCTCCCAAGCGCGCCGCCGTGCTGGCGTTCCTGCAGCAGCAGGCCCAGGCCGGCCTGGCACCCAGTCTGGCCGAGATCGCGCAGGCGTTCGGGTTCGCCTCGCGCAATGCGGCGCAAAAGCATGTGCAGGCCCTGGCCGAGGCGGGGTTGATCGAGCTGGTGCCCAACCGCAAGCGCGGCATCCGCGTACCGGGCGGGGCCGGGCCGGATGCGCTGCTGGCGCTGCCCGTGCTGGGCCGGGTGGCGGCCGGTGTGCCGATCGGTGCGGACATCGGCCTGGACCGGCAGCTCTGGCTGGACCGCAGCCTGTTCGCGCTGCGGCCGGACTACCTGCTGCAGGTGCAGGGCGATTCGATGATCGACGACGGCATCCTGGAAGGCGACCTGGTCGGCGTGCAGCGCAGCAGCGACGCGCGCAATGGCCAGATCGTGGTGGCGCGCGTGGATGGCGAGATCACCATCAAGCGGCTGGAGCGCAGCGCCGACGCCATCCGCCTGCTGCCGCGCAATCCGGCGCATGCGCCGATCGTGGTGGCCGCCGATGCCGACTTCGCGATCGAAGGCGTGTACTGCGGCCTGATCCGGCAGGGCTGAGATGAGCGAACCTGTCCCGCTGCGGCAACACGGCAATGTCGCCCTGGCCATGCCGCTGGATGCCTTGCTGGCGGCGCGCACGGTCTGGCGCGCCGGCCACGGCACGGCCACCGCCAATGGTGGCGAATCCACCGGGCATGCCGCGCTGGATGCGGTACTCCCCGATGGCGGCTGGCCGCGCCGCGCGTTGACCGAGCTGCTGTTGCCCGCCCACGGCATCGGCGAAATCGCATTGCTGCTGCCCACGCTGGCGCGCATGACCGGCGCCGGCAGCCGGGTGGTGCTGGTGGCGCCGCCGTACGTGCCGTATGCGCCGGCCTGGCAGGCAGGTGGGGTGGCCTTGCAGCAGCTGGAAATCGTGCAGGCAGAACCGCGCGACGCATTGTGGGCCTTCGAACAATGCCTGCGCAGCGGCGCTTGCGCGGCGGTGCTGGGCTGGCCACAGACCGGCGATGCGCGCGCACTGCGGCGCCTGCAGGTGGCTGCGGACAGCGGCAACTGCTGCGCGTTCGCATTGCGCGATCGTCGCCATGCGGTGAATGCATCGCCGGCGGCGTTGCGGCTGGAATTTCTGCCCGAGCGCGATGCCTGGCAGGTGCGCAAATGCCGCGGCGGCCAGGTGCCGTCGCAGCCGTTGCGGTTGGCGCATTGAGGGCCGCGCATGTTGTGGGCCTGCATTCTGTTGCCACAGCTGGCACTGGACGATGTGCTGCGGCGTCGCGAAGACACCCAGGCACCGTTGGCGCTGGTGGAAGGGCCAGCACAGCTGCGCAGCCTGCATGCGGTCAACGCTGCAGCGGCAGCGGCCGGCCTGAAACCGGGCATGCGCCTGTCGGCTGCACACGCGTTGATGGCCGAGGTGCAGACCTGCGATTACGACCCGCAGGCCGAAGCGCGCTGCCAGCGCTTTCTCGCGTCCTGGGCCTACCGGCATAGCTCGCTGGTGAGTCAGCAATGGGGGCGTGCCATCGTGCTGGAGGCGGGCGCCAGCTTCCGCCTGTTCGGGCCATGGCCGCGCTTCGAGCGCCGCCTGCGTGAGGAACTGCAGGCATTGGGTTTTCAGCACCGGCTGGCCTTGGCGCCAACGCCGCGCGCCGCACGTGTGCTGGCCGGCCTGCGCGACGGCATGGCAGTGACCCAGCTGCCCGCACTGCAGGCCTTGCTCGACAAGGTGCCGGTGCGCCGCGCCGCGTTGCCGGGCGATGCCGGCGAGCGCCTGCAGCACATGGGCGTACGCACATTGGCGGCGTTGCGCGCGCTGCCCAGCGAAGGGGTGCGGCGGCGCTTCGGCGGCGCCTTGCTCGATCATCTGGATCGCCTCTACGGCCAGGCCGACGACCCGCTGGAGTGCTACGCACCACCAGACCATTTCGACCAGCGCGTGGAGCTTGGCTACGAGGTGGAAACACACCCGGCGCTGCTGTTCCCGCTACGCCGCCTGATCGGTGACCTATGCACCTATCTGTCGATCCGCGATGGCGGGGTGCAGCGTTTCCTGTTGCGGCTGGAACACGAAGAAGGCGCCACCGATGTCGACGTGGGCCTGCTCACGCCCGAGCGTGCGCCGGCACTGCTGTTCGAGTTGGCGCGCAACCGCCTGGAGCGCGTGGAGATCCCACGGCCGGTGGTGGCGATGCGCCTGCTGGCCAAACAGTTGCCGCCGTTCGTGCCAGCCATGCGCGACCTGTTCGATCAACGTGCGCAGCAGTCGGTGGACTGGCCGCAGCTGCGCGAACGCCTGCGCGCACGCCTGGGCGACGACGCGGTGTACCGCGTGCTGCCGGCAGATGACCCGCGCCCGGAGCGCGCCTGGCAGAAGGCCATTGGCGATGACATCCGCGAAGCCGCCGCACCACCGCGCCCACCGCGGCCGACCTGGTTGATGCCGCTCCCGGTGCCGCTGCACGACCCGCATCTGCGCATCGTTTCCGGCCCGGAACGGCTGGAAAGCGGCTGGTGGGACGATGCCGAAGCGCGCCGCGACTACTACGTGGTGGAAACTTCGCGTGGCCGGCGCGCCTGGGTGTTCGCATCGCCCGGTCGCACCGATGGCTGGATGCTGCACGGGTGGTTCGCATGAGATGGCCTGCGCCCAGACGGCGTGTGCGTAGCTGCGTCGGCAGGCTGGAAGGCATTGCAGGCCGATTCGCGCGCATCACGCCAGCCTGCGCTATCTCCCCGCAGCCAACGGCGGCCACTGCGCCGCAAACGCTTGTCCAACGGCCGGCGGCACCCAGCAGCGCACCCGCGCATGCACATCCCGAACAGCGCCCGCAGCGTGATCGCGGCCACGCCACTGCGCCATCGATGCTGCCTAGTGATCGTCTGCCACAGTGCCGGCCTGTGTGGTGGCAGCGTGGCGCCACGTGTAGCCAGCCATGAGTTGGGACGATGCCATCGATGGCGTGGATCGCGACACGCCCGGCGGGCGCATGCCGCGCGGCTGGACGGTTGCCGCGCGGCTGCGTGCGGCAAACGACGACATCACCCATGCTGCAGTGGCCGATACGCTGCCGGCGTATGCCGAGTTGCATTGCCTGTCGGATTTTTCGTTCCTGCGTGGGGCCTCCAGTGCCGAGCAGCTGTTTGCGCGTGCGCACCACTGCGGCTACAGCGCATTGGCCATCACCGACGAATGCTCGCTGGCCGGCATCGTGCGTGGGCTGGAAGCTTCGCGCGCCACCGGCGTGCAGCTGATTGTCGGCAGCGAGTTCACCCTGGTCGATGGCACGCGCTTCGTACTGCTGGTGGAGAACGCGCACGGCTATCCGCAGCTGTGCAGTGTGATCACCACCGGCCGGCGTGCGGCAGGCAAGGGCGCGTACCGGTTGGGGCGTGCCGAGGTGGAAGCGCACTTTCGCGATGTGGTCCCGGGCGTCTTTGCACTGTGGCTGCCTGGTGATCAACCGCAGGCCGAGCAGGGCGCCTGGCTGCAGCGCGTGTTTGCAGAGCGCGCATTCCTGGCGGTGGAACTGCATCGTGAGCAGGACGATGCAGCGCGCCTGCAGACGTTGCAGTTGCTGGCCCAGCAGCTGGGCATGAGCGCGCTGGCCAGCGGCGATGTGCACATGGCGCAGCGGCGCGACCGCATCGTGCAGGACACCTTGACCGCCATCCGCCACACGCTGCCATTGGCCGACTGCGGCGCGCATCTATTTCGCAATGGCGAACGGCACCTGCGCCCGCGGCGTGCGCTGGGCAACATCTATCCGCATGCGTTGTTGCAGGCGTCGGTGGAATTGGCGCAACGCTGCACCTTCGATCTTTCAAAGGTGCAGTACACCTATCCGCGCGAGTTGGTGCCGCAGGGCCATACGCCGGCCAGCTATTTGCGCCAACTCACCGAAGCCGGCATGCGCGAGCGCTGGCCCGAGGGCGCGCCGGCCAATGTGGTGGCGCAGATCGACAGCGAGCTGGAGCTGATCGCCTACAAGGGGTATGAAGCGTTTTTCCTCACCGTGCAGGATGTGGTGCGCTTCGCGCGGGCGCAGGGCATCCTGTGCCAGGGGCGTGGGTCTTCGGCCAATTCGGCGGTGTGCTATGCGCTGGGCATCACCGCGGTCAACCCGAGCGAGACCCGGTTGCTGATGGCGCGGTTCCTGTCCAAGGAGCGCGACGAGCCGCCGGATATCGACGTGGACTTCGAGCACGAGCGGCGCGAAGAAGTGCTGCAATACGTCTACACCAAATATGGCCGCGAACGCGCTGCACTGGCGGCCACGGTGATCTGCTACCGCGGCAAGAGCGCGGTGCGTGATGTCGCCAAGGCGTTCGGCCTGCCGCCGGACCAGATCGCGTTGCTGGCCAATTGCTACGGGTGGGGCAATGGCGACACGCCGATGGAACAGCGCATCGCAGAAGCCGGGTTCGATCTGGCCAACCCGCTGATCAACAAGATTCTTGCAGTCACCGAGCACTTGCGCGATCACCCGCGTCATCTGTCGCAGCACGTGGGCGGGTTCGTGATCTCCGACGAACCGCTGTCGATGCTGGTGCCGGTGGAAAACGCGGCGATGGCCGATCGCACCATCATCCAGTGGGACAAGGACGATCTGGAAACCATGAAGCTGCTCAAGGTCGATTGCCTGGCCTTGGGCATGCTGACCTGCATCCGCAAGACGCTGGATCTGGTGCGCGGTCACCGCGGGCGCGATTACACCATTGCCACGCTGCCGGGCGAGGATGCCGCAACCTACAAGATGATCCAGCGTGCCGATACGGTGGGCGTGTTCCAGATCGAATCACGTGCGCAGATGGCGATGCTGCCGCGGCTCAAGCCACGGGAGTTCTACGACCTGGTGATCGAAGTGGCGATCGTGCGGCCCGGCCCGATCCAGGGCGACATGGTGCACCCGTATCTGCGTCGGCGGCAGGGCTATGAGCCGGTCAGTTTCCCCTCGCCAGGCGTTGAGGAAATCCTGGGCCGCACGCTGGGCATTCCACTGTTTCAGGAGCAGGTGATGGAGCTGGTGATCCATGCCGGCTATACCGACAGCGAGGCCGACCAGCTGCGGCGGTCGATGGCGGCCTGGCGGCGCGGCGGCGACATGGAGCCGCACCGCGTACGCATCCGCGAACTGATGGCCGGGCGCGGCTACGCGCCGGAATTCATCGACCAGATCTTCGAGCAGATCAAAGGCTTCGGTTCGTACGGATTCCCGCAAAGCCACGCCGCCTCGTTCGCCAAACTGGTGTACGCCAGTTGCTGGCTCAAGCGGCACGAACCGGCGGCCTTTGCCTGCGGGCTACTCAATGCGCAGCCGATGGGGTTCTATTCGGCCAGCCAGATCGTGCAGGACGCGCGCCGCGGCAGCCCCGAGCGCCAGCGTGTGGAGGTGTTGCCGGTGGATGTGTTGCACAGCGACTGGGACAACATCCTGGTCGGCGGCCGGCCGTGGCACAGCGATGCCGATCCCGGCGAGCAGCCGGCGATCCGGCTGGGATTGCGCCAGGTCAGCGGCCTGTCCGAGAAAGTGGTCGAGCGCATCGTTGCCGCACGCGCGCAGCGGCCATTTGCCGACATCGGCGACCTGTGCCTGCGCGCGGCACTCGATGAAAAGGCGCGCCTGGCCCTGGCCGAAGCCGGCGCGCTGCAGTCGATGGTGGGCAATCGCAATGCCGCGCGCTGGGCCATGGCCGGGGTGGAGGCGCGCCGGCCGCTGCTGCCCGGCAGCCCGGCCGAACGCGCGGTGGAACTGCCTGCGCCGCGCGCCGGTGAAGAGATCCTGGCCGACTACCGCGCGGTGGGCCTGAGCCTGCGCCAGCATCCGATGGCACTGCTGCGCCCGCAGATGCTGCAGCGGCGCATCCTGGGCCTGCGCGAGTTGCAGGCGCGCCGGCATGGCAGCGGCGTGCATGTGGCCGGGCTGGTCACGCAGCGGCAACGCCCGGCCACCGCCAAGGGCACCATCTTCGTCACCCTCGAAGACGAGCACGGCATGATCAACGTCATCGTCTGGTCGCACCTGGCCATGCGCCGCCGCCGCGCCTTGCTGGAATCGCGCCTGCTGGCGGTGCGCGGCCGCTGGGAACGCGTGGACGGCGTGGAGCACCTCATCGCCGGCGACCTCTACGACCTCAGCGACCTGCTCGGCGAGATGCAGCTGCCGTCGCGGGATTTTCATTGACGGCAGCGGTTTGACCTTCATGCAATGCCGCGTCAACGGGATGGAGGTTTGCGTGATGCCTTGATGCTGTCCACCACTCGCTGTGATGGCCGAAGTATTTCGCATGCCCGGGATTCAACTGGAAGACCTTTTACCGTCGCAGCTTCTCTGTGGCGGGCATTAGCCGTCTGCCGGTGCGGCAGCAGAGTAGCGATCGAAAACTACCTCACCTCCGGCGTGAAGAATGGCATCGGCCAATGGCATACGCCGCTGGGTCATTCCAGTCGCAGCGGTTCGAACGCGCAGTCCTTGGCTCCGCGCGTGCACGTGTAGAACGGCTCCTGCCCGGGCGCGGGCGGTTGATCCAGCAGCCAGTAAGAAGGGTGCTTGAGAGCGACGATCAGATTGCGTTGCGTCTTAGGTGCCTCATGATCGAAATAGGCCAGATCCACTTCTTCGCCTTGAGGCAGAGAGTAGGTGCAGTTGACCAGCACGCCTTCGCTGCGCGCCGTATCGGTGCGTCTGCCGTAGTACAGCACAGAGGCCAGATGCCGCGGCTTGCGCTTGAAAGCCTGTATCGTGCTGGACCATTCGCCACGTCCCGACCCTGCGTCGAGCGCTGCAGTGGCGCGGTAGCGTCCTGCCTCGTAGTGAACCGCTGCAGGTGCGGGGCACTGCGCGCCGTGTGCGGTGGGTTCCTGGGCGAAGACGCTGGCCGATGGCAGCGACAGCAGCATGCCAGTAAGAAGTAGCGCTGTTGGAGGACATTGCATGGTTTGACGCCTCTGGGCACATGGCCGTGTTGTGGATTGGAAGGCAATTCCCGGCATCGATTGCGTTGCGTGACGCCGCGCGCCAGCCTGTGTGCGTGTTACATCGACTCAGTGCGCAGCATAGTGAGCCCCGGGGCCAGACCGTCCTTGGAAAACGCATCGGTGTTAACCGGGGCGAAGCGGCCTGTCATGTTGCAGCCTGTTAGGAGATCGCTGGCGCGGCGGGTCCAGCGGCCATCCGCCACAGACCGCACACTGTCACGCCGCGCCGCAGCTGGACGGAAACCGCTGCAGGCGCTAGCGTGATGCGGATTTTTTGCCTCAGGGGAATGCCCAATGCGCCATGACGCGCAGCCGCGCCAGCTCACCTTCCGTGCCGTCGTGCTGGCCATCGTGCTGGCGGTGGTGTTGTCGGCCGCCAATGCATATCTCGGCCTGTTCGCCGGATTGACCATTGCCACCGCCATTCCGGCGGCGGTTGTCTCGATGGGCGTGCTGCGCCTGCTCGGCGGCGGCACCATCCTGGAAAACAACATCGTCCAGACCGGCGCTTCGGCAGGCTCGTCGATCGCGGCGGGGGTGATCTTCACCATCCCGGCGCTGGTGATCATGGGCTACTGGCCGGACTTCAAGTACTGGTGGGTGCTCGGCATCGCCGGCATGGGCGGCCTGCTCGGCGTGCTGTTCTCGGTGCCGTTGCGGCGCTCGATGATCGTCGAAGACCCGCTGCCGTTCCCCGAAGGCAAGGCCGCCGCCGAAGTGCTCAAGGCCGGCGAGAACCCCGGCCCCGGCCTGAAGATCCTGGCCATCTCCGGTGCCATCGGCGCGCTGGTCAAACTGGGCGCGGCCAGCGGCCTGCGCGTGATCCCCGACACCTGGGCGCAGGCCACCTACCTGGGCAGCAGCCGCCTGGTTGGCTATCTGGGCACCAACCTGTCGCCGGCCTTGCTCGGCGTGGGCTACATCGTCGGCTTGAACGTCGGCATCGTGGTGCTGTCCGGCTCGATCCTGTCCTGGCACATCGCCATCCCGCTGTACCAGCAGTTCTTCATGGGCAGCGACCCGGCGCTGGCACAGAGCCTGATCGATGCGCCGGCAGCCGATGCCGCATTCGGTATCTGGGGCGCGAAGATCCGCTACCTGGGTGTGGGTGCGATGCTGATCGGCGGCGTGTGGACGCTGTTCTCGCTGCGCAAGTCGCTGTTCTCCGGCATCAAGAGCGGTTTTGCCGCTGCGCGTAAAAGCGGTGGCGGCGTGGTTGCCGAAACCGAGCGCGATCTGCCGATGAAGTGGATGCTGGTGGCGCTGGTGCTGTGCACCTTGCCGCTGCTGGGCCTGTACCAGGCCATCGTGCAGCAGTGGCACGTGTCGATCCCGATGACCATCATCATGATCGTGGCCGGCTTCCTGTTCGTGTCGGTGTCCGGCTACCTGGCCGGCCTGATCGGCTCGTCCAACAACCCGGTGTCGGGCATCACCATTTCCACCATCCTGTTCGCCTCGGCGGTGCTGGTGTTGCTGCTGGGCAAGAGCGGGCTGGTGCCGGTGGGCATCGGCGCCGCACCGCTGGGCGCGGTGGCCGCGATCATGATCGGCGCGGTGGTGTGCTGCGCGGCGGCGGTGGGCGGCGACAACCTGCAGGATCTCAAGGCCGGCTATCTGGTCGGCGCCACGCCGTGGAAGCAGCAGCTGATGCTGGGCATCGGTGCGTTCTCGTGCGCATTGATCATGGCGCCGGTGCTGAACCTGCTCGTCCAGGCCTACGGCATCGGCCCGGCCACGCCGCAGCATCCCAACTCGCTGGGCGCGCCGCAGGCCACCTTGATGGCCTCGGTGGCCAAAGGCCTGTTTGGCGGCCAGTTGCCGTGGAGCATGATCGCCATCGGTGCCGGCGTCGGCGCGGCCATCATTGCGCTCGACGAATGGTTGAAGAAAACCGGCAAGCGCTTCCGCGTGCCGGTCCTGGCCGCGGCGATCGGTATCTACCTGCCGCTGGAACTGATGGTGCCGATCTTCCTTGGTGGCCTGATCGCGCATCTGGTGGAGCGCTTCCACACCATCCGCGCCGACGACGAAGACGGCCGCGACCGCGTGCATCGTCCGGGCGTGCTGTTTGCCGCCGGCCTGATCACCGGCGAGGCCTTGATGGGCATCGCCATTGCGGTGCCGATCGTGCTGTCCAGCCGCGCCGATGTGCTGGCACTGCCGGCTGCTTTGCAACTCAATCAGTGGGTTGGCCTGGCGATCCTGGCCCTGGTGGGCTGGCTGCTCTATCGCGTCGGCAAGCACGGCGAAAAAGCCGCCTGAGTCAGCGACACACACACGGCGCATGCGATGCATGCGCCGTCCTGGCAGGCGCGCAAGGCGACCTGCCTGCAGCGCATCCCGCTGCCCTCTGCACCATCCCAACGCACCGCCGCCGCAGACCGCATCGAGCGGCCCTGACAGCACGTCCTCGTCTGCGACCTGTCTTTGCGCCGGCTTTATGCCAGGCCCAGCGCGCATGCATAGCGCCTTTATGCCGCCGCTCCGTATCGTGCCGTCTCCCGCACGGATGTTGCGTTACGGCTGCCGCATGCCTCGATCGACCCCGCTGATCTTCGCGCCATAGGCCATCGCGCCGCCGCTGTTGCCGACAAAAACGTTAGCCCAATCACACCGCGCCTCTTCCAATGTGCGGTTGCGGTCGCTTTTTGCCTGGCGAGCTCGACAGTTCGACAGGATCGAGCAGACGCCGCGATTCCGGCGTCGTGCAGTCGATCCACCTCTCCACGCGCACCCCCGCCCACTCACTGCTGGTTTGTCGTGTCATCGATCCAGCGCTCTGCCATGGAGTTACTGCAATGCTGACTGTTATTTCCCGTTCCTCGTCCCGTGTAGCGCGCACCCCTGTGCTGGTCATCGCCCTGGCCGGCGTGCTGTGCGGCCTGGCCTCGCAAGCGCAGGCGCAGGCGCAAGACGCCACCGAAGCACCGCTGTGCACCGATCGGCCGACCAAGGCCAATTCCACCTGTACCGTGCCGGCCGGCGCCTGGCAGCTGGAAACCGACATCGGCAGCTACACCCGCGACAGCCAGCCCGGCACGCGCATCGAAACCTCGGTGTTCACCAATCCCACGCTCAAGTACGGCGTCAGCGACCGCATCGATCTGCAGCTCAACTGGGCGCCGCAGCTGCAGGTCAAGACCACCGATCGCGCCACCGGCGCACGTAGCAGCCTGAGCGGCGGTGGCGACATCTATCTGCGCATGAAGGCGCGGTTTTACGAGAGCGATACCGCCACCGTCGCGGTGCTGCCGTTCGTCAAGGCGCCCACCGCGCGCACCGGTCTGGGCAACGACGAGTGGGAAGGCGGCATCGCGCTGCCGATCAATTTCGCCTTGCCCAACAGTTTCTCGTTGACCTTCGGCCCGGAGGTCGACTGGCTGGCCGACCGCGATGGCAGCGGCAACCATATCGCGGTGATCAATGCGATCAACCTGGCCCGCCCGCTGACACCGAAGCTGTCGATGGCGGTGGAAGTGTGGTCCTCGATCAATCGCGACCCCGCCGAAACCATCGAGCAGTATTCGGCCGACATCGCCACTGCGTATCTGATCAATCCGCTGTTGCAACTGGACGTTGGCGCCAACTTCGGCCTCAACGACCGCAACCCGGATGCGCAGGTGTATGTGGGGTTGGCGCACCGCTTCTGATGCGTGTGATGGGCCAGGCAGGGTGAGTTGGCGTACGTGCCACCGCGTTGCAAGCATGGTCAAAGTTGCGAGGCGCCAGGTTGACTGGCGCCTCGTAACATCCGTACGTGGCACGCCGGTCACTGCTGATGCTTGAGCAACGCTGAGCGGGTGCTGCCGCAGGGCAAAGCCCTCTCCACGTAGCGGCGGCTGTTGCAATCACCTATCCAACACAGCGTGCACGCGTCAAGCGTGCCTGGCCGCTGCCATCAGCTTGATGGCTGCACGACCCATGCCGCCACGCCGCCACGCGCGACAGCCATACGTGTTCGACAGCACGCGCCTGGGGATTCTGGTCGCTGCGCTGACGCGCGCAATTCCATGCACGAGGCGAGGCCCACGCGGCAATGCAGGCAGGCGCAAGCGCAAGTCTTTGCGCGTGCGCCGCAGCAACGCCTACCATCGACGTTTTGCCGTTGCCGGAACTCCCATGAAGCTTCGTACTGCCGTATTGCCCCTGTGCCTGTTGACTGCCTTGCCCATGCTGGCCGCCGCGCGCGGTTTCGATGTGCGCGACATGGTGGCGCTGGACCGCGTGTCCTCGCCCACGCTCACGCCCGATGGCAGCGTGGTGGTATTCGCCAAGCGCCAGGCCAAGACCGCCAATGGCAAGGCCGCCACCAGCCTGTGGATGCGCAATCTGCGCACCCGCGATCTGGCGCCGCCCAAGCGGCTCACACCGGAAGGCTGGAACGTCAACAGCCCGGCGCTGTCGCCGGATGGCAAGAAGGTGTACTTCCTCAGCAGCAAGTCCGGCACCCAGCAGCTGTACGCGCAGCCGCTGGCCGGCGGCATCCCGCAGCAACTCACCGCCTTTGCGGTGGACCTGGACAGCTACAAGCTCTCGCCGGATGGCAAGCGCATTGCCTTCAGTGCGGGCGTGTTCCAGGACTGCGGCTCGGACCTGGGCTGCACCAAGAAGAAGCTGGCCGATCTCAAGAACGCCAAGGCCAGCGGCGTGGTGTACGACCAGTTGTTCGTGCGCCATTGGGATACCTGGAACGATGGTCGTCGCAACACGCTGTTCGTCGCCGAGCTGCCTGCGGCCGGTGCGAAGGCCGTGGCAGGTGCCTCGGCGATCAGCGCCACGCTGGCCGGCGATGCACCGTCCAAGCCGTTCGGCGGCAATGACGATTACGCCTGGTCGCCCGATGGCGCCAGCGTGGTGGCCAGCGTGCGCATCCCGCAGCCGCATGGCCCGGGCGCCGGCAAGACGGCTGCGCAAGGCAAGGCCACCGGCAACGACGAAGCGTGGCAGACCAACTTCGACCTGTATCGCCTGGATGCGGCCGGCAAGTCCGCGCCGGTCAATCTCACCGCCGCCAATCCCGCCTGGGATGCCGGCCCGGTGTTCAGTGCCGACGGCAAGACGCTGTACTACCGCGCCATGAAGCGCCCGGGTTTCGAAGCCGACCGTTTCGGCCTGATGGCGATGGATCTGGCCAGCGGCAAGACCCGCGAGATCGCGCCGAAGTGGGACCGCTCGGCGGGCGAGATCGTGCTGAGCGACGATGGCAGCAGCCTCTACACCAGCGCCGACGATCTGGGCGAGCACCCCTTGTTCAAGGTCGACATTGCCAGCGGTGACGCCACCAAGGTGGTGGGCGAGGGCAGCGTGCATGCACCTGTGCTGGCCGGTACCACGCTGGCATTCACGCGTAACTCGCTCAAGAGCGGCGACCAGATAGTTGTCAGCGATGTGCAGGGCCAGGGCCTGCGTGCGATCACCCAGAGCGCCGGCGAATTGCTGCCCGACGTGCAGTTCGGCGACTACGAGCAGTTCCAGTTCAAGGGTTGGAACAACGACACCGTGCATGGCTACGTGGTCAAGCCGTACAACTATCAGGAAGGCAAAACCTATCCGGTAGCGTTCCTGATCCACGGCGGCCCGCAGGGCAGTTTCGGCAATGGCTGGAGCAATCGCTGGAATCCGCAGACCTACGCCGGCCAGGGCTATGCGGTGGTGATGATCGACTTCCATGGCTCCACCGGCTATGGCCAGGAATTCACCGACGCGATCAGCCAGCATTGGGGCGACCGCCCGCTGGAAGACCTGCAAAAGGGCTGGTCGGCCGCGCAGAAGCAGTACGGCTTCCTCAACGGTGACAAGGCCTGCGCGCTGGGTGCCAGTTACGGCGGCTACATGGTGTATTGGATGGCCGGCAACTGGAACCAACCGTGGAAGTGCCTGGTCGACCACGATGGCGTGTTCGACAACCGCACCATGGGCTATGCCACCGAGGAATTGTGGTTCAGCGAATGGGAAAACGGGGGCACGCCGTGGCAGAACCCGGCCGGCTACGAGAAGTTCAACCCGGTGCTGCACGTGGACAAGTGGAAGGTGCCGATGCTGGTGATCCATGGCCAGCAGGATTTCCGCATTCCGGTCGAGCAGGGCCTGGCCGCGTTCACCGCGCTGCAGCGCAAGGGCATCGACTCCAAGTTCCTGTATTTCCCGGACGAGAACCACTGGGTGCTCAAGCCGGACAACAGCGTGCTGTGGCATGACACCGTCAATGCCTGGTTGAAGCAGCACATCGGGCAGTGATCGCCCGTTGAAGCACTGACAGGCACGCCGTGCAATGCGGCGTGCCGGTCATGTTTGTGGCTTAGAGCAGCTATCAAAACGACTGCGCAGCCGCCAGGCGGGCGCGGCCGGTGCTCGGAATCGGCATGTACCCACGTACACTCCGGTTCCTCCGCGCCGTCCGCACCCACCTGACGGCTGCTCGCTACGTTTTGTTAGCCGCTCTTAGTGGGCAGCGAGCGCGCGTTTGGCCAGGTGGCCTTCCACAATCTGCAGGATCTCGGCCACCGCGATGCCGTACGAGCCAGCCTGGCCGGCATCGAATGCGGCTTTCCATTCGCTGTAACCGGGTAGATAGGCCGGGTCGGGCGCGCTGCTGCCAACCAGCGCCGCATCACTGCGGTCCAGCGTCTGTGCGATTACCGGCACATGCGGCAGCGTTTCCAGCAGACCACCGGGTGCACCCGGATGCTGGATCTGCACCTCGCGCAGCGTGGCGTGCAGGATCTGCCCGCCCTGCGGATGCTCATCGATCCGGTTGATCAGCAGGAGCGGGTTTTCGCCTGCATGCCGCCCGCGGCAGCGCCACAGTTGCCCGACGGCGTAAGGCGTGGAAGTGGGCAGGGTCATGGGAATCTCCGAAAGTACAAACGCGCATGATGCCGGCAGGCGCGCGACAAGGCGACCCGCGAATGCCACCACGTTGCTCAAGTCATCCGACGTGCTGCCGCTAAGGGATGCAGATGAGTACGCTTTTTTGCGGGTTTGATCGCGTAACGGCAGCTAATCGCGCACGTGCGTCATCGCTTCAGCGTCATGCCGACATGGCAAAATGAGGCGTCTCCACCTTTCCCAGTTCCCTGCAGGATCGCAAGGATCGTTTGCATGCGCATGTTTGTCCGCCCACTGATATTGGGGCTTGTTGTTGTTTCCTCTCCCGCCTGGAGCGCCGTGCCGCGGCCTGTTTCCAGTGCGCCCGTGCGTGCAACCGCAGCGGCCGAGACGCCGCCTGCCGCGTCTGCCGCAGCCGATGCAGTGGGTGACGCGCTGGCAGTGCCGTTGCCGGCCACACTCCAGTCCGGCATGAGCTACCGCGCGTTTGCGCAGACGGTGATGGAGCAGGGCTGGCAGTCGGCGGACCCGTTGGCTGCCGACAGCTGCATGGCCGCCGGTGATTGCGAGATCGAATTCGTCGCACCAACACCCGGCACCCGCCTGCGTGTGCAGATCGGCTCGCAAGCCGGTGCTGCGGTGGTGCAGCGCTGGGCCACGCGCCCGGTGACGGCTGACCGGATTGCTGCCGGAACCGCGTCGGCCGCGGCCGGCACCACGCCCGCGCCGACTGCAGCGGCCGCAACGTCCGGCGCGGCCAACGCGACGAAAGATCCGCGCTGATCGGCATTCAGAAGGAATTGCGCCGCGGCGTATCATGACGTGGCCTGCCTGCGCAGCGATTGCGAACTGCAGTGCCCGCAGCGCCGTCATTCCTTGCCCTGAGCCCATCGTCCTGCATGAAGAGCGTTGATCCTGCCGATCTGGAAGCGTTGTTCGATGCCGTGCCGGACGTGCTGTTCTTCGTCAAGGACCGCGAAGGCCGCTATACCCACGTCAACCAGACCATGCTGCGGCGATTGGGCCTGAAGTCGCGCAAGGACTTGATCGGTAAGCGCGTCGCCGAGGTTTACCCGAGCGGGCTGGGCGCCAACTATGCCAACCAGGACGAACAGGTGCTGGCCGGTGCGGTGATCGACAACCTGCTCGAACTGCATCTGTTTGCCAACCGCGAGCCTGGCTGGTGCCTCACCTGCAAGCGTCCGCTGCTGGTGGACGGCAAGGTGCAGGGCATCATCGGCATTTCGCGCGATCTGGGGCCGCAGGATGGCCAGGAATCGCAGTACGAAAAACTGCGTCTTGCGCTGGCCTACCTCAACGCCAACTACGCGCAAAACGTGCGCATGCAGGCGCTGGTGGATATCACCGGATTCTCGATGTCCAAGCTGCAGCGCTCGTTCCGCAAGGTGTTCCAGCTCACTCCGCAACAAGTACTGGCCAAGCTGCGTCTGCAGATGGCGATGCATTTATTGCATGGAACCAAGAGCGTGACCGAGATTGGCCATGCCTGTGGTTTCAGCGATCAAAGCGCGTTTACGCGGCAGTTCAAGCTGGCCGTGGGCATGACGCCGCGTGAGTACCGCACGCTGGCAAATGCTGCGCAGTTTCCTGCCGGAACTTCTTAGGGCGGCCTGATAAGACGAATTCGTAAGACGAATTGGCAGCAGCGAAGTGAGTTGCGTGTGTGGTGCCCTCACTGCAGCAGAGCATTGAGTCAACAGCTTAGAGCACTTATCAAAACGACTGCGCAGCCGCCAGGCGGGCGCGGCCGGTGCTCGGAATCGGCATGTACCCCGTACACTCCGGTTCCTTCGCGCCATCCGCACCCACCTGACGGCTGCTCGCTACGTTTTGTAAGCCGCTCTTAGTTAGTCGAGTGCGCGGCGCCCTCACCGCTTGCGGGACACGCCGTGAATCCGTCCGTGGAGGCTCGGTGGCGGCATCCATGCCGCCGCACGGTCCCGCAAGCGGCGAGGACACCGCACCAGAACGTTCGCAGGTCGCTTCGTTGAAAGCCTGCCTGTTATTCGTTCGCGTTGCGACGCTGATCGGACGCGCCGTCATCCAGAAAAACGCGCGAATTGCGCTGCATGCAACCATGCACACCGACATGCCTGATTGGTCCTTGCCCGCTTATCGTCGCGGGACCTTACGCGGCATGGATGCCGCGTAAGAGCTTACAAGGACGTACTTGCAGCGTGTCCCGCGATGGTGGGCGGGCAAGGGCCCTGCAGCCAAGCGGCAGATCATCTGCTCTCCAAGCAATCAACACCCCTGTCCAACAAATTCCAAAACACCCGAGATTTCGAAACGTAGCGTGCTTCAAATGCAATGGGCGCGAAACGACATGGAAAGTCGCTCGCGCCCAAGGCAGCTTTCGGTGGCGCTGGTGGGTTACGCCAGCATGCGCACCTTCGGCTCACGTGCCCATTGGCGGGTCTTGGCGGCGGTAATGAAGGCCTTGGTGTCGGCCGCATCGACCACGCCGGGGTCCTTGCCGACATTGCCGGCCTTGAGCAGCAGTTGCGCGCCGTCGTCGAAAGCAATCGCCTTCAGATGCGCCCAGGCATTGCTGACAAAATCCAGCGCCGCCGATTCGCGCGTCAACGCCTTGGCCGCTTCCGAAGACAGCAACACCGCCACCGCGTCGAACACGATCGACGGCGTGCCGGCCAGCTGGCCATCGGCGGCCAGTTGCTTGCCGTCGCTGAGCTTGGCGCCGCCCAGCTTGGGGGCCACGATCTTGACCGTTGCGCCGGCCGCTTCGGCCGCCTTGCGCACGGCCTTGATTGCCGCGGCGTCGGAGCCGTCGTGGATCAGGATGCCCACGGTGCGGCCTTGCAGCGTGTCCTTCATCTTGCCGATCAACTGCAGCGCCGGCGACAACGGCATGTCGGTCGGTGCAACGGCGGCCGGCGGTGCCGGCGGCAGGCTGGTCATGCCCATGCCATCGGCCACGCGCTTGGCCAGCGCTTCATCGATATGCCGCAGATGTCCCACGATGGCCTCGCGCACGTGCGCGGTTTCCACCTTGGAGAGCTCGAACACCAGTGCAGATGCAAGATGCGCTTGCTCCGGTGCGGTCTGGCTGCGGAAGAACATGCGCGCCTGGCTGTAATGGTCGGCAAAACTTTCCGCACGCACGCGGCCCTTGGCGCCATCCTCGGCCGGTGTGGCATGGCTGGGGAAACCGCGCAGCGCCTCGCGTGGCGCGTCGGCCTGCAACGAGCTGGGTTCGTACGCCACGCGGCCCTTCGGCACGCCCATCTGCATGTGGCCATCGCGCTGGTTGTTGGCGAACGGGCACTTGGGTGCGTTGATCGGAATCTGATGGAAGTTGGGCCCGCCCAGGCGGCTCAGCTGCGTGTCCAGGTAGGAGAACAGCCGGCCTTGCAGCAGCGGGTCGTTGCTGAAGTCGATCCCCTGCACGATGTTGGCCGGGCAATAGGCCACCTGCTCGGTCTCTGCGAAGAAGTTGTCCGGCCAGCGGTCCAGCACCATGCGACCGACGATCTGCAAGGGCACCAGCTCTTCCGGAATGACCTTGGTCGAATCCAGGTGGTCGAACGGGAATGCTTCGGCCTCGGCTTCGGTAAACAGCTGCACGCCCAATTCCCACTCGGGGAAGTCGCCCTTCTGGATCGCCTCGAACAGATCGCGACGCTGGAAGTCCGGGTCGGCACCGGCAAGTTTGACTGCCTCGTCCCAGATGGTGGACTGCAGGCCCAGCTTGGGGCGCCAATGGAATTTGACGAAGGTACTGTCGCCGTTTTCGTTGAGCAGGCGGAAGCTGTGGATGCCGAAGCCTTCGATCATGCGCAATGAACGCGGAATGGTGCGATCGCTCATCGCCCACATGATCATGTGCATCGATTCGGGGGTGAGCGAGATGAAATCCCAGAACGTGTCGTGCGCGCTGGCTGCCTGCGGAAAACCGCGGTCCGGTTCCATCTTCACCGCGTGGATGAGGTCTGGAAACTTCATTGCATCCTGGATGAAGAACACCGGGATGTTGTTGCCGACCAGATCCCAGTTGCCTTCCTTGGTATAGAACTTCACCGCGAAGCCGCGTACGTCACGCGGCGTATCGACCGAACCGGCGCCGCCGGCCACGGTGGAAAAACGCGTGAATAGTGGGGTTTTTTCGCCCACTTCGGTGAGCAGCTTGGCCGTGGTGTACTGGCTCAGCGACTTGGTCAGCTCGAAGTAGCCGTGCGCCGCGCTGCCGCGTGCATGCACGATGCGCTCGGGAATGCGCTCATGGTCGAAGTGCGTGATCTTTTCGCGCAGGATGAAATCTTCCAGCAACGTCGGGCCGCGCGGTGTGGCGCGGAGCGAGTTCTGGTTGTCGCCAACGGGAATGCCCTGGTTGGTGGTCAGTTGCGGATGCGAGCCGCCAGCCTTCTGGTGCAGTTCGTCGCCGGTGCCGCGCAACTCGTGCGCGCTTGCGGAACTACCGACAGAAGGAATCTGTGCGGGCTTGCTGGGGGACTTGGCCATGGGGGACTCCACGTTGGCGGGCTGGGATGCGAGCTATCCAGTCGAGCCTGGGAGTGGCGCTGTTAAATGGATGTGTCTGCATGCGAACGAACACTCACATGTGCATGCGAGCGCGTTGCAGGGCAGCGTGCGACGAACAATCACACGCAAAAATAGCTGTTTAGTGCAACGACAACACTGTGACGCACGGCATGCTGCAAGCGCGACCGTGAGCGAGGTCTACAGCAGATCCAGTGGCTGCTTGCGCGTGGGCGGTGGGAATGCGTTGTCCAGGTCTGCCAGATCCCGCGCATCGAGTTGCAGCGTGCATGCATCTGCATTGGCGCGGACATGCGCTGGCGTACCGGATTCGGGAATGGCGATCACTTGGCCACTGCGGATGGCCCACGCCAGCGCCACCGCGGTAGCCGCTACGCCGCGTCGCGCACCGATGGCATGCAGCACCGGGTGATCGAGCAACGCACCGGCTGCCGAGCGGCGAATACGCCATCACCGCCACCGCATGTTGCGCGCACCACGGCAACAGATCGAACTCGATGCCGCGGCTGCCGGCGTGATACAGCACCTGATTCACCAGGCAGTGCTGCCCGCCATCGATCTGCCAGAGCTCCTGCATGTCGTCGACATCGAAATTGGACACGCCCCAGTCACGGATCTTGCCGGCATCGCGCAGTGTTTCGAACGCAGCGACCACCTCCGCCAGATCGCTGCCTCCGCGCCAATGCAGCAGATACAGATCCAGCGTGCGCACGCCCAGGCGTTGCAGACTGGCTTCGCAGGCGCGCGCAATGCCGCGCGCGCTGGCGTTGCTGGGCAGCACCTTGGACACCAGATACGGCGGCTGCCCGCGTGCGATCACCTGGCTGATCAACTGTTCCGAGCGGCCATTGCCGTACATCTCGGCGGTATCGATCAAGCGCATCCCCAGCGCCTGGCCGGTCTGCAGTGCTTCGATCTCCTGCTGCGGCGCATGTCGCCCCTGGCCCAGGTTCCAGGAGCCCATGCCCAGCGCAGGCACGCTGCGTCCGTTGCGCAAGGTCACCTGCGGGCAGTGGGTGGTGTCGGATTCGGACATGGCAGGGCTCCAGCGATCAGTGAGAGGGTGGTGCAGGCACCGGCACGGCAGTGGGCAGCGGGCGCGTTGCAGCCTTGGCCTGCGCATCCCAGAACGTGCAGCGATGCTGTGCGGCGAAGTCCGGCGTGGGCCCGATCCTGCCGGGCGACAGTGTCAACGGCGTGTCGCCATCGAAGCGTGGCCAGGCTGGACGCCAGCCGCCATTGGGATCGCCGCTGCGCGCGAAGGCGCCCCAGTAATCCTGCAACGTGTTGGCAAGCGCGTGCTGCGCAACGTGAACTCCGGTGTTACCAATTTAAAATACGCGCCCCTGCTCCAGCCCTGTCCATGCGCTGAATGCATCCTGCGTATCGCGTATGGCACCACGGATCTGTAGTTAAATGATGATCCCTCTAATCACACTTCGAGAATAACGTGAAGAAAATCTACCTAACCGTTGCGCTGCTGGCATTGGCGATCAGTTCCAATGCCGCGCTTGCACAGGAACCAAGTTTTTACGATTGTCAGAATAAGCGGATCCGAATGAGCATCCCGTCTATGCCCCTGGGCGAGGCCGTTGCTCGGTTCACAGAGCTGACACATTGCCCGGTGTCGATCGATGCTGACGAAGTCGCGAATACAGATGTGCATGAAATTCCGACTTTTGCCGTAAAAGGTAAGCTGACTCCCCGCAAAGCACTCGCTTTGATGCTCTCGAGTTCTCCGTTGAAGGCAAAGGAGATCAAGGGCGGATTCTCCATTTACCAAAACTAAAGAATTAAAATAAGATAATGTAAAGGGTGCTCACCGCGGCGTGTAAAGTGGGGCTCGGCGGTATCAAAATGGACGGTACTCTGTAGCTGGGAAATCGAGCGTCATCGAATCGGTGTAGCTTCGGGCGGAGCCGTTTTCCCATAATCCGTTTGCATCCGATGCCGCTGAGCACCCGTGGCGCTGGCACAGAAACTTTGGCTCGGGGGCGTGATGCGTGCCCAGTGCATGTGAAATGTCAACCGCAATAGACTGAATGGCGCACCCGGGTCGTCGAACTTCGTAGGCGTACATCGGCACGCGGGTACGCAGCAGCTGGTCCAGCGTCGGGTGGTGCAGGCGGATCCGCGATGTGTGACTGGATTTGCACGATCTGTAACAAGTTTGCAGCTGCACGCCAGCGCGACTGCGCCGCCATGTGCGCATACTGCGCCAGGACCGGTGCCTGCGCGGCATACATGCGTTTTACGCGCACCTTGTAGCCGCTTTGCAGGGTTCAACTTGTTGGCGTAGTAAAGCAATTGCGCAAACGGGCGGCCCTCAGTGCGATTGCTGCCGATCAACAACAACACTTGGAGCTGCCGCGCCTGGGCACTGGCCGGACCTGGCGGTGCGGGCAGTACATCGCCACCGCGCATCGGCGTCCAGGCCGGTCAGTCCGCGGCGCTGCAGTTCGGCATCGGCCGGGGTCTCGGCGGGCAGCTGGCGCAGGCACGCGGCAACATCACATGTGCGTGCGCTGCCCAGTACATCAGCCCTCTGTGCGTCACCGCGCCCGGCATCGCTGCGTGCGACGGTTGAGTCGCCAGTCGGGCAGCTGCGGCTTTGCAGAATCGCGCGCTGCCGGCTTCTGTTGGGCGATCTTGGCGCTACTTGGCTCGGATGCCATGCGCGGACCGTGGTGACAGGCCAGCGCGCAGGATTTTTCTCTTCCGTACTCGTGCAAGACAGCGAGACTATGCCGCGGCGGCTGCGACGCATGCTGCTGCATCCCACGTTCAAGACACTAAAAAACCCGGCCACGCTACACGCGGCCGGGTTTGAGTTCAGCCAAGGGCAGCGTTGCGGCGCTTACGCCACCACATCGTCCTTGTACGCATCCACCGGGATGCAGGCACACATCACGTTCTTGTCGCCGTAGACATTGTCCACGCGGCCCACCGGCGGCCAGTACTTCTGCTGCTTGAGCGAGGGCAGCGGGAAAGCGGCCAGCTCGCGCGGATAGGCATGCGTCCACTCACTGGCCGAGACCTGCGTGGCGGTGTGCGGGGCGTGCTTGAGCGGGTTGTCCTCGCGATCCAGGCGGCCGTCTTCGATCGCGCGGATTTCTTCGCGGATCTGGATCATCGCGTCGATGAAGCGGTCCAGCTCGTGCTGCGATTCACTTTCGGTCGGCTCCACCATCAAGGTGCCGGCCACCGGGAAGCTCAGCGTCGGCGCATGGAAGCCGAAGTCGATCAGCCGCTTGGCGATGTCCTCGGCGCCAATGCCGCTGGTCTTTTCCAGCGGGCGGATGTCGAGAATGCACTCGTGCGCCACCAGCCCGTTGCGGCCGGTGTACAGCGTCTTGTAGTGCGCGCTCAAACGCTTGGCGATGTAGTTGGCGTTGAGCAGGGCGACCTGGGTCGCCTTGCGCAGGCCGGCACTGCCCATCATGGTCACGTACATCCAGCTGATCGGCAGGATGGAGGCGGAGCCGTAGCTGGCTGCACTGACCATGCCGACATCGCCTTCGCCGCCCAGCGTGCGCGGCAAAAAGGGTGCGAGGTGCGACTTCACCGCGCACGGGCCCACGCCCGGCCCGCCGCCGCCGTGCGGAATGCAGAAGGTCTTGTGCAGGTTGAGGTGCGACACGTCCGAGCCCCACTTGCCGGGCTTGGCCACGCCGACCAGGGCGTTCATGTTGGCGCCGTCGGTATACACCTGGCCGCCGTGCGCGTGCACCGCTTCGCAGATCGCCACCACGTCTTCTTCGAACACGCCGTGCGTGGACGGGTAGGTGATCATCAGCGCGGCCAGGCGGTCGGAATACTTCTCGGCCTTGGCGCGGATGTCATCGACATCGACATTGCCGTTGGCATCGCACTTGGTCACCACCACGGTCATGCCGCACATCTGCGCGGAGGCCGGGTTGGTGCCGTGGGCGGATTCGGGAATCAGGCAGATGTCGCGGTGGGCTTCGTTGCGCGAGCGGTGATAGGCGCGGATTGCCAGCAGGCCGGCGTATTCGCCCTGCGCGCCGGAATTGGGCTGCAGGCTCACCGCGTCGTAGCCGGTGCATTCGACCAGCATCGCTTCCAGTTCTTCGATCAGCTGCGCATAACCGGCCGACTGCTCCGGTGGTGCCAGCGGATGGATCGCGCCGAACTCCGGCCAGGTCACCGGGATCATCTCGGCGGTGGCGTTGAGCTTCATGGTGCAGCTGCCCAGCGGGATCATGGTGCGATCCATGGCCAGGTCCTTGTCCGCCAGCGAGCGCATGTAGCGCAGCAGTTCGTGTTCGCTGTGATGGGTGTTGAACACCGGGTGCTGCAGGAACGCGCTGGTGCGGCGCAGGCCCTGCGGCAGCGCGTCGGCGGTGGCGGCATCCAGCGCATCGATATCCGCCTGGGCACCGAACAGCTGCGCCAGTGCCACCACATCGGCGCGCGTGCTGGTTTCGTCCAGGCTGATGCCGACCGCTTCGCTGTCGATCGCGCGCAGGTTGATGCCGGCCGCACGTGCCTTGGCGTGGATGGCATCGGCATCGATCGCCTTGACGTGCAGGGTGTCGAAGAAATGCTCGCCCACGGTGACGCCCGCGCTGCGCAATGCGGCCGCCAGGATCGCCGCCAGGCGATGGGTGCGGCGGGCAATGCGGGTGAGACCATCGGGGCCGTGGTAGACCGCGTACATCGAGGCCATCACCGCCAGCAGCACCTGTGCGGTGCAGATGTTGGAGGTGGCCTTTTCACGACGAATGTGTTGCTCGCGCGTCTGCAGCGTGAGGCGATAGGCCGGGTTGCCGGCGGCATCGATCGACACCCCGATCAAGCGGCCCGGCATCGAGCGCTTGTAGGCATCGCGGCAGGCCATGAAGGCCGCATGCGGGCCACCGAAGCCGAACGGCACGCCGAAGCGCTGCGAGTTGCCCACCACGATGTCCGCGCCCCATTCGCCCGGCGCGGCGATCAGCGTGAGCGCCAGCAGATCGGTGGCCACGGCGACCAGGCCGCCTTGCGCGTGCACGGCATCGGCCAGCGCGGCGTGATCGCCGATGTGGCCGAAGCTGTCCGGGTACTGCAGCAGCACGCCGAAGCAATCGGCCTGCAGCGCTTCGTCCGGCGTGCCCACACGCAGCACGATGCCCAGCGGCTCGGCGCGCGTGCGCAGCAGTTCCTGGGTCTGCGGGTGCACTGCGTCGTGCACGAAGAACGTATCGGACTTGGACTTGGCCGAGCGCTTGGCCAGCGTCATCGCTTCGGCTGCGGCGGTGGCTTCGTCCAGCAGCGAGGCATTGGCGATCTGCATGCCGGTGAGGTCGGCGCACATGGTCTGGAAATTGATCAGCGCTTCCATGCGGCCCTGCGAAATCTCGGCCTGGTAGGGCGTGTAGGCGGTGTACCAGGCCGGGTTTTCCAGGATGTTGCGCAGGATCACCTTCGGCGTATGCGTGCCGTAATACCCCTGGCCGATGAACGTGCGCTGCACCTGGTTCTTGCTGGCAATGGCGCGGATCTTGGCCAGCGCTTCTTCTTCGGTGATCGCATCGGGCAGCGCCAGCGCGGCCGGCGACTTGATGTTGGACGGCACGATGGCGTCGGTCATCGCATCCAGCGAGTCGTGGCCGACCACGCCCAGCATCTGCGCGATTTCCGCGTCGTTGGGGCCGATGTGGCGTTCGACGAACGCGCTGTGGTGTTCGAGGTCGCGCAGGGAAGACGGAGTCTGGGACATGGCGGGCATCCGGGGCAGGGGGCATGCGAAAGGTCGGAAGCACCACGACCGGCATGACGCGCATACGCGCACCACGACCTGCCGCACTGGCGGTCTTCCTCGCGCCCCTCTGTCCTTTTGCCTGAGAGTTTAAGAACGCGGCCTGGCCTGTGGCCTGCCTGCGTTCCGTGCCCCTTCGGCGCCGGAGTGAACCGGTCTCTCCAGAGTTGTGTTGAAGATGGTATCGGGCCTGAGCGATTACGGGCTGTTGCGCCTTCGGCAGCGGCAGTGCCGCTTCTCCCACCGTGTTGCCGGCCAATTATAGCCTGCGCCCAAGCCGCCGGCGCGCCGCACCACGCTGCCGCGGCAGGGGCGCTGCGCTCGGGTTTGCTTAACCTTGCCGGGGCGAACACCTATCATCTGCGGCCCTGTGTGCATCCAGTCCCGCCGCCGACGCGGCCCCTGACGTGCACACTCCGCTGTACCCGCTTTCCGGATCCCGGCATGACCCCGACCACGCCCTCCACCCGTCGCATGGCGCTGCTGCTCGCCGGCCTGGCGATGTTCGGCCCGTTTTCCATCGACACCATCTTCCCGGCGTTCTCCCAGCTCAGCCGCAGCCTGGCGGTGGACGAGGTGGCGATCCAGCAGACCATCAGCGTCTATCTGCTGGCCTACGGGCTGATGAGCATCGCGCACGGGCCGCTCTCCGACGCCTGGGGCCGCAAGCGGGTGATCCTGGGCGGGCTGGTGCTGTTCATCGCCGGCACCATTGGCTGCGCGTTGTCGCGCGATCTGCCGACGCTGCTGGCCTTCCGCGCGCTGCAGGGCTTGTCGGCCGGCGTGGGCATGATCGTGGGGCGCGCGGTCATCCGCGACCTGTTCCAGGGCCACGACGCGCAGCGCCTGATGAGCCAGGTGTCGATGATCTTCGGCATCGCCCCGGCGATCGCGCCGATCATCGGCGGCTGGATCCTGCTCAGCGGCGCCGGCTGGCCGCTGATCTTCTGGTTCCTGGCGGTGTTCGGGCTGGTGCTGCTGATCGCCACGGTGACCTGGCTGCCGGAAACCCACCCGGTGGAGGCGCGCACGCCGCTGCAGCTGCGCCGCCTGCTGCATGACTACGTGCGGATCGGCTTCAACCCACGTTTCCAGCGCCTGGCCGCGGCCGGTGCGTTCAACTTCGCCGGCATCTTTTTGTACATCGCCTCGGCGCCGGTGCTGGTGATGCGCCACCTGCACCTGGGCGAGGGCGATTTCGCCTGGTTGTTCATTCCCACCATCGGCGGCATGACCCTTGGCTCGTTCCTGTCCGGGCGCATGGCCGGGCGGATGGATCCGGTGCGGCAGGTACGCATTGGCTTCATCTGCTGCGGTGTGGCGGCGCTGGTCAACCTTGGCTACACGCTGGCGGTGGCGCAGATCAGCCTGCCGTGGGCGGTGCTGCCGATCTTCCTGGCCGGGCTGGGCATGGCGCTGATCTTCCCGATCCTGGCGCTGGCGGTGCTGGACATGTACCCGCAGCAGCGCGGCCTGGCCTCCTCGCTGCAGGCCTTCACCCAACTGATGACCAATACCGTGGTGGCCGGGGTGCTGTCGCCGCTGCTGAGTGAACACCCGCGGCATCTGGCGTTCGGCATGACCGGCTTTTTCTTGCTGGTCTGGCTATTCTGGCGCTGGGAGCGCCGCAGCGGCCGCCGCTTGCGGCGCCGCCAGGCTGCCGAGGCACTGCCTCTGGAGCCGGCCGACCATCTTTGACCCCACAGGAGCCTGCATGTCCACCGATTCCAAGCTGCGCCGCGATGCCCGCAAGCGGGCCACCGAGCGCGCGCGCAACCAGGCCGCTGCCAACCCCGCGCCGGTCTCGCCGATCGAACCGCATGCCGAACTGCGCGACCAGCAACGCACGCTGCTGGCCGGCATCGTGCGCCGCGACGGCGAGTGGGTGCTGGGCATGGATGGCCGCATCGCCGGCGAAAGCACCAGCGCCGCGCAGGTGCTGGCCCTGATCATGCGAGCGGCCGAACTGCACGAACGCCAGGGCACCCCCGTGCGGCTGACCTATTCGGACGCCCTCAAGGACGCCGCGCACGCCGAGGCCGCTGCGGACGGCATGGAATTCGAGCAGTTCAAGACCAAGCTAAGCGAGCGCTTGCAGGGCGCGAAGCTCAACTGACCTGCGGTACAAGCGCGCGTTGCGGGCGCTCTTGGTTTCGGGCGCTGTTGTAGGAGCGCGCTTGCGCGCGAGGGCTTTCCCGGTAACGCCCCATCGCGCGCAAGCGCGCTCCTACGATGGTCGGGACGATGATTGGTCTAGCGTTTGCGATTGCTGGGGCGTAGAGCTCGATTGAGTCACGTTGCGTGCGCGCCTTTCGCCCCCGCGACAGCGCGACAGCGCGGTGAGTGTGCTTGCGTCGCAATCGGCTGCGTTGATCAGCGTGAACACGGCAGCCCAAGCAAAACCGCTGTGGTAGGAGCGCGCTTGCGCGCGAGGGCTTTCCCGGTGACGCACCATCGCGCGCAAGCGCGCTCCTACGATGGTCGGGCAATGATTTGTCTAGAGCGTTTGCGTTTGCTGGGGCGTGGAGCTCGATTGAGCCACGTTGCCTGCGCGTCTTTCGCCAACGCGCCAGCGCAGTGAGGTTGCTCGCGTCGCAATCGGCTAAGTTGATCAGCGTGAACACGGCAACCCAAGCAACACCGCTGTTGTAGGAGCGCGCTTGCGCGCGAGAGGCTTTCCCGGTACCGCCCCATCGCGCGCGCGCGCGCTCCTACGACAGCCCTGCAACTGCCCGAAGGGTCGCTACGTCGCTGCCTTTGCGATCCAGCAAAGGCAGCGACGCAGGCGTGGCCACGACGCTGCCACTGAACCCGCTAACGCAGTCAACGCGCCTGCGAATGCCGCACCGACTCCTGCTGCGTTGCCTGCTCCAATGCGGCAGCATCGCGCTCGGGTGCTGGTCCCAATGCCTGCAAGCGCTGCAGGCTGGCTTCCACCGGCGCTTCCTGCGCCGCCTTGGCGTCGAAGCTGCCGCGCAGGTGCGCCGGTGAATCGAGCGCGCCCTGGACCACGAAGCCGCGGGCCGGGTCGTTCCCGAGCAGCACGTGGTCGACGCGCTGTAGCCCATGCTCACGCGCGGCCACCAGCGATCCCAGTGCCAGACGCTCGCTGTCCATGCCCGGCGTGGGGCCATGCGCGCCTTCCAGTCGCCCTACGGCGGCGGTGCATTGCTGCAGCAGCCCATGGTCCGGATGCGCAGGGTCGCGCGGATCAGGCACTGCCGCGGTTGCGGCCGCCGGGCGCGGTGCCACATCGGCGTCGATGCGTTGCAGCCGGCCGTCGAACTGGCCGTCGGCGCCGTCTGCGATGCGTTGCAGGCGCTCGGCAAAGGCCGCAGGCTGCCCGCCCACATTGCGCGCCAGCGCGATGGCGAATTGCTCGGTGTCGGATGCCTGGCCGTTGCCGACCAGTAGTGCCAACGGGCTCGCGCCGATCTTGTTGGCCGTGGCGGCGGTCTGGGTCTGCTGCAGCAACGCCTGCATCTGCTGCTCGTTGAACACCAGCGTGGTTTTCTGCCCGGCCTGAATTGCGCCTGTGCCCGCCATGTCGCCGCTGATCGCGCTATTGAGCGATTGCGCCATGGCTTTTTCTTCGCTGGCCTCGTTGCGGCCGCCCAGGCGTTGCATCAGCCCAGGGGTGGCAACGTCGCCGTCGATTTCGAAACGGTAGCTGCGCTCCTGCACGCGTTCGACATTGTTGCCGTCGTAGTGGCGCAGCACTGTCAGTGGCACGTTATCGCCGTATTTCAGCTGCTGCACCACGGCGTAGCCGTCCTGGCCGGGTTCACTGATGCGGATCTGGCTGCCTTCATTGCGGGCGCCCCCCAGATCGGCGTCGAGCGGGCCCAGTTGCAACTGCATGCGCTGCTGCGAACTGAAACCGATCCGCTCCAGCGTCTGGATCTGATCCACGCCGGGCGTGCCGGGCGCAACCTCGCCCGTGCGCGCAAACGCCGTCATGGCGTCGACGGCGCGTGGATCGGCCAGGTCGAACTGCGCGCTCTGCACACGTGAAGTGCCAAGGCGATCGGTGCGGCCAACCAGGGCCTGCGCGGGGCCGGCCTTGAGTCCGATTGCGTTGGCCGCTTCGATGGCGTCATTGGGGCCGGTGACCACGCGCACGTGGCGTTCGTCCACGCGTTCGATCAGATAGCTGCGGCCGCTGGCTTCGGTGATCTTGCTCTGCATCGCAACCTGTTGCAGGTCCGCCTTGACCTCGCGCTGTGCGAAGGCCTGGCTATCGAGCACTGCACGAGCGCCCACCGGCAAGCTCTCCGGTTGCAGCGGGTTTACCTGCGTGGCTGCGTCCAGTGATTGATCGGCGCCAGGCAGCGTCAGCGTGTAGCGCATGCGCTGGCCGGCAGCCACGCCGGCTTCCAGGTTCAACGTGCCGTTGCCGAGTTTGGTCTGCCGGCTTTGCTGCAAGCCGGTCTGCGCGTCTGCTTCCAGGCTGAAGGTGGTGGTCTTTGCATCGGCATCGCTGACCACGCCCAGGCTCTGCGAGCTGGCGCTGCGCAGGCTGGTTTCGCCCAGCGGCTGCCTCGCATTGCCGCTGCTCTGCTGCGTGCTCTGCGTGTGCTTGACCGACTGTTCGCCCGGGTTGAGACCCAGGCTGCGGCCACCCGGCCCGTTGGCCGCGAATTCGGTGCCAGTGCTGCCGTAGGTTGGATCAAACGCGCCTTGCTGCGCGTCTGCAATGATCTGTGCATCGCGATCCGCATCGTGCGGACCCGGGCCAGTGGAGGCCTGGTTCATCGGATTGCTCCTTGCATGCTGCGCTGACGCAGCGGGGGCCGAAGTATATCGCCGAGGTTTTTCGCGATTATCAACAGGTCGTTATGTGGCTGCCGGGATCCGGCAACCGCATGACGTCACGCACGTGGATCAGCGCGTCGAAGGCGCCGGCGTTGCCGGCGGCGTTGCAGTAGTGCCCTTGGCCTGCCACCCGCACATCTGGCCCTGGTTCTGCTGTTTGAGCCATTCCTGCATCGGTGCGAAATATTCCAGCATCGGGCCGGCATCGAGGGTGTCGTTGCCGGTCACTTCCTTCAGCGTGGTCTGCCAGGGCTGGCTGGAGCCACGTTGCAGCATCGACCAGAATTTCTGGCCGGCTTCCTTGTTGCCGTAGAAGCTGCATTCGTACAACGGGCCCTGGTGGCCGGCGGCATCGCACAGGCCCTTGTAGAACTGGAATTGCAGGATGTGCGCGAGAAAATAACGGGTGTAGGGCGTGTTGCCGGGCACGTGGTATTTGGCGCCCGCATCGAAGAAGTCCTCGCCGCGCGGGCTCACCGGTGCCACGCCCTGGTAGGTGGCCTTCAACTCCCACCAGGCCTGGTTGTAGCGTTCCGGGGGAATCGAGCCGTCGAACACGCCCCAGCGCCAGCGGTCGATCATCAGCCCGAACGGCAGAAACGCCACCTTGCTCAGCGCCATGCGCATCTGCGAATTGATCAATGCCTCGCGCCCGCTCTGCTGCTCGCCAACCATGCCGATCGACTGCAGATACTTGGGCGTCATCGCCAGCACGATGGTGTCGCCGATGGCTTCGTGGAAGCCGTCGTTGGCGCCGTTCTGGAACAGCGGCGGCAACGGGTTGTAGGCCATGTCGTAATAGATGTGGCCAAGCTCATGGTAGATGGTGGTGAAGTCTTCTTCGGTGGGGCGGATGCACATCTTGGTGCGCACGTCCGGGCCGGTGCCCGCGTTCGGCTCGCCACCCATGTTCATGTCCCACGCGCTGGCGTGGCAGACCACGTCGCGGTCCAGTGGCTTGATGAACTGCGAGCGTTGCCAATAGGTGTCCGGCAACTTCGGCATGCCCAGCGACGTGTAGAAATCCTGCGCGCGTTCGGTCATCTGCTGGGCAGTGCGCAGTTGCGCGTCGCGCTCGGCGAGAAAGCGTGCAGCTGCGCCGCCATCGCCACCGGTATTGCGCGCCAGCGCGGCGCTCAGGTTGCCCTGGTACTGTTTTTCCAGTGCCGAGGTGATGTCCAGGTCGCCCGCACCGGGATAGGGCTGCAGCAGATCCCACAGGTTGCTCCAGTCCTGCTGCCACATGTTGCCCATCAGGTGCGCGGGCAGCATGCCGCCGGCCACCTCGCCCTTGTCCTTGCCGTACTGCGTGTCCAGCTTGCCGCGCGCGTAGCATTGCAGCTGGGTGTACAGCGGTTTGAGCTGTTCCCACAGGCGGTCGGTTTCGCTGGCCAGTTGCGCCGGCGGCATGTCGTAGCCGCTGCGCCACATCGCACCGACATCGGCAAAGCCCATGCCACGTGCACCGTCGTTGGCGAGCCCGACAAAGCGCTGGTAGTCCTTGCGCATTGGTTGCGCGGTGGCGTGCCAGCCCTGCCAGGCCTGCAGTTGTTCGTCGTAGTCGCGGCTGCGTGCCAGCACTTGTTCGAGCTCGCCCAGCTGGCGGCAACGGCGTTGTTCGCCGTCACCGGTGCAGGCGCTGCCCGCGCCGTAGTCGCCTTCCATCTTGGCGGCGATACGCGTGAGTTCGGCCAGCTTGGCCGGGTCGCGCGGGGCGGGCAGGGCGCTCATCAGCTTGAGTAATTGCAGCGCACGCGCGCTGTCGGCGGACATCGGGGTGCCGGCGTACTGCTTGGATTGGTCGATCCAGCGATCCAGCTGGCTCAGCGCGCGCTCGTTGGCCTTGGCCGCCAGCAACTGCGAGTCGCCGTTGATGTAGGTCGACGACAGCCACTGCGCGGCAGTCATTTCCGGATACGCCGCCTTGTACTCGGCACTGATGCGCGCCACGAACTGGTCGGCGCTTTCGCTGGGTGCGGTCTTGGTGGTGGCGGGCTTGGGCGTCGGCGCCGCATCCTGGCGGCATGACGACAGCGACAACGTACCGGCGGCAACGGCGAGCGCCAGCAACAGCAGACGAGGATTCACGGGTGGTCCTTGCGGTGAAGTCCGGCGAAGGCTAGAGCGCGCCGGGGTTCAGGGCAAGCAAAAGCGCCATGCGTGGTGCATGGCGCGGTGAATCGGCAACGTACGCGGCGCCGGGCTCAGCTGGTGCAGCTGGCGAACACGTCGCGCTCGCGGGCGTAGACACTGGTCTTGACCTGCAGCAGGCCGAGCACCGAGGGAAACAGCGCGTCCTGGTCGGTGTACTGGCCGGCGCGATGGCGCAGGCAGGCTTCGTCCAGACCACGGTCGCGGGCGAACTCCGGCGAAAACCACATCACCATCGGCACGTGGGTCTGCTCCTTGGGCGCGATCGCATACGGCACGCCATGCAGATACAGGCCTTTTTCGCCCAGCGATTCGCCGTGGTCGGAAAGGTAGATCATCGCGGTGTCGTAGTCCGGCATCCCACGCAGCGCGTGGATGGCCTGGGCGAGGAAGTGATCGGTGTAGGTGATGGAATTGTCGTAGGCATTGACGATCTGCTGGCGGCTGCAGCTGCCCAGGTCGGAGGTCTTGCACACCGGTTTGAAGCGTTCGAACGCAGCCGGGTAGCGTTCGAAATAGCTCGGCCCGTGGCTGCCCAACTGGTGCAGCACCACCACGCGATCGCCTGGCTTGGCACGCACCTGCGCGGCCAGATCGCCGAGCAGGATCTCGTCCATGCAGCGCCCATCGGCGCACAGGCCCGGGGTGGTGGCATTGTCCAGTTGTTCGATCTGCAAGCCGTCGCACACGCCCTTGCAGCCGGACTGGTTGTCGCGCCACAGCGTGGAGATGCCGGCGTGTTCGAGCACATGCAGCAGCGACTGATGGCCGCGGATCATGTCTTCGTTGTAATCGCGCCGGCCGAACGGGGAAAACATGCACGGGACCGAGACCTCGGTGCTGGTGCCGCACGAATGCATGTCCGGGAAGTTGATCACCCCGGCCTGCGCCAGCTCCGGCGTGGTCTGGCGCGCGTAGCCATTGAGCCCCCAGTTCTGCGCACGTGCGGTTTCGCCCAGCACCACCAGCAACAGGCGCGGGCGGCTGCCGGCCGCGCGCGGCGTGGCCATCGCATCATGCTCGACCGGCTGCTTGGGCGCATGCTTGATCGGCGAATCGGATTTGAAGTTCTGCTTGAGTGCCACCAGGTAGTTGATCGGCGTGGCCAGATAGCGCACTTCGCGGTGGTTACGCATCAACGCGGAGATGTCCTGGAACGAGAGCAGCGCGCCCAGCATTCCGCCCACTGCCATCACGACCAGAAAACCGACCCGAATCAACCAGGTCTTGCTCAAGCTGCGGGTCCCTACACGCGCACGCCACAGCAACGTGGCCGGGATGGCGAAGTAGCACAGCAACGGCAGGATCAACCCTGGCGTCAGCAACTCGCGCGATTCCTTGTGATCGGTATGCAGCACGTTGCGCAGCATGTCCGCGTCCAGATAGACGTTGTAGCTGTCCATGTAGTGCGCGGCCAAGGCGGTGGTGAGCAGCAGCACGGTCAGCAGCGGCTTGGCATTCCAGCGCCACACCAGCAGCCCCAGCACCAGCGCATTGACCGCCACCAGCAAGGCCATCAGCGAGGCGGCGAAGCCCAGGCTGCCCGGGTGGGTCGCCATGGCGGTGCGCCAGAACACCTGGTTGCAGACCAGGGCGAAGAACAGGCTGCTCAGCAACACCAGCATCTCGGTGGAGACAGTGGGGCGCGTGCTCCAGCTCAGCGCGTGCAGGCGCGTGCGCCAACGCGGGTGCGGCAGCCAGGTGCTCATTGCTCACCTCCCGACAGCACCAGCATGCGCAGCGGTTGCCGCGGCGGCGCCAGCAGCAGCCAATACAGACCCAGTGCGGTCAACCAGCACACGCCCAGCGACCACAGGTCGTGCGAGAGGAAATGCGCGCCGCGCAGCTGCTGCGACACGCCGAACACCGCCCCGGCGGCCAGCCCGGTCAACAGCGCTGGCCAGCGCCAGGCCGGGCGCAGCGCCAGTGCGCAGAAGTACAGCGCCACCCACGCATAGCCGGCGCTGGCATGGCCGGCCGGAAAGCAACCGGAGGCATGCAGGCCGTGCCGCGAGGCGAACAAGCCGATCAACGGATGCGTGCCGCCATAGCGGCTCAGATCCCACGGGCAGTCCATCGCCGTCCACGACTTCAGCAGCGACACCAGCGTGGTGGACAGCGCCACCGACGCCGCCAGGTAGGTCAGCGGCCAACGCAAGGCACGTGCGCCCGGACGCGCCCGCGACCATGCCAACACCGCCATGCCCAGCACCACGACAGCCGCAACCGTGCTCAGCCACTTGCCGCCGCGATGCACCAGCTGGCTGGTGAACCACTGCTCCTTCAACAGCCAGTGCCCACCTTCCAGCCGATACAGCGCGTCGGCCACCCACTGGTCGCCGCCGCCGAGCATCAGCAGCGCGCTGATCGCCAGCAACGCCGCCAGCGGCAGCCACAGGTGCACCAGCAGAAAGCGGGTTTGCCAGCTGGTGGCGGTGCGTGCCAGCGCAGGCGCATGAAGGGGGAGCGTTGTCATCGAAAGATCCGGACCATTGCAATGGCCGGCATCTTCGAAAGCGGCGTGTCGGAAAGCGGTCGGACCCGGGTTGGACCGGCGTTAAGCGCACTGTGTTGGTTCAGTCTGTGTCGGTGTCGGCATCTGCGCCTTCCGCGGCGGAGCCTGCAGCGTTGCACCCCGCGTGCCATGCCGTGCCTGGCACCAATTGCCACTGATTGCGATTCGATTCGCCGATCTCCACCACCTGCGCGCGCGCCACGCAGGCCGGTACCGCCTGCTTGAGCACGAACAACCAGCGCCGCTGCGGCGCCTGCGCCAACCACGGGCCGGCCTGCGCCCACTGCGCCTGCCAACTCGCCTTGAAGCCGAAGTCGGTGACCGGTCGGTCGGCCTGCAACAGGTTCTGTTCCTTCCACGCCAGCATGCCCAGCTCGGCGTGCGGGCCGATGCGCTCGCCCACGCGCTGCATCAGCGCCGCAGATGAACTATAGGGGTCCAATGCCGGCATCACGCCCAGGCCGGTGACCGTCCACAACGCCGCGGTGGCGGCGACCAGCGCGCTGCCGGCGCGCCTGCCGCGTGCCCAGGCCACCAGTCCGAGCGCGACAAGCCCCAGACCTATCAGCCACACGCTCATGGTCTGCAGCGATGCCAACGCGATGCCACGTTGCAGCGCGCTGCGTTCGGCCCAGTGCAGGTGCAGGCCGATACCGCCGCCCAGTGCCAGCGCCGCCACGCCCAGCAACAGCACATAGCCAAGCAGCAGCCGCTGCACGCCACGGCGTCGCAACAGGCCAGGCAGCAGCGGGGCGGCGGCGACGCACAACGCCGGCAGCATCGGGAAGATGTAGACCTCGCGCTTGCCCGGGCTGGCACTGAAGAACACCAGCACCAGCAGGCTCCACGCCAGCAGCAACAGCAGGCGTGGGTCGCCGCGGCGCAGCCGGCGCCACCACGCCGGCACCAGCCACGGCAGCAGCAGGCAGCCCGGCAACCACAGCGTGGCGATCACCTGCAGGTAGTACCAGAACGGTTTGACGTGATGCCATGCGTGCGCATAACGCGTGCCGGTCTGCTTGAACAACAACTCGTGCGCATAGGCATGCAACGCCGGGTCGGGGCTGTGCAGCAGGGCGATGCCCAGCGGCCCCAGCCACACCGCGGTGCCGGCCACAAACGCCGGCAGCACCAGCAGCCAGCTGCGCCCGGCCAGCGCCCGCGCCGGCAGCACGCTGGGGTGACGGCGTGGCAGCGCCATCCACGGCAGCAGCACCAGCAGCGGCAGAAACCCCACGCCCTTGGTCACCGTGCCCACGCCAGCAGCACAGAGCCCGATCACCCAGGCGCGCCAGTCCGGCCCGCGCAGCAGATGACGCAGTAACCCCCACAGCGACAGCGTGGTCAGCGCCACCAGCACCATATCGATCTGCGCGCGCTTGGCCATCAGCCCGAACTGCAGCACGGTGAACAGCGACAGCACCGCATAACGCGCGACACGTCGGTTCCAGAGCCGCCGGCTCAGGTCCCAGGTCAGCCACAGCGTGAGCAATGCGGCCAGCAACGATGGCAGCAGGAAGGCGATCGGCCAGTGCGGCACAAGTTCGTAGCTGGCCGCCTGCAACCACATGAACACCGGCGGTTTTTCCGCATACAACTCGCTGCCCCGGTGCGGGAGCAACCACTGCCCGGTCTCCACCATGGTGCGTGCGGCCAGCACGAAGCGTGGTTCGTCCGGCGGGTTGGGTTGGCGCAGGCCCAAGCCGGCCAGCAGCGCAACGACGATCAACGCCAGCGCGGCAGCCAGGGCGGGTTTGCGCGACAGCGCGGCGGAAACGGCAAACGGCACACGGGCGCCTTGGTCGAAACGGTGCAGGACGATGCCCATGCGCGTGTCGGAAGGATGTCGGAATTCACCCGATCGCCGCCGCCGCCGTGGCTCGGCTAGGATGCGCACACTTGTCCGTGCCGCGGACGCCCCGGAGACCGCCATGCGCCTGCTGGTCATCGAAGACAACCGCAACATGGTCGCCAACCTGTTCGACTATTTCGAAGCGCGCGGGCACACCCTGGACGCGGCGCCCGATGGCATCACCGGGTTGCATCTGGCCACCACCCAGCACTACGACGCGCTGGTGCTGGACTGGATGATGCCGCGCATGGACGGGCCGGAAGTGCTGCGCCGGCTGCGCGAGCAGCATCAGTCCGAGCTGCCGGTGATCATGCTCACCGCGCGCGACGAGCTGCCCGACAAGATCGCCGGGTTCCGCGCCGGCGCCGACGACTATCTGACCAAACCCTTTGCACTGCCCGAGCTCGAAGTGCGTCTGGAAGCGCTGCTGGCACGCGCGCAGGGGCGCCGCCGCGGCAAGCTGCTGCAGGTGGCCGACCTGCGCCTGGATCTGGCCACGCTGGACGCCACCCGCGCCGGCCAGGCGCTGCATTTGTACCCGGCCTGCCGCAAGTTGCTGGAGATCCTGATGCAGGCTAGCCCCGCCGTGGTCACCCGCCAGCGCCTGGAGCAGGCGCTATGGGGCGACGATCCGCCCGATGGCGACATGCTGCGCTCCCACATCTACGAACTGCGCCGCAGCGTGGATGGCCCGTTCGCGCAAAAGCTCATCCACACCTTGCCGCGGCTGGGCTACCGGGTGGCCGCGCTGGAAGCCGCCGATGACGCCGCCACTGCCACCGAGTACACCGATGGCTAAGCATCGCCCGCTGGGCCGGCGCGTGCTGGTCTGGCTGTTCGGCTACACCTTCCTGATGGTGCTGGCCGTGTTCGGCACCGCGCAATACCTGCATGAACGCGCCGAGCATGGCGTGTGGCGCTCGCTGCTCAATTCGGAACTGGACAGCATCCTGGACCGCAGCGCGCAGGATCCGGGCTATCGCTGGCAGGATTCGGACACCTTGCGGCTGTTTCGCGTGGACGGCAGCGCGCAGGTGCCGCCGGCGCTGCGCAGCTTGCATCCCGGGCTGCACGACGATCTGGAGATCGCCGGCCGCCAGAGCGCGGTGATGGTGCGCGACACCACGCATGCCGGCCGCCTGGCGCTGGTGCTGGACATCACCGACTTCGAAGCACTGGAACACTTCCTCACCCGCTGGATGCTGGCCGCCGGCATCGCCTTGATCGCCATCACCGTGTTGATGGGCACATATGCGATGGCGCGGCTGGTGCGCCCGCTGGTGGATCTTGCGCGCGACATCGGCGCATTGCGCCCGGAACGGCGCGACCAGCGCATCGCGGTGGGCCCGCAAGGCAGCACCGAGTTGTACGTGATCGCCGATGCCCTCAATGACTATCTTGAACGCAACGGCCAGTTCGTCGAGCGCGAGCGCGCCTTCATCGACAGCGCCAGCCACGAACTGCGCACGCCGATCGCGGTGATCGGCAACGCCGCCGAGCTGGCGCTGGAGCAACCGGACACGCCCGCCGTGGTGCGCCATCAACTGCAACGCATCGCGCAGACCAGCGGCGCGGTGGAACAGCTGATCACCTTGTTGCTGGTGCTGGCCAAGGACCCGGGCCGGCTGGTGCGTAGCAGCGACACGCTGCGCCTGGATCAATTGCTGCCGGAGATCGTGGCCGACCATGCGCATCTGTGCGCCGACAAGGACCTGCAACTGCAGGTCGCACCGCTGCCACCGTGCAGCCTGGTGGCGCCGGTGGCGATCGTGCAGACCGCCATCGGCAACCTGTTGCGCAACGCGATCGAGAACAGCGATCGCGGCATCATCCATATCGCGCTGGCGTCACCGGGCGTGGTGCAGATCACCGATCCCGGCCACGGCATGACGCCGGAAGAAATCAGTGCGATCTATGCGCGGCTGGCACGCGGCAACGCGCGTCAAGGCAACGGGATCGGCCTGGAATTGATCGGCCGCCTCTGCGAGCACCTCGGCTGGCACCTGCGCCTGGATTCCAGTGCGGGGCAGGGCACGGTGGCCACTCTGGATCTCAGTGGCGCGACCCTGACCTAGCGCGCACCGCCGCGTTCGAACGCGGCACACCCATCACCCCGGCAACAGGCCGCGCGCAAGCAGCCAGCTGCGCGCATTCTCCGCATCCTGCTCGAACCAGGCGCGGGTCGATCCCAGCCGGTAGGTGTAGCCCCAGCTGTCCATGTCGGCCATCAGGCGCGCACTGCCCACGCTGGGCAACTGCGCGGCCAGCAGGATCTGCAGATAACAGGTGGCGTCTTCTTCATCCACCGAATCGGTGGCATCGGTATGCACCGCGGCACGCTTGTCCGGCGGCAGCACGATCAGGTGCCCGGCCTCGTGCAGCATCGAATGCACCGGCGTGTCGTCGCGCACATACACATCGCAACCGATGATGCCCGCTTCCGGCTCACCCCAGAAACTGCCGGGAATCGGCGCATCCGCGTCCACATGCTGCAGGCGCAATCCGTACCGGGCCAGTAGGGCAGCGGGCGCGTCCAGGCCGATATCGCCCACGCACAACACGGCATCGGCGGCAGGCAGGGAAGAGGGGGAGATGCTCACGCGCAGGGCTCGCGGTAGATGCTGGCCGCGGCAGGGCGCGGCGGCAGGTGGACCACAACAGCACGGCACCGTGCGCACACGGTGCCGTGCAGCTTACTTGTCGCCGTCTTCCGGCAGGGCGACGGTGATGTCGAGCACATCGTGCTCGCCATCCTTGACCAGATCCACCCGTACCGCATCGGCATCGATGTTGACGTACTTCTTGATCACTTCCAGCAGTTCGCGCTGCATCAGCGGCAGATAATCCGGCCCACCGCGATGGTTACGTTCCTGCGCGATGATGATCTGCAAACGGTTCTTGGCCGTCTCGGCGGTGTTCTTCTTGCTCTTGAGAAAATCGAGCAGGCCCATGCTTACCCTCCGAACAGCTTGCTGAAGAAGCCTTTCTTCTCCACGGAAATGAATCGCATCGGGCGCTCTTCGCCCATGATGCGGGCGACTGCGTCGTCATACGCCTGGCCTGCCGGGGACTCGCCATCCAGGATCACCGGCTCGCCCTTGTTGGAGGCATTGAGCACGTCGCCGGATTCGGGAATCACGCCGATGGCCTTGAGCCCCAGCACTTCTTCCACGTCGGTGATGCTGAGCATCTCGCCGCCTTCCACGCGGCCCGGGCTGTAACGGGTCAGCAGCAGGAAGGCCGGCACGTTCTTGCCTTCCTCGGCCTTGCGGGTCTTGGAATCGAGCAGGCCGATGATGCGGTCGGAGTCGCGCACCGAAGACACTTCCGGGTTCACGACCACCACCGCGCGGTCGGCGAAATACATCGCCAGGAACGCGCCTTTCTCGATACCCGCCGGCGAATCGCAGACGATGTATTCGAAGCCGTCGGCGGCCAGGTCCTTGAGCACCTTTTCCACGCCTTCCTGGGTCAGCGCGTCCTTGTCGCGGGTCTGCGAGGCAGCCAGCACGTACAGGTTGTCAAAGCGCTTGTCCTTGATCAGCGACTGCTTGAGCGTGGCTTCGCCATGCACGACGTTGACGAAGTCGTACACCACGCGCCGCTCGCAGCCCATGATCAGGTCCAGATTGCGCAGACCGACGTCGAAGTCGATGACGGCGACCTTCTTGCCGCGCCGTGCCAGCCCGCAGGCCAGGCTCGCGCTGGTGGTGGTCTTGCCAACGCCGCCCTTGCCGGAGGTGACTACGATGATTTCAGCCAAAGGATTTCTCCGAAATATTTCTGTGGTTGGGCTGCGTCAATCCAGCGCAGCGATCTTGATCTGATCCTGCTCCAGCCAGACCTGGACGGCCTTGCCACGCAGGTCCATGGGAACATCGTCCAGCACCTTGTAGTGGCCAGCGATGGCAACCAGTTCGGCGTGGAAGTCGCGGCAGAAGATGCGCGCGTCCGGGTTGCCCTGAGCGCCGGCCAACGCGCGGCCACGCAGGGTACCGTAGATATGGATGCTGCCGTCGGCGATCACCTCGGCGCCGGCCCCCACCGTACTGAGTACGGTCAGGTCGCAGTTCTCCGCGTACAGCTGCTGGCCCGAGCGCACCGCGTTGCGTTGCATGCGGCCCGGCGCCGGCCGCGCCACGGGGGCGGCCGGTTCGGCGCGTGCAGGCGGTGGCGGGGGAGGCGGCGGTGGGCTGACCGCGGCGGTTTCGTACTGGGCGCGGAACTTGGCCAGCAACGGGATGCCGAGCTGCTGCGAGAGCAGGTCGATCTCGCTGGTGCCATAGGCCAGGGCCACCGGCAACACGCCGGCGCTGCGCAAGCCATCGAGCAAGGCCTTGGCGGTGGCCAGGTCCGGGGTCTGCGCCAGGCCGCCGAAGTCCAGGATCACCGCCGCGCGGCCGAACAGCTTCGGCGCGCGGGTCACCCGGTCCTGCATCTCGCGCACTAGACGCGGCACATCCAGGGTGCGGATGCGCAGGTTGGCAATGCCCACCTGGCCGATCTTCAGTTCGCCGGCCTGTTCAAAATCCACATTCACACTCGACACGCCTCAGGTCCCCGTCGAACGGTTGTCGGCGGCGGCGTGCCGCGGCCGTCCCACCCAGGGCAGCTCTTCGGGCAGCTTGCCGGCATAGGTCTCCTTGACCCACGGGTAGCTGCACATGTCTTTCATGAGCATGCTGGCGCGCACTTCCACGTCGGCCATGGTGTTCTGGCCCACTTCGCGAAAGCCGAAGCTGCCATGGAACAGCAGCGCCGCATCGGCGCCATGGTCCAGGAACACCTCGCAGGCCAACTGCGGGTAGCGCAGTTCGGTGTAGCTCTGCACGTCCGCATAGAACGCACGGCCGACACCACCGCCACGGCGGCGGCTGGCCACCACGATGCGGTCGATATAGAAGAACTCCGGGTGACGGTCCCGGAACCAGGCGAAATTGCTGCTGTCATGAGCACTGCCACTGCCGAAACCGACCAGGAAACCGGCCAGGTTGCCGTCGCGCTCGGCGACGCGGAAGTATTCGGCCTGCTCGTAGAAACGCTGCAGTTTGGTTGAATCCAGCGGCAGGATCGCCAGTCCGGCATTGTTGTTCAGGGCCAGGACGGAATCGAGCTCGTGCTCGCGCACGTCGCGGATGACGATCGACATTGGGACTCCGTGGGGTAACGCTATCGACCCGAAATCGGATCTGCGTCGGATTATTACATGGCAGGCCTGAAGCGGCGACCTGACGTGACGACCATCGGCATGCATGACTTCCGGCAAGAGGGCAGCCGCAGGCGTTACGCCTAAGATGCGTGCATGTTGGGATACCTCAGTCATACGCGCGTCCTGCGCTTCGCCGGCCTGTTCACCTGGGCGATGATCGCCATGCCGTTGGTGTACACGTATTGGCCCGCCGCCGAAGAGGGAGACCATCGCAGTGCGGCGGAAGGTCTGCTGATGTCGACATTCTTCGTTGGCTTTGGCGCCAGCTACTTCTGGCTGACCCGTGGTTTGAGGGGGGGCGGACACGCCCATTGGTACGACCGGCTGATCCTGCTGCTGCTCACGATCTTTGCGCTGGCGGTCAGCTATCTGAGCGGAACCGGGCTGGGCAGCATCCTGATGATGGTGGCCGCCGGTGTGATCCCCTGGTTGCTACCGCTGCGTATCGGGGTGGCCTGGCTGGTGCTCAGCCAGCTGGCGGTGCTGCCAGTTTTCTATTATTTGCGCCCGGATTTCACCTTGTTCGCTGCGTTGATGCAGTCGCTGCTGTACGGCGGCTTCTCGATGTTCATCTTCGTGACCAGTCTGGTCGCGCGTCAGCAGACCGATGCGCGCGAAGAACAGCGCCGCCTCAACGCCGAACTGCGTGCCACCCGCGCCCTGCTGGCCGAAAGCGCCCGCATCAACGAGCGCACCCGCATCTCGCGCGAGCTGCATGACCTGCTCGGTCATCACCTCACCGCGCTGAGCCTCAATCTGGAAGTGGCCGGCCACATCACCGAAGGCCAGGCCCAGGAACACGTACGCCAGGCCCATACCCTGGCCAAGCTGCTGCTCACCGATGTGCGCGAAGCGGTCAGCCAGCTGCGCGACAGCGGCGCCATCGATCTGGAAGCGGCGCTACGCCCATTGGTGACCCAGGTGCCGTCGCTGGATATCCATCTGGACATCGGCCAGCCATTGACCCTGGACGACCCCGAACGCGCGCATGTGCTGCTGCGCTGTACCCAGGAAATCATCACCAACGCGGTGCGCCACGCCGGCGCGCGCAATCTGTGGATCCAGGTGCGCCGCGATGCGGACACCGTATTGATCGATGCGCGCGACGACGGCCAGGGTGCCGACGCGGTGGCGCCCGGTAATGGCCTGCGCGGCATGCGCGAACGCCTGAACCAGTATGGTGGGCAGCTCGAGATTCAAACCCGGCGGGGTGACGGCTTTTGCCTGCGCATCTCCGTTCCAGGCGCGCCGGCACTGATGCCCGCGGCCATTACTCAAGGAGTGTCGTGATGATCCGTGTGTGCCTGGTCGATGACCAAACCTTGGTACGGCAGGGCATCCGCTCGCTGCTGGCCCTGGACGCCGGGATCGAGGTGGTGGCCGAGGCGGCCGATGGCCGGCAGGCGGTGGAGCAGATTCCGCAGATCCAGCCGGACGTGGTGCTGATGGACATGCGCATGCCGGTGATGTCCGGCCTGGAAGCGCTGCAGATGCTCTCGCGCAACGGCACCTTGCCGCCGACCATCATCCTGACCACCTTCGACGACGACCAGCTGGTGCTGGCCGGGCTCAAGGCCGGCGCCAAGGGCTACCTGCTCAAGGACGTTTCGCTGGAGCAATTGGTCGGCGCGATCCGCACCGTGGCCGACGGCGGCTCGCTGGTGCAGCCGGCGGTGACCCAGCGCCTGCTGTCGGGCCTGGAGCACATGCGCAACGAGTTCGTCAGTCTCGACCGGCCCGACCCGCTCACCGACCGCGAGACCGAGATCCTGCGCCTGATGGCCAGCGGCTTTTCCAACAAGGAGATCGCCAATTCGCTGGGCGTGGCGGAGGGGACGATCAAGAATCACGTGTCCAACATCCTGTCCAAGCTGGGCGTGCGCGACCGTACCCGGGCGGTGCTGAAGGCGTTCGAGCTGCAGCTGGTCTGAGCCACAGGATGCCCGGCCCGGCGCAGCGCGCCGTGCGTTCGCGTGCGCGCAAGCCAATGGCTTGCAAGCAGCGCCCGCTCACCCTGTCCAAGCTGGGCGTGCGCGACCGTACCCGGGCGGTGCTGAAGGCGTTCGAGCTGCAGCTGGTCTGAGCCACAGGATGCCCGGCCCGTCGCAGCGCGCCGTGCGTTTGCGCGCGCGCAAGCCAGTGGCTTGCAAGCAGCGCCCGCTCACCCTGTCCAAGCTGGGCGTGCGCGACCGCACCCGGGCAGTGCTGAAGGCGTTCGAGCTGATGGTACGGAACCCCCGGCGTGCAGGGCGCCGATGCGCGCTGGCACGGCGTCTGGCCGATGCGCTTGTTCATCGCGGCGCAGTCGTCTACAAGTGAATGGAACAGGCTGCCTACCCGCAATGGCGAGGGAGTGCGTCCTGTGCATCACACGCGCTCGCGTCATCGCGTGCATGATGTCCGCGCGTAATGGCTGCAAACCCTTGTCCAGGTTGCGATTGCGCCTTTGCACCACGCGGCGTGAGCGCGCGGATGACACCGCAGGACCGCGCTACCCGTCGCACAACTGAACATCTTTCTCGAAGCCTGCTAGGATGGCGGCTTCGCTTCACTCAACCCGGCCGTGGGATCGGCCCCGGAGACCTCCTGAATGACCCGTATTATCGAGTTCCTGATCGCCTTGGGGATCGTGGCTGGCTTGTTTGTCGTGGTGGGCTTGGTGTTGCCCTCGGAGCGGCAGATGTCCGAGAGTGTCGAGACCAACCGCAGGATGACGATTGTTTACGACACCGTGAACAGCTTCCGTCGTTTCAAGGATTGGAACCCGCTTGTGCTGCGTGATCCCAAGATCCAGCTGAAGCTGGCCGGCCCGGAAGAGGGCAAGGGTGCACGCGTTGAATACAGCTCCACTGAAGGCTACATCGGTCAGGGCAGCTGGGAGATCACCAACAGCGTCAAGAACGAGCGCGTTGAGATCTCGATCGAAGATCCCACCAAGGGCTACGACAAGGTCACCAACTTCACGTTGAAGCCGACCGGCAAGAACAACAAGAACGTGCGCATCACCCAGGACTACAGCGTGAAGTACGGCTGGAACCTGTTTGGTCGCTACGCGGGCTTGTACGTCAGCCGGCATGTCGGCGATGACCTGAAGCTGGGTCTTTCGCGCCTGACCACCGCACTGGCCACCGTGCCGAACTTCGACTACCGCGCCGAGCTGGAAGGCAAGCCGGTGTTGAGCGATCTCAAGCTCGTCGATGTGCCTGCCGAGGACCTGCTGGTCGTCACCGCCGGCAACATCGATCGTGACAACGAGACGATCAAGAAGTCGATCAAGGACAACCAGGAGTGGATCAAGCGCGTCATGGATTCCAATGGCCTCGAGCCGTCGGGTCCGGTGCGTATCGTCACCACCGACTTCGCCACCGACAAGTACGCGTTCGACGTCGTGCAGCCGGTGCGCAAGAAGGCCGGCGGCGCTGCGAAGACCGACGCCAAGGCCGACACCGCCAAGGCTGACGACAAGAAGGACGACGCTGCTGCTGCACCTGTCGACGCAACTCCGGTTGCCGCAACGGGTGAAGAGCTGAAGGTCAACATCCCGACCGAAGCACCGGTGAAGTACGAGCGCACCAAGGCGCACCGTTCGGCGTTCGCAACCTACGCAGGCCACATGGCCGGCCTGGATGCAGTGCGTAACTCGCTGCGCGCCTGGGCTGCCACCAGCGGCAACGACGTGACCGAGCGTCCGTACGAGTCGTGGAAGGGTGGGGTGGACAAGTCGTTCACGCAGGACGGTACCTACGACGTCTACTGGGCCATCAAGTAATCGTTTCACCACGATGATGTGATCCAGACGAAAACGCGCCGCATCCTTGCGGCGCGTTTTTTTTTGCGCTGCGGCGCTGCCTTTGGAACTGCCACCATGTCGTTGCCTGATCGTCGCAAGAAACATCCTTCGCTCCTGGCCTTTGTGGGAGCGCTGCTGGCGGCCGCCGCAGTGGGGCTATCGGCCTACGCCTCGCATGGTGTGGCCGATGCGCTGGTGCAATCGCGCCTGCAACTGGCCGCGCTGTACGCCTTCGGCCATGGCGCCGTGCTGGTGGTGCTGGGCGGTGCTGAGACCCGCGCGCTGGGCCGCATCGGCCTGTACCTGCTGTTGCTCGGCACCCTGCTGTTTGCCGGCAGCCTGGTTGGCGGCGCGTTGCTGCACTGGCCCACCAGCCTGGCGCCGATCGGCGGGGTCAGCCTGATGCTGGGCTGGGTGGTGCTGGCGATCGGTGCGTTGAGGCGCTGAGATGCCACGTCACGCCCGCGGCTTCGATGTGGAGGTGGCCTTCGCCAATCTGGCACGCCGTGATCGTGCGCTGGGGGCCTGGATGAGACGCATCGGCCCGATCGCCCCGCAGCCGGGATGGCGCAAACCGTTCGATCCGGTGGACGCACTGGCGCGCGCCATCTTGTTTCAGCAACTGAGCGGCAAGGCCGCGGCCACCATTGTTGGGCGCGTGGAAGTGGCGATCGGTGCCAGCCGGCTGCATGCCGACACGTTGGGGCGCGTGGACGATGCAGCGCTGCGCGCCTGCGGCGTGTCCGGCAACAAGGTGCTGGCACTGCGTGACCTGGCGCGGCGCGAGGCAATGGGAGAGATCCCTTCGCTGCGCAAACTTGCCTTCATGGAAGACGACGCCATCGTTGAGGCATTGGTACCAGTCCGTGGCATCGGCCGCTGGACGGTGGAGATGATGCTGATGTTCCGCCTGGGCCGACCGGACCTGTTGCCCATCGACGACCTGGGCGTGCGCAAGGGCGCCCAGCGCGTGGACAAACAAGCGCAGATGCCGACGCCGAAGGAACTCGCCGAGCGCGGCGAGCGTTGGGGCCCGTACCGCACTTACGCTGCGTTTTACCTGTGGAAGATCGCCGACTTCAGCATTGCCGCGAAGGTGCCGACACCGCGTTCGCAGGAATGAGAGGCCACGCTGCGCCCTGCCTGCGCACGCGCCATCAGGCCGGCCACCAGCGCCAATGCCAGGGCTCGTAGACGATGCCGTGCGGGTTGTCGCGCGGATAGCTCAGCCGAAAACCAAAGCGCCCGGCATGCGTCTGCAGCCATGCGAATGCCGCAGTTGACTCGAAACGTTCTTCGGCCGGCGGTTCGCCAGGCGTGCCGATATCCACTGCATCGCCGCTGTGATGTTCGCTGAAACCAGGTGCCGCGTTGACCGCCAGGATCTGCGCAAGCGTCAGACCGCGCGCGAACTTGCGTTCGAAGATGCCCAGTTGATAGTCGTGGCTGCGATAGCCGGAAATGGCATCGAGGACCACGTCTTCGCGCAGCGCGGCCGCACGCAGTTGCCGCCACGCACGCGCAGCACCGGCGCTGAGCCACAACGGGCGCGCAAAGCGATCGTGCCCGGCCAGCTGCAGCGCTGCCGGTTCGGCGATCAGGTCCAGCCCGGTCTGCGCCACATACGCGTCGGCGCCAATGCCAAGCTGTGTCAGGCGGCGCTGCAGCCCGTCGATTGGCAGCACGGCCTCCGGCGCCTGCGTGGTGCGGTGCGCGCTGGTGTGGAGCAGATCCAGTGCCTCGTCCAGGCCCGGCTCGCGGGCCAGGCGTGGGATCAGTGGCATCAACCCATGCGGCAGCTGCGCGGCGAGGTACTTGCCATCGCGCTTGCGCCGCAGCAGCCAATCGGCCTGCGCCAATACGCGTGCGTCGGCATTGCTGCGCGCGCTTAGCAGGGCAGCAGGAAGCAGTTCGATCGCGGTGGTGTTGAGCAGCAGGGACCGTGTCTGGCGCATCGCAACAGGGTAGGGCTAAGTGCGCTGCACGGCCAGCTGCAGCAGATCCTGCAGCTGCTGGCGCGGCGGCTGGCGTTGCCCGCTGCATGCCACCGGCGCTGCAGTTCCACCGAGCCGCTGGCGCGATGGCCTCGTCACCTCAGAACTCCTTCTTGAACGCCAGCAACGCCGCACTCAGGGGTGCCTGCATGATGCTGTTGACCAGCTTCCAGCCGAGGCTGCCCTGTTTGATCGGTTCGGCCTGGATGTCGTCGTGCTTGATGCCACCGCTGAACGAAGGCTTCAACTCGAGCGTCAGGTCAGTCCAGCGCTTGCTCATGCGTGTGGTTCCTTGTCGGCGGGCGGCTTTGGCAGCCGTCCGGCCTTGCGCAAGGCGTCGCGCAATACATATTCGATCTGCGCGTTGAGGCTACGCAGTTCGTCGTCGGACCAGCGCTGCACAGCTGCCAGCACATCGGCGTTGATGCGCAGCGGATAGGCCTTTTTTTCGCTCACTCGCGCTCACCGCGGCCGCTGTGGCGGCGCAGGTGCATGACCATCGAGACGATCAAGACGTTGACGCCGATGATCATGCCGATCACCACTGCGTAGATCCCGGCGCGGTTGTCGCCGGCCCAGTACAGGCAGGCGGCACCGATCAGGATTACCAGACTGATCAAGGCCCAGCGCAGGCCCAGGCCGCGTGCGCGGTCGTCGTCGTCCGCACCGATGGAGGCGGCGATCGCCAGTGCGGGCAAGCCGGACAGCGCGACCACCAACGGCACCATGACATTCATTGTTTCACCTCAATAGAGCGAGCCGGTGTTGACCACCGGTTGGGTGCCGCGATCAGAACACAACACGGTAAGCAGGTTGCTGACCATATGCGCCTTGCGCTCTTCGTCCAACTGCACCACGCCGTTTTTCTGCAACTCGGCCAGTGCCATCTCCACCATCCCCACGGCGCCGGCCACGATGCGCGAGCGTGCGGCAATCACCGCATTGGCCTGCTGACGCTGCAGCATGGCCTGGGCGATTTCCGGCGCGTAGGCAAGGTGGCTGATGCGCGCTTCGATCACGTCCACACCGGCCTGGGTCAGGCGCTCGTCCAGATGCCGCTTGAGTTGTTCGCTGATCTCGGCCGGGTGGCTGCGCAGCGAAATCTGGCCTTCTTCATGCTGGTCGTACGGATAGCTGGTGGCCATCGCGCGCAGCGCGGCTTCGGACTGAATGTGCACGAAGCTTTCGTAGTCGTCCACGTTGTACACCGCCTCGGAAGCATCCATCACCTGCCACACGATCACGGCCGCGATCTCGATCGGGCTGCCGTCGAGTTCATTGACCTTGAGCCGGCCGCTTTCGAAATTACGCACGCGCTGGCTGATCCGCTTCTTTGCATAGAAGGGGCTGTTCCAGCGTAAGCCTGGGTCCTTCACGGTGCCGACGTACTTGCCGAACAGGCTCAGCACCGCAGCCTGATTGGGCTCCAGGGTGTACAGGCCGGCGAAGAAAAAGATCCCGACCACCACGACTGCGAGCGCCGCGATGAAGCTGGCTGGCGTGATGCTCACGGCGGAAATTGCACTGAGCAAATACCAGGCCATGCCCGCGAACGCGGCGCCCACGGCAAGGATGATGGGGATGCCTGCCAACGAGCCGATCGGCTTCTCTTTCATGAGGGGGGAGTCCATGTGGGTTCGTGAGAAAGATATCAAAGTGATATCATATTATTCAAGGGCTGCCGCCATCTGCGGCAATCGCGCGTTCGTTAGAATGGCGGCCCCTCCCGATCTGGACCGCGCTCATGACCACTCTCGGCACGCCGTTATCGCCTTCCGCCACCCGTGTGCTGTTGCTGGGCTCGGGCGAACTGGGCAAGGAGGTCGCCATTGAGCTGCAGCGCTTCGGGGTGGAAGTGATTGCCGCCGATCGGTATGCCAACGCACCGGCCATGCAGGTGGCGCATCGTTCGCACGTGCTGGACATGCTCGACCCGCAGGCCTTGCGGGCGCTGATCGCCCAGGAGCAGCCGCACCTGATCGTGCCGGAGATCGAAGCCATCCACACCGAAACCCTGGTGGCGCTGGAGCACGAGCAGGGGCAGAAGGTGATCCCCACCGCGCGTGCCGCGCGTCTGACCATGGACCGCGAAGGCATCCGTCGCCTGGCTGCCGAAACACTGGGCCTGCCGACCTCGCCGTATCGCTTTGTCGACACCGCTGCCGAATACCGCGAGGCGATCGCCACAGTCGGGCTGCCGTGCGTGGTCAAGCCGGTGATGTCGTCCTCGGGCAAAGGCCAGAGCACGCTGCGCAGCGAGGCGGACATCGACGCGGCCTGGGACTACGCGCAGACCGGCGGACGCGCCGGCGCCGGCCGCTGCATCGTCGAAGGCTTCATCGATTTCGATTACGAGATCACCCTGCTGACCGTGCGCCATGCCGGTGGCACCTCGTTCTGCGACCCGATCGGACATTGGCAGAAAGATGGCGACTACCGCGAAAGCTGGCAGCCGCAGCCGATGTCGGCCGCGGCGCTGCGCCGCTCGCAGGAGATTGCACAGGCAATCACTGATGAGCTGGGCGGCTGGGGGTTGTTTGGCGTGGAGCTGTTCGTCAAGGGCGACGAGGTGTGGTTCAGCGAAGTCTCGCCGCGCCCGCACGACACCGGCCTGGTCACGCTGGTGTCGCAGGAACTGAGCGAGTTCGCGCTGCACGCGCGCGCCATTCTGGGCCTGCCGGTCGGAGCGGAGAACGGCGGCGTGATCCGTCAGAGCGGTCCCTCCGCATCGTGCGCGCTATTGGCGCATGGCAACGGCGTGCCGGTGTTCGATAACGTGGCCGAGGCCTTGCGCGACCCGGACACCGCACTGCGTCTGTTCGGCAAGCCGCGCGTGGATGGTCATCGTCGTGTTGGCGTGACGCTGGCGCGCGCCGACAGCATCGATGCGGCGCGCGAGAAGGCGCGCGTGGCTGCCGCCGCGCTGACGATTCAGCTTCGCGATTAAATAACGTAGTTCTTGCGGGGCCTTGTGGGCATCGGCCTGACCGTTGCCCACGATTTTCAAGACTGCCTTGCTTTCAGATGGGGAGATTGGCATGCAGCCAACGTGCAGCAATCACGAAACATTGCTTCGTGAACCATGGTGGCTACACCCGCATTACATCCGTTGCGGGTGATACCAAGCCACGGTCAGACAGTGATCTGATAGGCATCCGTTTGCTCCATCGAAGGCGTCGGACGCAGGGGCATGTAAGTCGAACTGCAAGTTTCAGGTCAAGGCCCTTGCAGGGTGTGGTTGGCTCTGCTCTTGCTGTATCTGCCTTTGCTGTTCGCCGTGCGCGCGTTCTGCCGCAGCCTGGACCCAGCTCTGACTGCTTTGCTCCAGCGGTGTATTGAGTGCAGCGACAGTATCCACATGGGCACGCAACTGGTCATGCGGTCCCAGTGAGTTGGGATTGTTCTGTACCGCAAACGCATGTGAGGCGTCCTCGCTTAGACGCACGTCGTCGATGCGGTTCATGCCCATTTTGCAGGATTGCACCGCCAGGCAACCAGCCAGGTTGTCGCTGCGCGCATCCGATTGCCGGTTGTTCGCCTGATCCAAAGCTTGCACATGGGTCTGTGCCTGGGCGAACAGCGTGTGCCCAGGATGATCGGGATTACGGAGTGACGGCAGTTGCTGTTGATCGCTCAAGAGATGTTGCTGGATCGATCTGTCTGCCGGAAGCGGATGCCGAACCTCTTTGTTCAGCGGACTTTGCGGAAACGGTGCCTCAATGCTTTCCACGCCATGAATATTGCGCAAGGGGCGGTAAGCATCTTTCCCCGAGCCTTCAACCGGCAAAGGGATGCGAACGTCCGGAAGCAGTTGTCCGACTCCGCCAGGCCCAAGCAATCCATTCACATCAAGGCTCTTGTTGCGATGGAGCCCGGCATGATTGAGTGCAGCCCAGGTAAAGTCGACACAGTTGTTGCGCACGTCCCTGTACTCTTTGTCGAACCCCAGTTTTTCCGGCTCTTCACCGAATTTTTGCAGTTTTTCATACTGCTCTTTGCTTATTTCGATTGTTCTTGAGTATGCCGGGTTGTGGTATTCATCTGCATCTGTGTTGTAGATTTTTCCTGGGCCATTCATCTGTCCATGCATAATCGGCGCAAATCCGTAGCTGATTGACTCCTCTCCGCCGTCACTAAGAACAAAAAACATGTGGCCTGGGCCAGAAGTTTGTAGTGCGCCATCGACCTGATCTTGCTTACCATCTTTGTATAGAGGTGTGCCCGGTGCTGCGATAACGACCGTCACTGTGTAGTGCTGCTTGTCCATTAAGGCGCTCCATGCTGATCCGTAAAGATTTATTTCGACGAAGTCCATTTTTTCTGAACTGAAATTTGTGCCGTTGGATCATCCAATGCTGGATTTCCCTGTGAGGACGAAACATCGATCCGATAGCGTCCGTAACTTGTTGGTTGAAATCTACAGACAACCCAGTTGCTTGAATCTGACGTGTATGCCGCGCTGCGAATATATTTGATATCGTCGTTCCCTTTTCGCCATTCTAGTGATTTTTCCCTACTGGGTTCTGTCCGCAAAAGCGACTGGAAATCGTCTTCGGTGGTTATTTTTTCGCATCGATTTTTCATCCACTTGCAGATCTCGACTTTGAGTTTGTAACGGAGGCGAGGCTTTCCATGATTTAATGCAGTGACAGGATCGGTTCGTCCTTTACGACTCAAGGTCAATCCGACAATATAAGAATGATCTAGATTTACGTTATCCGGCGTTGCTTCGAATTCAAAACGCACATGTTCGCCAACGCTATCAACCCGGAATGGTTGGCTAAGAAAGAGGTCTTTCTTATCGGTAGGTGCTGGTGCGCTTGCGCCACAGGCAGACAGCATCGGGGCGATGACGATTGACAGCCATAAGCCTTGGAAGATGAAACGCAGATCCTTCAGGTTTGGTCTCATCCGGATTTCCTTGCATTACTGGGCTGCACCGGAGTGTAAACCCACGGGATGAAGCCGGACTAGTCCGGCCCTCTCTGTTCCTTATCAATCGACCCCGGCATCTATACCAGTTGAAAGAGCGTTGTTGCTGCTGGTTATTAGGCGGTAAGCCATCAATCCACCCGCTTCTTGCTATCAGGCAGCGAGAACAGTGTCCCATCGTCGACGTGTCACTATATATCCTTCCTGCAATAACTGACTGTTGCCCCACTTACTTAACAGCCACATCCACCCACACCGCATGGTGATCGCTGCCATCGGCGATCGCCGCATCCGGCGAGCTGCTGGCGGGCCAGAAGATGCCACTGCCGGCCAGGGTGAACTGACCCGAGGGCAGCACGTAGTCCAGCCGCATCGTGCCCGCCTGCGGTCCGAAGTCGCCGGTGACCTGGTGCGGGTCGCCGGTATGCGCAATGCCTTGTGCGGCGTATTCGGCGGTTTTTTCCGGGCCACCGGCGCTGACGGGTGTGGGGTACTGCAGCACGCGCGGGTGATTGATCAGCGCACGGATCGCTTCATGCCGGCCGGCGCCATCGATGGGGTCGTTGTTGAGATCGCCCAGGATCACGAAGTGCGCATCGCGTTCCAGTCCGCCACAGCGGCCCTGGTCATCGCATAGCCAACGCGTGGTGTCGGCGGCGTTGTCCAGGTAGGCGCGCCACAGCTGCAGCTCGTCGTGGTTGCGCGCGGCATTACGCTTTTCCGCACCGTCGAATACCGGCGGCGTGGGGTGCGAAACCAATGCGTGCACCACGCCCAGCGGCGTGCGCACCGGCACGTCCCAGTGCGATTTCGACGACAGCCGCAGCTGTGCCCAGATCGCATCGTTGTAGAACGGGCGTTGGGTGGCCGGATCGACCGGGCGCAATGCACCTGGCAGCGCGCTCCACTTCAGCAACTGGAAACTGCGCACCGCCTGTGCATCGATCGGATAGCGCGACAGCACTAGCACGCCGTATTGGCCCGGGTGCAGGCCGTAGCCCCAGGCATCGTTGCCACGGCTGCGGCCATCGCCGCCGACAGTGCCGTTGTTGTCCAGGTCCAGGCCGCTGGGCACGCCGGTATTGACCGGTGCCAGGTAGCGATATGGATACGCCAATGCGTCGCCACCGCCGGGCTGGGCCACTTGCAGATAGCGTTGCTGGAAGAGATCGGCCGCGCGATGCGCAGGGTCGAAATCGAACTCGTTGAGCAGCACCAGATCCGGGCGCACGCGCTGCAGCACGGCGGCGATCTTGCGCGCATGCGCGCTGTCGCCCTGCAGTTCACGCACCAGCCCGCCGGCCTCGTCGGAGTACAGCGAGGTGTTGTAGGTGGCGATGCGCAAGGGGGCGGCCGTGGTGGATGCAGCGCTCTGCCCGGTCGGGGCGGTACGGTGGGCACAGGCGGTGCAAAGCGCGGCCAGTGCGAGCAATAAGACGGGTCTGATCATGGCGCTATTCTCGCATGCAGCATGCGACAGACCGATGTCGCGTGGGGCTATCGGGCCGAGCCCTGGGCCGCGGGCAAGCCGCGCCAATGACGGCCGTCGTAGGCTTCCAGCGCGTTGAAGCGGCGCTTGTAATTCATCTTGGCGTGGCCTTCGATCCAGTAGCCCAGATACAGGTGCGCGCGGCGTTCGCGCCTGGCCCACTGGATCTGTTCGAGGATGGCAAAGGTGCCCAGGCTGCGTGCAGCCGCATCCGGTGCGTAGAACGTGTACACCGCCGACAAGGCGTGCTCGGTGACATCGGTCACCGCCACCGCCAGCAGCCGGCCGGGCACATGGTCGACGGCCGGTTCGCGGATTTCCAGAAAGCGCCCATGCGACCAGCCGCCGATCAGGAACTGATCGAACTCGACCGCGCCGTGCGTGTCCATGCCGCCGCCCGGATGCCGGTGCTGCAGATACTGGCGATACAGCGCCAGTTGCTCTTCGGTGCGTTCGGCGGCGACCACACGCACCACCAGATCCTGGTTGCGCGCCAAGCAGCGGCGCTGGCTGCGGTCGGGGTGAAACGCATCCACGGCAATGCGCACCGGCACGCAGGCGCGGCAGCGTTCGCAATGCGGGCGGTACACCAGATCGCCAGAACGACGAAATCCCCACGCCAGCGCCTGCGGATAGAGCGCGCCCAGGCGTGGATCGTGCGGGTCCAGCACCAGGTCGCGCGCCTGGCGATCGGACCAATACCCGCAGGCATGCTCGCCGGTCTGGAACAGGCGCAGGTCGTCGTGGGTGTCGGCATGGATGGCCATGCGCGCAGGATAGCGCCTGTGCGTCGCAACGGCGGCGACTGTCCGCTGGATGAATGCGCCCGGTTGGCGCGTCAACGGCGGCGGCAATCGCCCGTTGATGTGGATGTTGGTGGCAGCGCACGGCGCATCCGGACGCACCACCCACGCGATGCGGCCCATGCAGTGCCGCGTGTGGTTTTCACATCCAAGGAGTTTCTCATGACGTCCCGCAAACCGTTTCTCGCCCTGGCCGTGCTGGCCGCGCTGTCCACCGCCACCGCCTTCGCTGCCACCCCGCCTGCCGCAGGCGACGCACCGCGCCCGGCCAAGCTCGACATCAACGGCGATGGCGTGATCGACCGCAGCGAAGCGGCCGCCGACCCACGCCTGGCCGCCAAGTTCGACAGCCTGGACACCAACAAGGACGGCAAGCTGTCGCGCGACGAACGTCCGCACCGTCGCGGCCCGGGCCGTGATGGCCGCGACGAAATGTGGGCCAAGCTCGATGCCAACAAGGACGGACGCATCAGCCGTGACGAAGCCAAGGCCGACCCCAAGTTCGCGGCGCGCTTCGACCAGATGGACATCAACAAGGACGGGTTTGTCGACCGTGCCGATCGGGAGCTCCGCATGCAGCAGCACCGTGATGCCTGGTTCGCCAAGGCTGACACCGACAAGGACGGCAAGCTGAGCAAGGCCGAGTTCGATGCGGCGTCCAAGTTGCGCGGCGAACATGGTCCGCGGGGTGAACACGGCGAGCGTGGCGAGCATGGCAAGCGCCCGATGCCGGCCAAGCCGGCGGCCGGTAACTGATCCATAGGAAGGCCCACGCATGCCCTGGCGAGAGGGGCTCAGCCAGGGCGTGTGGCGACGACCGGCAACACGGACAACACACGTAGTCGCAACTCAGCAACACCGTAACAAGGCGCCGATCGACCGACGGCCTTCTGCAACTGCAGGAGGCCGTTTTTTTGCAGCGCGCAGTCTCAGCGACAACGTAGCCATGCCCGCATCACACCAATCCCAGCACGCCATAGCGGTAGGCGATGGGCACGATGACCGCAGCCAGGCTGACTGCCATTGCGCTGCGGCTGAACATGCAGCGGTACAGTAACGGCGGGCGGGTGGTGCCGCGTCGACGCGCGTCGCGCTCCAGCATCGGCTGCATGATGCGCGGCAGGGTGCCCAAGGTGTGGTAACAGACCACCGACATGCCAACTGCCAGCACGCAGAGCGCCAGCCACTTGGGCGCACCGAACGCCCGCAGCAACAAGGGTGCTCCACAGGTCAGTGCAGCGGTCAAGGTGCTCAGGCGAGTGAAACCACGAATCGCAGCGGCTTCCCGCGCGGTGGCCGCAAAGCGCAACAGATACGCGCCAGACATGTAGGTTGTCAGCGTCACGCCCGTGATTGCGAGCAAGGCGATTGCCATCGGCATGCCGAGCAGGACGCTCAGCGCACCGGCGGCACTGCCACTGGTCAACGCCGATCCGCTCAGGCCGCTGGCACCCAGTTTGCCGACGCCGCCGAGACTGCCAATCCCCCCCAGCGCAATCGCCGCGCTTGCCGTTCCGGGCGCGGCGAGCATCGTGGCAGCGGTCACCGTGGTGGCGAAGGCTACACCCGGCGCACTGCCGCGTGCGAAGGTGCCAAAGCGCTGCAGCAGTTCGTTACGCACGGTGGCACGGGCGCGCGACAGGCGCTTGCGCACCGCCGCATCGCTGAGCCCGAGCAGGCTGGCCACCTGCTGCGAGCGCTGGCCCTCGCGGTAGTACAGCAGCAGGATCTCGCGGCTGTCGTTGGGCAGCGCGGACATGATCTCCAGCGCGGCGCGCTCTTCTTCGACTTGCAGGGCCTGTTCGGCCGGCAAGGGCGAAGGGTCGGCGGCCATTGCGATGGCCAGATCCGCCGCCTCACCGCTCAGTGGGCGATGCCGGTGGCTACGCAGCCAGTCGCGCGCCAGGTTGCGGGTAATTTGCCGCAGCCAGGGCAGGAAGCTGGCCGGTTGATGCAGCTGCGCCAACCGCTGCCACGCACGCAGGAATGCTTCCTGCGCAATGTCTTCGCTGGCCGCCACATCGCGCGTGATCGCCAGGGCAATGGCGGTGACCGTGTTCTGGCAGGCAGTGACGATACGGCCGTATGCCTGATGGCAACCCGCCGCGGCGTGCGGCAGTTCGTGGTGGAGCATCGCGTCCAGGGTGTCGGCGTGCATCGTCGGAATCCGTGTCCAGGTACCAGCATGACGCAGTTGCCTGGCGAATGTGACCGCTCGCTGCGTCAGCGCGTAAGCGTGCTGGACTGGTTCCCTGGAGCCGTTGCATTACTTGGAGCAGCTATAAAAACTACTGCGCAGCCGCCAGGCGGGCGCGGCCGGTGCTCGGAATCCTCATGTACGCCCGTACATTCCGGTTCCTCCGCGCCGTCCGCACCCATCTGACAGCTGCTCGCTACGTTTTGTTAGCCGCTCTTAGCTATGGTCGCCAGATCGACCGCGGCATCGTGGCCACGTCGTGCGATGACCAACGCTCACCACGATGCCGGACGAAGCGCATTGGCACCTGCGCGGCCGATTGGCCACGCGCCAATCAGCTGGCCGGCTGGATGCGGACCCGTGTCTGGTCTTCTTCCGCGGCGGGCGCTTGCGGTGTTTTTGCCGGCGCCGGTTGCGCTGCCGGCGTGGCCGCCGGTGCCTCGGGCGCGGCGCGGTGACGCATCACCACCACCATGGCCACGGCGCCGATCACCAGCAACAGCACCAGCCGGATCCGCCAGGCCCAGCTGCGCGCGCTGGTGCTTGAGCCGGTCTCGCCCTCGCGAAAGGTGTATTCCACGTTGGGCATGTCACGGCGCGTGGTGTCCAGCAGGCGCGCATCGCGCAACAGTTCGCGCGCACGTGGCTGGTCATTGGCGTGCACGATCCACACGGTTGGATGCGCCTGCGCATTGCCTTGTTCGAGATAGCTGAACTGGCCGCTGCGCTTGCTCTGGTAAGACCGGCCATTACTGATGCGGATCTCGATTCCGGCGTTGCGCAGCAGGTTGGCCACGCCCTCGGCGGTTTCGATCCGTTGACTGCTGAAAATCTTGCGCATTAGGGCGTGCCATCGATGTCTGTCGCCACTGCGCTGGGCGCGCAATTGCTTAGAACGGGAGAAAGAAAAGGGAAGGGCGGTGCACTACGTGCCACGTCTGCGCATAGGCGAATCCGCGGCAGCCCGCGGTTACCAACTACGGTTGTTGCGGCGATAGATGCGGCACTGGCCGGCCTGTCGCGCAACATCACTGCGCCAAGCGCTCCCCCGCTTGGACGTATCGCCCATGCAGTGATCATGGCCGGTTGCAGCGAGCACACGTGTCAGTCCTTGGCCGGCACGGCGGTGGCACTGCCGTCACGCACTACCCGGATCAACCCTTCCTGGGTGGTGCTGGCCACCAGCACGCCGTCGCGGGTGAAGAACTGCCCGCGCGCCAGGCCGCGCGAGCCCTGCGCGGTGGGGCTATCCAGCGAGTACAACAGCCAGTCGTCGGTGCGGAACGGGCGATGGAACCACAGCGCGTGATCGAGCGAGGCCATCTGCACGTTGGGCGTGTAATAGCTGATGCCGTGCGGAAACGTGGAAGTCCCCAGCAGCTGAAAGTCCGATGCGTACGCCAGCAGTGCCTGGTGCAGGCCGACGTCATCGCCCACCGGGTCGCTCAGGCGCAGCCACATCTGCTGGAAGGGCGGGCGCTTGGGCGGCTTGAGCTCGTCGCGCGGGAACACGTGGCGGAATTCGAACGGGCCGCCGCGCGAGAGCCAGCGCTGCACCTTGGCCGGCAGGCGCGCCAGCACCTCCGGTGCCAGCGGCGCGGTGGGTTCGATGTCCTCCGGCGGCGGCACCACCGGCATGGCCGACTGATGCTCGGCGCCGTCTTCGCGTTCCTGGAACGAGGCCGCGCAGAAGAAGATCACCTTGCCGTGCTGAATCGCGGTAACGCGGCGCACCGAAAAACTGCCGCCATCGCGGGTGCGGTCCACGTCATAGACGATGGGGTGGTCGATATCGCCGGCGCGCAAAAAATAGGCGTGCAGCGAGTGCGCCTGGCGGCCGTTCTCCACCGTGGCCTGGGCCGCGGACAGGGCCTGGCCCAGCACCTGGCCGCCGAACACGTATTTGGTGCCGATGTCGCGGCTCTGGCCACGGAACAGGTTGTCTTCCAGCCGCTCCAGCGAGAGCAGGCTGATCAGTTCGGAGACCACGGGTTCGGCATTGGCGGACAAGAGGCTGGCCTGAGCGTGCGACGGAGCACAATTATAGCGGCCCGCCTGTGCGTGCTATGCCTTTTGCAGGCGCGCCACCAGCCCATGCAGTGCGGCCTGCGCGTCCGGCGCATACCAGCCGTCGATGAAGCGCTCCAGCTGGATCAACTCTGGCGCCAGCGCCGCGCGCAGGTCGGCACGCGCCACCGCGCGGGTGGCCAGCATCGGTTGGCGCGGCAACTGCTGCAGGTCCTGCAGCCAGGCCACGGCGCGCGCGGTGACCAGCTCGCCATCCACCAGCTCGTCGACCAGCCCGATCTTGACTGCCTCTTCGGCCGGCACCAGCTGCCCGGCGATCAGCAGGCGTTCGGCGCGGTGCGGGCCGACCACGCGGCGCAACAGGCGCTGGATGCCTTCCGGCGCCGCCAGGCCGACCTGCACTTCATTCAGACCAATCGCGTACGGCCGCGCGGTATCGGCGCTGCGCGCCATCACCCGGTAATCGCAGCACAACGCCAGCACGCAACCGCCGGCCGGCGCGTGCCCGCCGATCGCCGCGACCACCGGCACCGGGCAGTGGGCCAGCGCGTTGGCCGCATCGAAAAACGCCGTCCAGCTCTCCAGCAGCGCGCCGCGGTTGGTGCCATGCGAGAGCAGATGCGGCACGTCCATGCCACCGGAAAAAATACGTTCGCTACCCGACAGCACCACGCCGTCGACCTCGCTTCCCACCTGCTGCACGGCGGCAGTCAGTGCCTGGCATAGCGCGGTATCCAGCGCATTGACCGGCGGGCGCGCCAGACGGATTTCGCGAAGACGGCCGTGGTCGAGGATCTGGATGCTCATGTGGGGCTCCTGAAAGTCGGCTCATGATAGACGGCCGTCGCTGCACGCGGTGAGTGCATGCAAGCGCGCTGCTGGATGCATTGCTGCTGCTGGCGCGCGCGCAAGCGCAGTGCAGCATCCAGCGCACGTGGGCGACAGCTGTTTCGCCGGGTGCGAGCAACGCGCAACTAAAAACGGCGGCTCCATAGAGAAGCCGCCGTGGTCATTCACCCGCGTCTGCGTTGCGCGCGATCAGCTGCTCGCGGCACGCACCGCATCTGGCAACGACGCGCTCTTGCCGGTCTGGGTATCGATCCACACCACCACGACGTTGCCGTCCGAATACAGCACGCCCTCGTCCTTCTGGTCGAGGATGCGGTGTCCGATGGTCACGCTGCTGCTGCCCAGGCGTTCGACGAACAATTCCACCAGGATGTCATTGGGCCATACCAACGGCCGCTTGTAGTTGACGTTGGTGGCCGCGACCACCGGTGCGATGCGATCGGTCATCGCCACGCCTTCCACGCCCAGCATCCAGCGCACACGCGCTTCTTCCAGGTAGGAAATGTATTTGGCGTTGTTGACGTGGCCCATGCTGTCCATGTCGCGCCAGCGCACGCTGATCGGAACGCGTGCAAGGATCTTGTGTTCGCTCATCAGCTTGCCTTCTTCTTCGCAGTCTTCTTGGTGGTGGTCTTGGCGGCCTTGGCCACCTTCTCCGGCTTGACCTTGCGCGGCGGGCGCGCATCAGGCTTGTTGGCCATCGCGGCCGGGCGGGTTTCGCGTGCCTTCACCGACGGCAGCATCTTGGCCAGGAACTGTCCGGTGTACGAGGCCTTGTGCGCGGCCACATCTTCCGGTGTGCCGGAGACCAGGATGGTGCCGCCGCGATGACCGCCTTCTGGGCCCAGATCCACGATCCAGTCGGCGGTCTTGATCACGTCCAGGTTGTGTTCGATCACCACCACCGTGTTGCCCTCATCGCGCAGCTTGTGCAGCACGCCGAGCAGCGCTTCGATATCGTGGAAATGCAGGCCGGTGGTGGGCTCGTCCAGGATGTACAAGGTGCGCCCGGTATCGCGGCGCGACAGTTCCTTGGACAGCTTCACGCGCTGTGCTTCACCGCCGGAGAGCGTGGTCGCGCTCTGGCCCAGCTTGATGTAGCTCAGGCCGACGTCCACCAAGGTTTCCAGCTTGCGTGCGATCGACGGCACCGGCTCGAACAGCCGCAGCGCGTCTTCCACCGTCATCTGCAACACGTCGCTGATGTTGAAGCCCTTGTAACGGATCTCCAGCGTCTCGCGGTTATAGCGTTTGCCATGGCAGACATCGCACGGCACGTACACGTCGGGCAGGAAGTGCATCTCCACCTTGATCATGCCGTCGCCCTGGCAGGCCTCGCAGCGACCACCGCGCACATTGAAGCTGAAGCGGCCCGGCGAATACCCACGTGCACGCGATTCCGGTACCTGCGCGAACAGCTCGCGCAGTGGAGTGAACATGCCGGTGTACGTCGCCGGGTTGGAACGCGGTGTGCGCCCGATCGGCGACTGGTCGATGTCCACCACCTTGTCGAACAGGTCCAGATTTTCGACTTCGCGATGCGGTGCCACCGTGTGCGATGCACCGTTGATCTCGTTGGCCGCCAGCGTGAACAACGTATCGTTGATCAACGTCGACTTGCCCGAACCGGACACGCCGGTGATGCAGGTCAGCAGGCCGGCCGGAATCTCCAGGTCCACATTTTTCAGGTTGTTGCCGGTGGCCCCGCGCAGATGCAGCATCATCTTCGGGTTGGGCTTATGGCGCTGCTTGGGAATCTCGATGCGGCGCTTGCCCGACAGGTATTGGCCGGTCAGCGAACGTGGCGACTCCAGGATGTCCTGCAGCGTGCCCTGCGCGCAGATTTCACCGCCGTGCACGCCCGCGCCAGGGCCGATGTCCAGCACGTGATCGGCCAGGCGAATGGCGTCTTCGTCATGTTCGACCACGATCACCGTGTTACCCAAGTCGCGCAGTCGCGTCAGCGTACCGAGCAGGCGCTCGTTGTCGCGTTGATGCAGTCCGATCGAGGGTTCGTCGAGCACGTACATCACGCCGACCAGGCCGGCGCCGATCTGGCTGGCCAGACGGATGCGCTGCGCTTCGCCACCGGACAGCGTGTCGGCCTTGCGTTCCAGGGTGAGGTAATCCAGGCCCACGTCGACCAAAAAGCCCAGTCGCTCGCCGATTTCCTTGACGATCTTGCTGGCAATCTCGCCGCGCCAACCCGGCAGCGACAATCCGCGGAAAAAGTTCAGCGCTTCGTTGACCGGCAGCACCACCAGTTCCGGCAGCGGGCGGTCGGCCACGAACACATTGCGCGCGGCACGGTTCAAACGCGTGCCGTTGCAGGCAGGGCAGGGCTGCTGGCTGACGTACTTGGTCAACTCTTCGCGCACGGCCGGGGATTCGGTCTCGCGGTAGCGGCGTTCCAGGTTCGGCAGGATGCCTTCGAAGCGATGCTTGCGCGTGGTGCGCCCGCCCGCGTCGGTGAAGTAGGTGAAGCTGATCACCTCATCGCCGCTGCCGAACAGCACCGCCTGGCGCACCTTGGCCGGCAGCGTGTTCCACACCGCATCCACGTCGAACTTGTAGTGCTTGGCCAGCGAGGCGATCAGCTGGAAATAATAGGCATTGCGCCGATCCCAGCCACGCACCGCGCCGGCCGACAGCGACAGCTCCGGATGCACCACCACGCGGTCCGGGTCGAAAAATTCGGCCACGCCCAGGCCATCGCAGCTCGGGCAGGCACCGACCGGCGCGTTGAACGAGAACAGGCGCGGTTCCAACTCCGGTAGCGAGTAATCGCAGACCGGGCAGCTGTACTTGGACGAAAACAGATGCGGCGCAGCAGTGGCATCGTCCAGCGACTGCACTGCGACCATGCCTTCGCCGAGCTTGAGCGCGGTCTCGAAGCTTTCCGCCAGCCGCTGCTTGATGTCTTCACGCGGGCGGAAGCGGTCGATCACCGCTTCGATGGTGTGCTTCTGGCGCAGCGCCAGCGGCGGCACCGCATCGATCTCGTACAACTCGCCATCCACGCGCACACGCACGAAGCCCTGCGCACGCAGTTGTTCGAACACCTGCGCGTGCTCGCCCTTGCGGTCGCGGATCACCGGTGCCAGCAGCATGTAGCGCTGCTCCGGGTCCAGCGTGAGCATGTGGTCGACCATCTGGCTGACGGTCTGCGCCTCCAGCGGGAAGCCATGATCCGGGCAGCGCGGCTGGCCCACGCGCGCGTACAGCAGGCGCAGGTAGTCGTAGATCTCGGTGATCGTGCCGACCGTGGAGCGCGGGTTGTGCGAGGTGGACTTCTGTTCGATCGAAATCGCCGGGGACAGACCTTCGATATGGTCCAGGTCCGGCTTTTCCATCACGCTGAGGAACTGGCGCGCATACGCCGACAGCGACTCGACGTAGCGGCGCTGGCCTTCTGCATAGATGGTGTCGAACGCCAACGACGACTTGCCCGAGCCGGACAGGCCGGTGATCACGATCAATTTGTCGCGAGGCAGGTCGAGGTCGATGTTCTTGAGGTTGTGCGTCCGCGCGCCGCGGATGCGGATGAAATCCATCGCCATGGGGGATCCGATGTCGGGCCGGCGAACCGGCAGTGGTGCGAGCGTGCTCAGCAGGAATGAGTGGCAGTCGATCAGCCTACCCGCCGACCTAGGTGAGGGCAATTGCCCCAAATGCCAGTGTGACCGAGCGCTTGTGGCGGCCGGATGATCCGTTTCACGGGGGTGATTTTGGCCTGCGGCGGCAGACCTGCTTGCGGGTTGACCCGAAACCGGCTAGGGCAGTACAATCCCGCTCCTGTCTGCCCCATGGGCAAGTCAGGCGACCATAATAACTACAGAGGAAAACCTGGTCATGTACGCAGTTCTGGTAACGGGCGGTAAGCAATACCGCGTCGCGCAGGGCGAAACGCTCCGCGTGGAAAAACTCGAAGTCGAAGCCGGCAACGAGATCAAGTTCGACACCATCCTGATGTTGGGTGATAGCGATGGCATCAAGCTGGGCGACGCGCTGAAGGGCGCTTCGGTCACCGCCAAGGTTGTGGCCCATGGCCGCGCCGACAAGGTGCGCATCATCAAGTTCCGCCGCCGCAAGCACCACATGAAGCGTCAGGGACACCGTCAGTACTACACCGAAATCGAGATCACCGGCATCGCCGGTGGCGACAAGAAGTAAGGAGAACCAGTCATGGCACATAAAAAGGGCGTAGGTTCCTCGCGCAACGGTCGCGATTCCAACCCGAAGTACCTCGGCGTCAAGATCTTCGGTGGCCAGGCCATCGATGCCGGCAACATCATCGTGCGTCAGCGTGGCACCCAGTTCCACCCGGGCGCCGGCGTCGGCCTGGGTCGTGACCACACGCTGTTTGCGCTGGTCAACGGCAAGGTGGAATTCACCACCAAGGGCCCGAAGAAGCGTCGCACCGTCAGCGTGGTTGCCGAGGCGTAATCGCCGCTTCATGCAGACCAGCCCGCACGGCAGTATTGCCAGGCGGGCGAGACGGAGAGCCCCGCTTCGGCGGGGTTTTTCGTTTGACGGCTGGGAATCGGGAGTAGGGAGTCGGGAATCGGAAAAGCCGGTTCTGCGTCCCATCGCGTGTTTCTACAGCCGTGCTGGCGGGTGTTTTCGCCGGCAGGAATCCGCCGCTTTTGCTGGCCGATTCCCCATTCCCTATTCCCCATTCCCGGTTGCAAGCCCATGAAGTTAGTCGACGAAGCAGAAATCCTGGTCACCGCCGGTAATGGCGGCAATGGCTGTGTCGGCTTTCGCCGCGAGAAGTTCATCCCGCTTGGCGGGCCGGATGGCGGTGACGGCGGCAACGGCGGCAGCGTCTGGATCGTGGCCGACGAAAACGTCAACACCCTGGTCGATTTCCGCCATGAGCGCGCGTTCAAGGCGCAGCGCGGCGAGAACGGCATGGGCCGGCAGGCCTATGGCAAGGGTGGCGAAGACCGCGTCATCGTGGTGCCGGTCGGCACGGTGGTGATGAACGTGCAGACCGATGAAATCATCGGCGACATGACCCAGCACGGCGATCGTCTGCTGGTGGCCAAGGGCGGCAAGGGCGGCCTGGGCAACATGCATTTCAAGAGCTCGGTGAACCGCGCGCCGCGCCAGTCCACCACCGGCGAGGAGGGCGAGGAGCGCCTGCTCAAGCTGGAGCTCAAGCTGCTGGCCGACGTCGGCCTGCTGGGCTTTCCCAATGCCGGTAAGAGCACGTTGATTCGTGCGGTTTCGGCGGCGACGCCGAAGGTGGCCGATTACCCGTTCACCACGCTGTACCCGAATCTGGGTGTGGTCAGCGTCGAGGCGTATCGCAGCTTCGTGATCGCCGACGTGCCGGGCCTGATCGAGGGCGCCGCCGATGGTGCCGGCCTGGGTACGCAGTTCCTGCGCCATCTGCAGCGCACCCGCCTGTTGCTGCATCTGGTGGACATTTCGCCGATGGACGGTGGCGTGGATGGCGTGTCGCCGGTCGATCAGGTGCGCACCATCGAGCGCGAACTCGAACGGCATGATCCGGCGCTGCTGGAAAAGCCACGGTGGCTGGTACTCAACAAGGCCGACCTGATGTTCCCGGAGGAGGCGCAGGCCGCCGCCGAGGCCATCGTGGCCGAGCTGGGCTGGACGGCGCCATGGTACCTGGTGTCGGCGCTGGGCCGTGATGGCACCTTCCCGATCATGAAGGATGTGATGGCCTTCTTCGATCGTCAGCGCGAGGACGAGCTCGAGGCGCGCAATGCAGGTTGAGCGCAGACAGGCGCCCACAAAAAACCCGGCCAAGGCCGGGTTTTCTTGTGCCATCGAAAGCCAGGCTTTCGATGGCGAACCTGCTGATCGCTTACGCGGCCTTGATGGCCTTGATGCGAGCGGTCAGGCGGCTCTTGTGACGCGCAGCCTTGTTCTTGTGAATCAGGCCGCGGGCGCTGAAACGGTCGAGGATGGGCTGAGCAACGGCGAAAGCAGCTTCGGCGCCTGCAGCATCGTTGGCGTCAAGGGCCTTGATCACCTTCTTGACGGCGGTGCGCAGCATCGAACGCTGGCCCGTGTTGCGCTCGTTGCGCACAACGGTCTGCTTGGCGCGCTTCTTGGCGGACTTGATATTGGCCACGGTGGTGGGTTCCTGAAAAATCGGTATGGTGGAAAAAGCAAGCGCGAAAGTATGATGGACCCAGATATGTACGTCAAGTCAGTTGTCAAGAGGGATTGCCCATGAGCACACCCCGCATGATGAGGGGGCTGCTCTCGTTTAGCAGTATGACCATGGTGTCGCGGGTGCTGGGCCTGATCCGCGACCAGGCGATCTCCACTACCTTCGGCGCCAACGCGGTGACCGACGCGTTCTGGGTGGCGTTCCGGATTCCGAACTTCCTGCGGCGCCTGTTCGCCGAAGGCTCGTTCGCCACCGCCTTCGTGCCGGTGTTCACCGAGGTCAAGGAGACCCGGCCGCACGCCGACCTGCGCGAATTGATGGCGCGCGTCTCCGGCACCCTGGGCGGCATGTTGCTGTTGGTGACGGCGCTGGGGCTGATCTTCACCCCGCAGCTCGCTTCGGTGTTCTCCGATGGCGCCGCGACCGATCCGGACAAGTACGGCCTGCTGGTGGATCTGCTGCGGCTGACCTTTCCGTTCCTGCTGTTCGTTTCGCTGACGGCCCTGGCCGGTGGTGCGCTGAATAGCTTCCAGCGGTTTGCGATCCCGGCGCTGACCCCGGTGATCCTCAATCTATGCATGATCGCCGGCGCGCTGTGGTTGGCACCGCGCCTGGACGTGCCGATCTTGGCGCTGGGCTGGGCAGTGCTGGTGGCTGGTGCGTTGCAACTGCTGTTCCAGCTGCCGGCGTTGAAGGGTATCGACCTGCTCACGCTGCCGCGCTGGGGCTGGCGTCATCCGGACGTGCGCAAGGTGCTGACCTTGATGATCCCGACGCTGTTCGGCTCATCGGTGGCGCAGATCAACCTGATGCTGGACACGGTGATTGCTGCGCGCCTGAGTGACGGGTCGCAGTCGTGGCTGTCGCTGGCGGACCGCTTCCTGGAGCTGCCGCTGGGCGTGTTCGGTGTGGCCCTGGGCACGGTGATCCTGCCGGCGTTGGCGCGGCATCATGTCAAGACCGACCGCAGCGCGTTCTCCGGGGCGTTGGACTGGGGTTTTCGCACTACCTTGCTGATCGCGATGCCGGCGATGCTGGGCCTACTGCTGCTGGCCGAGCCGCTGGTGGCTACCTTGTTCCAGTACCGCCAGTTCACCGCGTTCGACACCCGCATGACTGCGCTGTCGGTGTACGGGCTGAGTTTTGGCCTGCCGGCCTACGCGATGCTGAAAGTTGTGCTGCCAGCGTTCTATGCGCGGCAGGACACCCGCACTCCGGTGCGTGCGGGCGTGGCGGCGCTGATCGCCAACATGGTGTTCAACTTCGCGTTCCTGGCCGTGCTCTACCAGGTGATGGTGCCGGCGGAATTGAAGGCGCAAGGCGTGATGCAGGCGCTCGGCAAGCAGCCCGGCCTGCATCTGGCACTGGGCATTGCCAGTGCGCTGTCCAGTTATCTCAACCTGGGCCTGTTGTGGTTCTGGCTGGGCAAGTCCGGCGTGTATCAGCGCCGGCCGGGCTGGGCAGGCTATGCGGCGCGGCTGCTGGTGGCCTGTGCGGCGATGGTGGTGGTGCTGTTGGGCCTGCTGTGGTGGTTGCCGTCGTTCACCGAGATGGACAAGTGGCAGCGCATCGGCTGGCTGGCGGTGCTGGTGGGCAGTGGCGGGCTCACCTATGTAGTGGCGCAGTTGGCACTGGGGCTGCGGCCGCGGCATCTGCGCGAGCAGTGACGCCGCGAAGGGGCTTGGACGCTGGAGGCTTGCGTGCCGGAGATGGGTGTCGCTCCTCACGCGGCCGGGGCGACCCGGCACACGCTGCGCGTGCGCCGGCTGCCGGTCGATTGGCAAGCCGGGCGGACGTCCCCATCTCAGCTGCCGGGGCCATGCGATTTGTTGCGCGCGGCTATACTTGACGGTTATGCATGATCGAGGGCTGGCCCGCAGGCTGGCGTCGCTTTGGAACGAGGAATGAGCAGGCTGTTTAGAGACGTCGAGGGCGGGACGCTGTTCCCGCACGGAAGCGTGGTCTGCATCGGTGCCTTCGATGGCCTGCACCTGGGTCATCAGGCGCTGGTGCGCCATGCGGTCGAACGTGCGCGTGCGCTGGGCGTGCCGGCGGTGGCGGTGAGTTTCGAGCCGTTGCCGCGCGAGTTCTTCGCCAACGACACGCCGCCGCCGCGCCTGACCCTGGCCCGCGCCAAGATCGAAGGCTTGTACGGCTTTGGTGCCGATAGCGTCGGCATGATCCGGTTTGATGGCCGGCTGTCGGCGATGAGCGCGCAGGACTTCGTCCGCCTGGCATTGGTGGGGCGCCTGTGCGCACGCGAAGTGTGGATCGGCCCGGAGTTCCGCTTCGGCCATCGGCGTGGCGGCGACATTGCGCTGTTGCGTGCCCTGGGCGAGCAGCACGGCTTTGCTGCCGGCGAGATTGCGCCGGTGCATCTGCGCGGCGAGCGCATCTCGGCAACGCGCATCCGGGAACTGCTGGTGGCCGGTGAATTTGCCCATGCCGGCGAATTGCTCGGCCGGCCGTACGCGATCGGTGGACGTGTGGTCCGCGGCAAGCAGCTTGGCCGCACGTTGGGGTATCCCACCGCCAATCTGCGGTTTTCCCGCACCCCGGCGCTGTCCGGCATCTATGCCACCTGGGTGCATGGCGTGGCCGCGCAGCCATGGCCGTCGGTCTCCAGCTTCGGTACGCGGCCCACGGTTGCGGGGATCGAGCCGCTGCTGGAAGCGCACCTGTTCGATTTCCAGGGCGACTTGTACGGGCGCCACATCGCTGTCGAATTCGTCGCCAAGCTGCGCGATGAAGAAAAGTTTGATGGCTTGGAAGCGCTGACCGTGCAGATGCATCGCGATGCCGAGCAGGCGCGCGCCGTGCTTGCCACGCATGCGCGCACGCATTCTTTGCCGCAGCAGGCCGATGCACAGCACGCCGATGCACCTTCGACGCAGACAGCTACGCACATGTCTGCAGAGACCTCACCTGCGAGCCCCTCGCAAAGCCCTGCGCACGCCCGTGCGGACGGTTCACATAACGCAGCGCAACGGTAGATTCCCGTGACCCAAGATTACAAAGCCACACTCCATCTGCCCGCCACGGACTTTCCGATGCGCGGCGACCTGCCCAAGCGCGAGCCGGCGATGCTGGAGCGCTGGGAGCGCGAGGGGCTGTACGCACAAGTGCGTGCCAATGCCGCCGGGCGCCCGCTGTTCGTGCTGCACGACGGCCCGCCGTATGCGAACGGGCAGATCCATCTGGGTCACGCGGTCAACAAGATCCTCAAGGACATCATCGTCAAGTCCAAGTACCTAGCTGGCTTCGATGCGCCGTACATCCCGGGCTGGGACTGCCATGGGCTGCCGATCGAAATCGCGATCGAGAAGAAGTTCGGCAAGGTCGGCGTGAAGCTGGACGCTGCGCAGTTCCGCCAGAAGTGCCGCGAGTACGCGACCGAGCAGATCGACCTGCAGCGGCGCGATTTCAAGCGCCTGGGCGTGATCGGCGACTGGGACAACCCGTACAAGACGCTGGACTTCCGCTTCGAAGCCAATGAAATCCGCGCGCTGGCCAAGGTCATCGACAACGGCCACCTCACGCGTGGCGTCAAGCCGGTGCACTGGTGCTTCGACTGCGGCTCGGCCTTGGCCGAGGCGGAGATCGAATACGCCGACAAGGTGTCGCCGACGGTGGATATCGCCTACCCGGCACGTGATCCGGCCGCGATCGCTGCGGCATTCGGCGTCACGCTGCCTGCGGGTACGCAGGTGGCGGTGCCGATCTGGACCACCACGCCCTGGACGCTGCCGGCCTCGCTGGCGGTGAGCCTGGGCGCCGCCCTGGACTACGTGTTGGTGGAAGGCCCGGCCGACCACGGCCAGCCGCGCTGGCTGGTGATCGCCGAGGCGTTGGCCGGCAAGGCGCTGGCGCGCTACGGCGTCGAGGCGGTGGTGGTACATGGTCACGCCAAGGGCGCGGCGCTGGACCAGCTGCTGCTGGCGCACCCGTTCTATGCCGAACGCGACATCCCGCTGATCCTGGGCGATCACGTGTCCGACGACGACGGTACCGGTGCGGTACATACCGCGCCGGGCCACGGCCAGGAGGACTACCAGGTCTCCAAACAGTATGGTCTGCTGGAGCGCTACAGCGCCGCGCAAATCAACCCGATCGACGGGCGCGGCGTGTATCTGCCGTCCACCCCGCCGCTGGGCGACACCGTGCTGGCCGGGCTGCATATCTGGAAAGCCAACGACGTCATCATCGATGCGTTGCGCGACACCGGCGTGTTGCTGGCCGCCAGCACGATGGAGCACAGCTATCCGCATTGCTGGCGCCACAAGACGCCGATCGCGTTCCGCGCCACGCCGCAATGGTTCATCTCGATGGAGCAGGCCAACCTGCGCGCCGATGCGCTCAAGGCCATCGAAACCGTGCATTGGTATCCGTCGTGGGGCCAGGCGCGGATCGCCGGCATGATCGACGGGCGTCCGGACTGGACCATCTCGCGCCAGCGCACCTGGGGCGTGCCGATCGCGTTGTTCGTGCACCGCGAAACCGGCGAGCCGCATCCGCGCAGTACCGAGCTGATGCGGCAGGTGGCAGAGCGGGTGGAGCAGGGCGGCGTGGATGTCTGGTACACGCTGGACGCGGCCGAGCTGCTGGGCGATGAAGCCTGCGACTACGACAAGATCACCGACATCCTGGACGTGTGGTTCGACTCCGGCGTGACCCATGAGGCGGTGCTGGTGGATCGCGGCCTGCCCAAGCCGGCCGACCTGTACCTGGAAGGCTCCGATCAGCATCGCGGCTGGTTCCAGTCCTCGCTGCTGACCGGCGTGGCGATGGACAAGGTCGCGCCCTACAAGCAGTGCCTCACCCACGGATTCACTGTGGACGAGCACGGCCGCAAGATGTCCAAGTCGCTGGGCAACGGGATCGAGCCGCAGGAAATCATGCGCACGCTGGGCGCCGACATCCTGCGCCTGTGGATCGCCTCGGCCGATTACAGCAACGAGATGTCGCTGTCGCAGGAGATCCTCAAGCGCAATGCCGATGCCTACCGTCGTCTGCGCAATACCGCGCGCTTTCTGCTCGGTAATCTGCATGGGTTCGACCCGTTGCAGCATCTGGTGGCACTGGACGACATGGTGCTGCTGGACCGCTGGATCGTGCATCGCGCCCACGAGCTGCAGGAGAAGATCACTGCCGCCTACGCGCGCTACGACTTCGCCGAAATCGTGCAGGCGCTGCTGAATTTCTGCAGCGTGGACCTGGGTTCGCTGTACCTGGATGTCACCAAGGACCGCCTGTACACGATGGCCGAGGATGCGCGCGGCCGCCGTTCGGCGCAGAGCGCGATGTATCACGTGGCCGAGGCGTTCGTGCGCTGGATTGCGCCGGTGCTGAGCTTCACCGCCGAAGAACTGTGGGCGCACCTGCCGGGCGAGCACTCCGGCAACGTGCTGTTCGCCACCTGGTACGAGGGGCTGGCGCCGATGCCGGCGGACGCTGCACTGACCAGCGCCGACGTCGACAAGTTGCTGGCGCTGCGTGAGCAGGTAGCCAAGGTGCTGGAGCCGATGCGTGCCAATGGCGCGATCGGCGCGGCGCTGGACGCGGAAATCACCGTGGCCGCCGACGCTCAGACCGCCGCGCGCTGGCAGCCGCTGAGCGATGAGCTGCGCTTCCTGTTTATCAGTGGCGACGTCACCGTGACCGCGGCCAGCACCGACGACATCTTCGTCAGTGCGCAGCCCACCACCAAGGCCAAGTGCGTGCGCTGCTGGCACCACCAGGCCAGCGTGGGCAGCGACCCGCGGCACCCGGAGTTGTGCAGCCGCTGCGTCAGCAACATCGAAGGCCCGGGCGAGGAGCGTCGCTGGTTCTGATGCGGCTATGGCGTGGCGGCGTGTTCGGCGCGCCGCCGCGTCCGCTGCAGGGTTGCGGCGCCGGCCAGCTGTGCGGTCGACGCGGTTCTGGTGGGCAGCCACCGTTCCTCAGTTTGCCCTGCGGCGGGCCCTGCAGCTGAAGCCCGGCGCGCATGCCGGCATGGGGCAGGTCGGTTGGTTGTCCCGTGCGTGCCATCCTGTGTTGTTCCCGCCATCCAGGCCTCTTCTCCGCCACGGAGAAGGCCTCCTACTTGCGATATTTCGACATGAGTCAACGACCCAACCCGTCCGCCCTGATCTGGTTACTGCTTTCGGCTGTTGTGATCGGCCTGGATCAGTGGAGCAAGGCCTGGGTGCTGTCCAGCCTGCCCGAATACACCCCGGTGCCGGTCATCGACGGGTTCTGGAACTGGTACCGCACCTACAACACCGGGGCAGCCTTCAGCTTCCTGAGTGATGCCGGTGGCTGGCAGCTGTGGTTCTTCACCGCGCTGGCGGTCGGCATCAGTGGCCTGCTGGCGTTCTGGCTGTCGCGCACCGCGCGCGGCGACTGGCGCAGCGCAGTGCCGTATGCGCTGGTCATCGGCGGGGCGATCGGCAATGTGATCGACCGCCTGATGCACGGCCACGTGGTCGATTTCATCCAGTGGTATGTCGGCGAGCACACCTGGCCGTCGTTCAATATCGCCGACTCGGCGATCGTGGGTGGCGCGATCGGCATCGCACTGTTCGGTTTGTTCGACGGCAAGCGCAGTCGAAAAGCGGGATAATCCTGATCCATGCCCGCTGCGACGCTGCCTTGACGGGCACGCCGCAGCAAAGCGCCTGGCGCCGCGTTGTCGGCGGCCGCGCCCCCTGTTGAAAACGTCCGGCCATCGCGGCCGGGCCGTCGAGAGAAGAAGCTTATGGACGTCCTGCTCGCCAATCCCCGCGGCTTCTGCGCCGGTGTCGACCGCGCGATCGAGATCGTCAAGCGTGCGATCGAGACGCTGGGTGCGCCGATCTACGTGCGCCACGAGGTGGTGCACAACCGCTTCGTGGTCGACGACCTCAAGCAGCGCGGCGCCATCTTCGTCGAGGAACTGGACGAAGTGCCGGACGACGCCACGGTGATCTTCAGCGCCCACGGCGTCTCCCAGGCCGTGCGCGTGGAGGCCGAACGGCGCGGGCTGAAGGTGTTCGATGCAACCTGCCCGCTGGTGACCAAGGTGCATTTCGAAGTTGCTCGCCATTGCCGCGCCGGCCGCGACGTGGTGCTGATCGGCCATGCCGGGCATCCGGAAGTGGAGGGCACCATGGGCCAGTGGAGCCGCGAGCGCGGCCCCGGGCAGATCTACCTGGTGGAAGATATCGAGCAGGTCGCCACCTTGCAGGTGCGCCAGCCGGAGAACCTGGCCTATACGACCCAGACCACGCTGTCGGTGGACGACACCATGGGCATCATCGAGGCCTTGCGCGTGCGCTATCCGGCCATGCAGGGGCCAAAGCATGACGACATCTGCTACGCCACGCAGAACCGCCAGGATGCGGTGCGCGACCTGGCGCGGCAGTGCGATCTGGTACTGGTGGTGGGCTCGCCCAACAGCTCCAACTCCAACCGGCTCAGCGAGCTGGCCCGCCGCGATGGGGTGGAGTCCTACCTGATCGACAACGCCAGCGAGATCGACCCGGCCTGGATCGTCGGCAAGCAGCATATCGGCCTGACCGCTGGCGCTTCGGCGCCGCAGGTGCTGGTCGACGGCGTGCTGGCGCGGCTGCGCGAGCTCGGTGCCAATGGCGTGTCCGAACTGGCGGGCGAGCCGGAGTCGATGGTGTTCGCCCTGCCCAAGGAGCTGCGGCTGCGGCTGGTCAGCTGAGCAGGAGGCGCACGCCAGGGCATCGGCGGAATGTCCGCGCAGTTGCCTCACCGGCTCGGCTGAAGCCGAGCGCTGCGGAGGAGGGCGCAACGATCGCGGTGGCTGAGACGCAGGTGCGTGGCACAGCCGCGACACCCAAGGCGATTGACCGCAGCGGCGCTCCGCTCCTACAATTCACGGCTCGCCGGAATAGCTCAGTTGGTAGAGCGGCGCATTCGTAATGCGTAGGTCGTAGGTTCGATTCCTATTTCCGGCACCATCGCATCATCACTGGGTCGACCTTTGGTCGGCCCAGTTGCGTTTGGGCGCTATGCGCGTCGACGCTGGAATTTTAAGGGCATCGCGCAGGTTCTCTGCCCACTGCACGACGGCCGCAACTGGCCGCATTCCCTGCACTTTGACGCGCTGCGACAACATGTCGCACACATCTGCGCGCATTCATTGCGATGGATCATTGCCAATGGGTTTCGTGCAGGTGCAGCAAAGACTAAAATCAGGGAGCTAACCCGTGTCTTCGATCTGGGCCGCCATCTCCACCGGGAGCGGGCTGTTCAAAACGCCGCTGGCGGATCCGACGAACGAGGCTGGCGTTCCTTCGCACTTGGATCGACCGATGATTCCGTTGAAACATCTCGGGCGTGTACTTCGTCCAGGTCTGATGTTGCCGTTCCTGCTGTTGGCAGGCTGCAACTCGGCCATCCTCAATCCGAAAGGCCAGATCGGCCACGACGAGAAGCAACTACTGATCACCTCGGTGGTGCTGATGCTGATCGTGGTGATCCCGGTGATCGTCATGGCGATTGCGTTCGCGTGGAAATACCGCGCGTCCAACACCAAGGCGCGCTACGAGCCGGATTGGTCGCACTCCACCGCGATCGAGGTGGTGGTCTGGTCGATCCCGTGCGTGATCATCCTGGTGCTGGCGGTGCTGACCTGGCGCTCGTCGCATGCGCTGGACCCGTACCGGCCGCTGGACTCGGACATCAAGCCGATCAACATCGAGGCGGTGTCGCTGGACTGGAAGTGGATGTTCATCTATCCGGATCAGGGCATCGCCACGGTCAATGAGATCGCGTTCCCGGTGCATGCGCCGCTGAACTTCAAGATCACCTCCGATACGGTGATGAATGCCTTCTTCATTCCACACCTGGGCACCATGATCTATTCGATGGCCGGCATGGAGACCAAGCTGCATCTGGTTGCCAATGAGCCGGGCGAGTACTTCGGCCTGTCCAGCAATTACAGCGGTCATGGCTTCTCGAAGATGAGCTTCGTGGCGCGTGCCACCGACCAGGCCGGCTTCGAGGCATGGGTGGCCAAGGTTAAGGCATCGCCGAAGGCGCTGGACGCTGCCGAATACCAGGCGCTGGCCGCCAATCGCAACGACAAGGAACAGTATCCGGTCACCTATTACTCATCGGTGCCCGACGGCATGTTCCGGTCGCTGATCGATAAATACATGATGGGTAGCCATCATTCTGAAAGCCATGCCGGCGGTAAGGCAAAGGTCGTAGAGCCGTTTGCCATGTGTACTTCGGAGACAACTGATGTTAGGTAAGCTGACGATCGAGGCGGTTCCGTACCACGAGCCGATCATCATGATCGCCCTCGGTGGCGCCGGCCTGCTTGGCCTGCTCATCGCGGGTGCCATCACCAAGTACAAGCTGTGGGGCTACTTGTGGAATGAGTGGTTCACCTCGGTGGACCACAAGCGCATCGGTGTGATGTACATCATCGTGGCGTTGATCATGCTGCTGCGCGGCTTCGCCGATGCGGCGATGATGCGCACCCAGCAGGCGCTGGCCGGCAACGGCGGCGAAGGCGTGCTGCCGCCGCACCACTACGACCAGATCTTTACCGCGCACGGCGTGATCATGATCTTCTTCATGGCCATGCCGTTCATGACCGGCCTGTTGAACCTGATCGTGCCGCTGCAGATCGGCGCACGCGACGTGGCGTTTCCGTTCCTGAACTCGCTGAGCTTCTGGCTGTTCGTGGCCGGTGCGGCGCTGATCAACATCTCGCTGGGTGTTGGTGAGTTTGCGCAGACCGGCTGGCTGGCGTATCCGCCATTGTCGGGGCTGGAATACAGTCCAGGCGTTGGCGTGGACTACTACATCTGGGCGTTGCAGGTCTCCGGGTTAGGCACGTTGCTGACCGGCGTGAACTTCTTCGTGACGATCATGCGCATGCGCGCGCCGGGCATGACCCTGATGCGCATGCCGATCTTCACCTGGACCGCGCTGATCACCAACATCCTGATCATCGCTGCGTTCCCGATCCTGACTGTGGCGCTGGCGCTGCTGGGTGCCGACCGTTACCTGGGCACGCACTTCTTTACCAACGACGGTGGCGGCAACGCCATGATGTACGTCAACCTGATCTGGATCTGGGGTCACCCGGAGGTCTACATCCTGATCCTGCCGGCGTTCGGCATCTTTTCCGAGTTGATTGCCACCTACAGCCGCAAGCGCCTGTTCGGCTACACCTCGATGGTCTATGCCACTGCGTGTATCGGCGTGCTGTCGTTCGTGGTGTGGTTGCACCACTTCTTCACCATGGGCTCGGGTGCCAACGTCAATGCCTTCTTCGGCATCACGACGATGATCATCTCGATCCCGACCGGCGTGAAGATCTTCAACTGGCTGTTCACCATGTTCCGCGGTCGCGTGCACATGACCTCGCCGGTGCTGTGGACGATCGGCTTCATCATCACCTTCTCCATCGGTGGCATGACCGGCGTGATGCTGGCTATCCCGGCCGTGGACTTCGTGTTGCACAACAGCCTGTTCCTGATCGCCCACTTCCATAACGTGATCATCGGCGGTGTGGTGTTCGGTTACCTGGCAGGTCTGACCTACTGGTTCCCGAAGGCGTTCGGCTTCAAGCTCAACGAAAAGCTGGGCAAGGCCTCGTTCTGGTGCTGGATCATCGGCTTCTTCGTGGCCTTCATGCCGCTGTACGTGCTTGGCTTCATGGGCATGACGCGTCGCATGAACACCTACAACCACCCCGAGTGGGCGCCGTGGCTGTACGTGGCCGCCGCAGGTGCAGCGATCATCGGCCTGGGTATCTTCTTGAACCTGGTGCAGATCGCTTACAGCGTCTGGAAGCGCAAGGACAACATGGACCACACCGGTGATCCGTGGGATGGCCGTACGCTGGAATGGGCGACCTCCTCGCCGCCGCCGTTCTACAACTTCGCCGTACTGCCGCACATCGACGACCGCGACCAGTTCTGGGGCGACAAGCAGAATGGCAAGGGCTGGGTGCGTCCGTCCTCGTACGAGCCCATCCACATGCCGCGCAACACCGGTGCAGGCGTCTACATCGCCGCCTTCAGCGTGCTGCTGGGCTTTGGTCTGACCTGGCACATCTGGTGGCTGGCGATCGTTGGCCTGGCGGGCATGATCGGCAGCTTCATCGCCCGGTCCTTCGATGACGACATCGATTACTGGGTGCCGGCCGAGGAAGTGAAGCGCATCGAAGACGCGCGCTTTGCCAAGCTCGAACAGCAACATGCGGCTCAGGCCGCGAAGGCGATCTGATCATGTCCTCCACGACCACGCTTGACCACCACGGCGCCCACGCGGGCGGCCACGATCACGACCACGAGCATCACGACGGCGGTGGCAACACCGTCTTCGGGTTCTGGGTCTACCTGATGAGCGACTGCCTGCTGTTCGCGGGCCTGTTCGCCACCTACGCGGTGCTGTCCGGCGCCACGGTGGACGGACCGACGGCGAAGGAGTTGTTCGACCTGAAGTTCGTGCTGGTGGAAACCTTCCTGCTGTTGTTCAGCAGCTTGAGCTTCGGCTTCGCCATGATCTCTGCGCACAAGCGCAAGATGGGCGGCCTGTACGGCTGGCTGGCGGTCACCGCGCTGCTGGGTATCGGCTTCCTGTGCATGGAAATCTGGGAGTTCAATCACCTGATCCATGAAGGTGCGGGCCCGGGGCGTAGTGCGTTCCTGTCGGCCTTCTTCTTCCTGGTGGGCACCCACGGCCTGCACGTGGCGTCCGGCCTGTTGTGGATGGCGGTGCTGGTGATCCAGATCTCCAAGAACGGCCTGACCGCGCGCAACAGCACGCGTCTTGCCTGCCTGAGCCTGTTCTGGCACTTCCTGGACATCATCTGGATCGGTGTGTTCACCGTCGTCTATCTGCTGGGAGCGCTGTAATGGCCAATCACCACCACACCGAAAACGCTGCCGACGCGCATGCCGGCGGTCTGAAGTCCTATCTGATCGGCTTCGTCATGGCCGTGATCCTCACCGTCATCCCGTTTGCGATGGTGATGAGCGGGGCGTTCTCCAAGGGCGTCACCGTCATCGTGATCTCGGTGATGGCTGCCGTGCAGATGCTGGTGCACATGGTGTACTTCCTGCACATGGACCGTACGCCGGAGCAGCGTTCCAACGTGCAGGTGGGCCTGTTCTCGCTGCTGATCATCGGCATCGTGATCGTGGGTTCGCTGTGGGTGCTGCACAACATGAACGTCAACATGATGCATTGAGACGGCAGCCACGCCGGATCACTGAAAGCCGCCGGAACTCCGGCGGCTTTTTTTTGCCCGGCAATCCATCGCAGCATGACCAATGGCATACGGGGGAAGCGCTGGCGTGCGCTTAGCATCGAGGGCTGCCTGATCCAGGTCCCAACGGAATCGCGATGAACGTCCCCACTGTCTTGTCCTTGTCGCTGCTCGCGGCGCTGTCCCTGCCTGCCGCCGCACAAACCGCCGCGCCGCAGGATGTGCCGTTCGAAGGCACCTTGAAGATCGACGTCGATGCCACCGATCTGCAGCACCGCATCTTCAAGGTCAAGACCACCATGCCGGCCTCGCCGGGCCCGATGACGCTGCTGTATCCGCAGTGGATCCCGGGCAACCATTCGCCTACCGGCCCGATCGACAAACTGGCCGGTCTGGTGATCAAGGTCGATGGCAAGGTGGTGCCCTGGACGCGCGACCAGTTCGATGTCTACGCCTTCAAGGTGGACGTGCCGCAAGGCGCCAGCGAGCTGGTGGCCGAATTCAAGTTCCTCTCGCCGCAGGCCAGCAGCCAGGGCCGGGTGATGATGACTCCGGAAATGCTCAACCTGCAGTGGAACACCACGGCGCTGTATCCGGCCGGCTACTTCGCGCGCAACATCAAGGCGCAGGCCAGCGTGACCCTGCCGGCGGGCTGGAGCTATGCCACGGCCATGGAAACCGAACGCCGCGTGGGCGACACGGTGACCTTCAAGCCGATCGATTTCGATGACCTGGTCGACTCGCCGATGTTTGCCGGCAAGTACTACAAGCGGGTCGAATTGAGCGCCGGCAAGCAGCCGGTGTATCTGAACGTCTTTGCCGACGAAGCCAAATCGCTGGACGCCAAGCCCGAGCAGATCAAGGCGCACGCCGCGTTGGTGCAGCAAATGGACAAGCTGTATGGCGCGCGGCATTTCGACCACTACGAATTTCTGCTGGCGCTGACCAAGAAGCTGGGCGGCATCGGCCTGGAGCATCACCGTTCCAGCGAGAACAGCGGTGCACCGAATTACTTCACCGAGTGGGACAAGAGCTGGACCGGGCGCGACTTGCTGGCGCATGAGTTCAACCATTCCTGGAACGGCAAATACCGCCGCGGCGCGGATCTGGCGACGCCGAATTTCAACGTGCCCATGGGCGACAGCCTGCTGTGGCTGTATGAAGGCCAGACCCAGTTCTGGGGCGAAGTGATGTCGGCGCGCTCCGGCCTATGGACGCAGGAACAGGCACGCGAAGTGCTTGCCGGCGTAGCCGCCCAATACGAGCGTGGCCGCCCCGGCATGGCGTGGCGCACGGTGCAGGACACCACTAACGACCCGACCATGTCGATGCGCCGCCCCAAGGCGTACCGCAACTATCAAATGTCGGAAGACTATTACTCCGGCGGCCAGATGATGTGGCTGGAAGTGGATAGCAAGCTGCGGGCGTTGACCAACAACAAGCGCTCCATCGATGACTTCGGCAAGGCGTTCTTCGGCATGAAGAACGGCGATTGGGACGTCAATCCGTACACGTTTGATGACATCGTCAGCACCCTCAACGGCGTGGCTGCCTTCGACTGGGCGAGCTTCCTGCGCAGTCGCATGGATGGGCATGGTTCGTTGATCGGCGGCATCGAAGCCAATGGCTGGAAGCTGGTCTACAACGACGAGCCGAACCTGGCCACCAAGACCGACGAGAGCGACGACAAGGACGCCAGCCTGACCTATTCGCTTGGCATGTCGTTGAAAGCCTCGGGCGATATCAGTGATGTGCTTTGGGACGGCCCGGCCTTCAATGCGGGCCTGATCACGGGCAATACGATCGTGGCGGTCAACGGCCGCGCCTTCAGTAGTGACGTGATCAAGGACGCGATCACCGCCGCCAAGGGAACCACCGTGCCGATCGAGCTGCTGGTCAAGCGACTCGACCGCTACGACACAGTGCGCATCGACTACCACGGCGGGCTGCTGTATCCGCATCTTGAGCGGATTGCCGGCAAACCGGACCGTTTGAGCGAGCTGTACAAGGCGCGTTGAATGGAGCGCTGCGCCGGCATCCTGCATGCGTGCAGGATGCCGGTGTAGAGCTGGATGATCGTCGATGGATGAGCGGTGCTTGTTCGGCTGAAGCAGTCTGGTGCGTGGGCGTCGCTCGTTCACCTTGCCGCTCGCTGGGTGCGCTGTTTGCAGATGTCGTAGTGGTTTAGATGCGCCTTTTCAGGGCCTTTGTTCGCGCGAGGCATGCCGCCGCATCTCGCTACGCGGAGTGACGGCGCCATCCCGGCTTATGTCTGGGTGCCGGAACCATCTGCGTGCGTTTCCTGCATCAATGCCTGAGCGACTCCACGCATGCCGCAGGCGGGTAGCTTTGGTCGCGAGCTGCGAGCAGCATTCTTGAATCCCGAATCCCGAATCCCGAATCCCGAATCCCGAATCCCGAATCCCGAATCCGCGACGCGCAGTGCGCTCTGCATCGGGACTGAGTAATCGAATGGCGTGCATCAACGGTCGATGCCGCGCCGGCTGGACCCGCAACCGCTGACACATCACACGGCGATCGGCTGACGCCAGTCTCCGGCTCAGGTCGCGCGCGGTGAGACCCGCCGCAGCTATGCTTCGGCTTTAGAAGCAACGGCAAGAAGATGATGGCGAAGGCGAAGACGGCCTATGTCTGCGGCGAATGCGGCGCCGAGTACACCAAGTGGCAGGGTCAGTGCACCGAGTGCGGGGTGTGGAACACGCTCAGCGAGATCGTGCTGGAAAGCGCCACGCCCGCTGGCAAGGCCTCGCCGGCGGCGTCGCGGCGCAGCGGTTGGGCGGGCAAGACCGAAGCGCCCAAGATCACCGCGCTCAAGGATGTGCAGCAGTCCGAGCAGGCGCGGGTGTCCACCGGCATCGGCGAGTTCGATCGTGTGCTTGGCGGCGGCTTGGTCGAGGGTGCGGTGGTCCTGATCGGCGGCGACCCGGGTATTGGCAAGTCGACGTTGTTGCTGCAGGCGCTGGCCAGCATGGCCAGCACGCTGCCGGTGTTGTACGTCACCGGCGAAGAATCGCTGGCCCAGGTGGCCGGGCGTGCGGTGCGGCTGGACCTCCCGTTGGAAGGGTTGAATGCGCTGGCCGAAACCGGAATCGAGAACATCCTGCAGCACGCCAGCGTGGCGCGTCCCAAATTGATCGTGGCCGATTCGGTGCAGACGCTGTGGACCGAGTCGCTGACCGCAGCGCCGGGTTCGGTCAGCCAGGTGCGCGAGAGCGCTGCGCGGCTGGTGCGCTATGCCAAGGAAACCGGCACGGCGGTGTTCCTGGTCGGGCATGTCACCAAGGAAGGCGGCATCGCCGGCCCCCGCGTGCTCGAGCACATGGTCGATGCGGTGCTGTATTTCGAGGGCGAAAGCGGCAGCCGCTTCCGCTTGCTGCGTGCGTTCAAGAACCGCTTCGGTGCGGTCAACGAGCTGGGCGTGTTTGCGATGGGTGAGAAGGGCCTCAAGGAGGTCTCCAACCCCTCGGCGATTTTCCTTTCCGGCGGCAGCACCCACCAGCCGGGCAGTTGCGTGATGGTGACCCGCGAAGGCACGCGTCCGTTGATGGTGGAGGTGCAGGCGCTGGTGGATGCCTCGCCGTTGTCCAATCCGCGGCGGGTCGCCGTGGGGCTGGAGCAGAACCGCCTGGCGATGTTGCTGGCGGTGCTGCACCGGCATGGCGGCATCGTGGTCGGTGACCAGGACGTGTTCGTCAACGTGGTCGGCGGTATCCGGGTGCAGGAGACCGCCGCCGACTTGCCGGTGCTGCTGGCGGTGTTGTCGTCGTTGCGCGACCGGCCACTGGCCGAGAAGACGATCGCCTTCGGTGAGGTGGGGTTGTCGGGAGAGATTCGCCCGGTGCCCAACGGCGAGGACCGCCTGAAGGAGGCGGCGACGCACGGCTTCAAGCGCGCGATCGTACCCAAGGCCAATGCGCCGAAGGCGTCCAGCATCAAGGGCATGGAGATCGTTGCCGTGGAGCGATTGAGCCAGGCCCTGGAAGCGGCGGCGGAGTAAGCCCGCAGCCGCCACCGACGTTGTCGCTATGTCGCTGCCTGGTTGCTCGCCTCTACCGGGCTCGCTGCAGCGGGCGGCGCAGGCGCTGCGCCTCCACGTTCTGCAAGCTGCAGCTCTCCCCAGCGACAAGTGCGATGGGGGGCGTGCGGCCGTGCGGGTCAGCAGCAGCGCCAGGCCCGACCGCTCGTCGGACAGCGCCGGCCATACGCGCCAGAGCGTAAAGAAAACGTTTTCACCAGACTGCGGCTATGGCACCATGCGCGGCCCGTTGCACTGTGCACCGGATCACACATACCGCTTATTGCTCGTCACCAGGAGACTCACGATGGAATGGATGTTGCTGCCGCTCAAGCGTTACGCCGACTTCAATGGTCGTTCGCGCCGCAAGGAATATTGGATGTTCATGCTGCTGCAGGCCATCATCCTGCTGGTGCTGGGTGGTCTTTTCGGCATCGCAGCGGCAGTGGGCGGCGGCGATAACGGCCCGGGCGCGCTGGCCTGGGTGGTCTTCGCGATCATGGTGATCGTGATGCTGGCAATGGTGGTGCCGAGCATTGCGGTGAGCGTGCGTCGCTTCCACGACCAGGGCAAGTCTGGCTGGTTCTATCTGATCAGCCTGGTGCCTTACCTCGGCGGCTTCATCGTGTTGGTGTTTATGTGCCTGGAGGGCACGCCCGGCCCGAACGAGTACGGCGAGAGCCCGAAGCAGTAAGTTCTTCTAAACTGCAAAAAACAGCGGCGCCAAGGGAAACCTGGCGCCGTTGTCGTTTATGGGTGTTTGCATCGGTGCGGTAATGCAATGGCAGCAGCGGGGGTTGCCATGCGGCGCAAGCTTGATCAGGAGCGGCGGGGGATCTGGCGAGAACGCCGCCTTGTTGCTGGACATCAACGCTCTGCAGGGATGGCCAATATTTCCGGTGTCGGCGATGCCGCAACGATGGCGGCCGAAGCGCTGCTCCATGCGGCGCAGTGGCCTCGCATTACTGACATTGCTGCCTCGAACGTACACGTCTGTGCTGACTGCGAAGGCCAAGCCTTCATGAGCAGTCGCAACACGAACGAACCCCATCGACCGTGCGCGTGACGTCGCGCCCGTGCAGCCAAACACTCTGACTCAGGCGAGCTCCGTCAAGACGCCAGCAACGCCTGCACCGGTGCGTTATCTCCAAGCAGAGCAGCCGCAGCTCAGCAAGCTGCGGTGCGATTGACCGTATTGGACGTCATGCCCTTGGAGGGTGCCGCCGTGTTGCCGTCCGACAGCGCCAGTTCGAGCTTGTAGCCATGCGAATACACGGTGCGAATGCGCACTGCGCCACTGTGGTTGCACAGCCGCAGTTTCTTGCGCAGCTTGTAGATGTGCTGTTCCATGGTGCGGTCGGTGAACTCGGTATGGCTACCCCAGACTGCCTTGGCCAGCTGGCAGCGGCGGAAGCACACGCCCGGATTCGAAAACAGCAGCCAGGCGATGGAGAACTCGCGCGCGGTCAAGGCAATCGCTGTCTCGTGCAGGTACACCGTGTTCTTCTCGCGGAGCAGCTGATACGGGCCCACCTTGATCTGCTGGGCCTGGATGCAGGTGGCTGCCATCGGCCAAATGGCGAGCGATGCGCGCACATGCAACTCGTGTGAGTTGACTGGCAGGCTGAGCACTTCGTGGGCACCGGCGCGATACCAGGCCAGCAAGTCGTCAGGGCACTCGAAACGGCCCAGCACAATCAGTGGGGTGGGGTGACCACTGTGGCAGCGCTGCCAGGCGAGCAGGGAACTGTCGTCCGATGCCACGCAATGGGCATCGAAAACCAGAAGCTCGCACGGCGAGTGGCGCAGGCAGCGCAGCAATTCGAGTTCGTCGGAAAAGATGGTGACCTCTGGGACCAGAGTCGCCAGGCTGGCGTTGATCTGTGATGCCAGCCGCGCGTCCTGCGTCAGTACGAATGCCGATCCTTGGCGGTCATTCGCAGCGGCGTCCATCACTCGCGCGCCCACGCCGGCGGTACGGGCGCAGCCCAGACCATGGAACTGAGCACAACAGGCTTACTAAAGGTATCCAGGCACATAGCCATATCACTCGACCGCTTCGGGGGGATCTGACCTGCGTCAGACGAATGGTATGTACCATTGCGAAGGCGAAAAGTTTCGTTGCCTAGCGCGAATTCCGATCAGCGGAGTCATCCGCTTTAGCGGGTGGTCAGTTAGCGGCAACACAGCTCTTACTCTCTAGTTATGCAATCGTCGTCTGACGCATAGGGCTGGTTGGAGCGTTTTAATTCGGTCAGGTTGCTGCACACAAAACCCCATGCTGGAGCGGCGGCATGCCAACGTGCAGGTGTAGACCAAGGTATAGAGATTTTGCTGACTCCCTGCGCGAGAAAGAATATCTCGAGGGACTTAACTATCGCGCCGCTGAACAAAATGCTCTTGTAATTACGGGCGGCCCGGCAACTCGTCAAAAACAGCGTCTGCCCGCATTTGCACTGGATTAACGGCCATTTGACATTGAGCGCGAGCGATCGCAGATGTTTAGCGCGCCTTCGCGCATCTGCGTGCCGAACACCGCATCCGTACGCCCACGCATCGTCCTGTGATGCACCGTCAAGATACGCCGGCGCATCGTCTGGCCTTCGTCGCTACGCAGGTGCGGGATCCACTTCGCAGTTTGCAAGACAGAGTGAGAATTTTTGAATTTCTAGCTGCTTCGAAGTGAGAAATTCTATTGGATCCGCTGCATACAATCGTTTGCGCCCACCACAACGGCGCCTTTTGTTGTTTTTGCTCCTCCCCTTCAGAGAGCCCGGCATGATCCTTTCGACCTACTTCGCAGCGATCTCTGCGTTGTCTTACGCAGACCGTCTTCCGATCTATACGAGCAGGATGCTTGTTGGTGCTTGGCCACAGGGTCTGCAGCACCTCCAGCAACGTCGCGAGGGGCAGGCAGCTCCGGATGGCAGCGACGACGAAGTCGCATTGCTGGGCGCCAGCGCCGATGCCTTGTTGATTCTGGAGTATCAGGAAGAGGCAGAGGATGCCTATCGGCAGGCGTCCAAGGCGATGCGTGGGCACCAGCGGCAGCTGCGCCTGCTGTCGTGCCGCAACACCGCGTGGCTGATGTTGAGCCAGCGCCGGCTGAGTGCAGCGCTCAATTGCTTTGCGCAACTGGCCATGGACCGCGATACCCCGGCGGTGCTGTGTGGCGAGAGCCTGCTCGGCAAGGCGCTGACCCACTTCCACCTGGGCCAGAGCACCCTGGCACTGCAGACGTTGGAACGCGCGCAAGAGGTGGTTTCCGAGCTGGAGATCGGTGCGGCGGACTGGACGCGTGTGGTCGGCGCGCTGCGTCTGGACCTGATCGCCCAGCTGCGGATCCGGCGCGGCGAGCGCATGAGCGACCACGTGTTCTGGCAGGCCACGCTGCGCCAGGAAGATGCCGCGCATACCTTCGAGGCCAGCGAGCTGCGTGCCTGCATCGCCGATCTGTCCGAGAGCATGCCGGTGCTGGCGCAACGCATGCGCCATGTGCGCAATCTGCTGCGCATTGCTGGTGGAGACACCTTCGGCTTCGACGCGCAGATCGATGCCTTGCCCGCAGCGGCCACCGGCTGCCCGCCATGCGCGCGGCAGGATGCGCAAGTGGAGCTGGCGCTGGCCGCATTGGCGGTTGGGCGTGCGGACCTGGCCGAACGCGCGCTGGCCGGTGCCGGGCGCCATCACGCGCCGCGCTGGAACCTGGAGTTCGAGTATTGCCAGGCCAAGATCAGCCAGGCACTGGGACGTGCCGAGCAAGCCTTGCTGCTCTACAACCGCTACGCCCTGGGGGCTGTGCAATGCCTGCGCAGCGAGGTCCAGGCGCCGCGGTTGCTGGAAAGCGGCACACCGGCGCATGTCAGCGATGACATTTCCGCCCGCCTGCCGGCCAAGTACCGGCGTGCCTACGCGTACATGATCACCAATGCCCATCGATCGGACCTGTCGATCAACGAGGTCGCCGCGCAGATCGGGGTGACCGGGCGCGCGCTGCAGCAGGCCTTCAAATCAGCGACCGGCTTGTCGCCGACCCAGGTGCTGCGCCGGTATCGCATGCAGGGCATCCGCGATGAACTGTTGGCCGATGGCGGTTGTGGCAGCGTGCTGCAGGCGGCGAGCCGCTGGGGTGTGGGCAGTCGCTCGGCGCTGGCCAAGGGCTATCGCCAGCATTTCAATGAAGCGCCGATGGAAACTCTGCAACGCTAAGCAGGCCGCTGCCCTGCAGCAATGCAGGGCAGCGGTGGGCGGGTAGAGGGGCGGCGGGGATGCGTCCTGCCAGGGCTGTGCCGGACGTTGGCTCAGCCGGCGTTTATGCGCAGCGCGCTTGCACGAAGCAGGCGTGACGTTTGCAGTTTTTGCCGGCAAATCCGGCCGTTTTGCAGCGCTTTGCAAGAGTGTGCTGCCGGGCCTGGAATGCCCGGCACCTATGTAACGATGGATGTAACGCTGGGATCTGTTGCCTGAGAAGGCCGGCCTGTGCCGCCGGCGCGGCGCGTACGTGCGCGGTCCGTGGCTTGCGGCTATCCTTTCCGGCTCGCATTGCCACCCAGGCAGGCGTGTCCGAGGATGGACGCGGCCGCCAAGGACACGACGACCGATCATGCAAGATCCCATCAATGAGGCGACGGACGCCTCGCAGATCCGCCGCGCAGGCGTCGATCTCAACGGGCTCATGTCCGTACTCAGCAAGCATTTGTATTCGACGCCGGTGGTCGCGTTGCGCGAGCTGGTGCAGAACGCGCACGACTCGATCCTGCGCCGGCGCCTGGAGCAGCCGGAGTGGGGTGGTGCGTCGCTGATCGAAGTGCATGGCGATCCCGCCCAGGGCATCGTGCGCATCATCGATACCGGCGCCGGGCTGACCCAACAGGAGATCCACGACTATCTGGCCACCGTGGGCGTGGGCTACACCCGCGGCCTGCGTCAGAGCGGGCATGAAGACAGCGGCCTGATCGGCATGTTCGGGCTGGGCTTCCTGTCGGCATTCGTCCTGGCACGGCGGGTCACCGTGCGCACCACCTCGTATCAGACGCCGACGCTGGGCCATTGCTATGTGTCCAGCAATGCCGAGCAATACACGGTGAGCCCGATTGCCGCACGTGCGCAGGTCGGCACAGAGGTGGTGCTGGAGCTGCATCCGAATTATCTGCCGTTGGCCCAGGAGGGCCGCCTGCGTGAGATCCTGTCGCAGTACTGCGCGCTGTTGCGCGAGCCGATCCAGATTGGCCGCGATGCACAGCCGATCAACCCGGAGCCGCCGCCGTGGCGCATGGTCGATGCGGTGCCGTTGCATCCGGTGCAGGCCTGGCGCCGCCAGCGCGAATTTGCCGCGCGCTTCGAGCGCAACTTCGAGCCGTTGTGCTGCATGCCGGTGCGCAGCGACGAAGGCAGCGATGCCGTGGGTCTGTTGTGGGTGCAGGATGGGGCGACCTACGGCACCAGCGACAACCGCAATCTGTCGGTGTTTTTGCGCGGCATGTTGCTCGATGACAACGCGCGCGAACTGCTGCCGCCGTGGGCCGGCTTCATCGGTGGGGTGATCGAATCCAACCGCTTGACGCCCACTGCCAGCCGCGAAGATTTGCAGCGCGATGCGGTGTACAGCGCGGTGCAACACGCACTCTCCGAAGCCTTGGTGCAAGGTCTGGCCGAGGTCGCACGTCAGCAGCCGGAGGCATGGCGCCGCATCCTGCTCCGCCACAACGAAGCGCTGCTGGGCGCGGCGTTATGCGACGAGCGCCTGTTCGAATTGTTGATGGAACACGTGCGCGTGCCCACCTCGCAAGGCGATCTGCCGGCGCAGCAACTACCGGCGCGTGGCGCGGTGCACGTGATCCTGGACAGCGACGCCGGCTTCGAGGAAATGCTGTTCCGCGCCATGGGCGTGCCGGTGGCCTATGGCAACCGCTATGCGGTGGTGCCGTTCCTGCGCCGCTGGGCGCAGGCCAAGGGCGTGCGCCTGGTCGAACTGGGCACCGAACAAGGCAACCGGCAGCTGTTCCATCTGGATAGCCTGCCTGCCGACGAACTGGCCTGGCTGGAGCAGCACCTGGGCGATGGCGAGGCGTTGGTGCCGGCGCGTTTCAGCCCGGAGGAATTGCCGTTGGTGGTGGTGCCCGACCGTGAGGCGGAGCTCAAGCGGCGCCTGGAACAGGACGAGAACGACAAGCGCGTCTCGACCGCGGCCTTGCGCCTGGCGCGGCAGTTCACCGCGCGCATCGAGTCGCAACAGACCCAGCGGCTGTATCTGAATCTGGACAACCCCGCCTTGCAGTCGCTGCTGGCCGCGCACCGCGCGGGCAACCCGCAGGCGGCCGTCGCCGCGCGTTTGCTGCGTTCGCTCAAGGTGATCGTTGCTGCGCAGGGCCGCACCCAGCAGACGCCAGGCGCAGCCGAAGCAGAGGCGGGTGTGTCTGCGTTGAATCGGGCCTTCGACGATTTTGCCGCGGCTGTCACCCACTTGCTGGCGCGCTGAGCGCCGGATCAAAGGACGCGTCATGGAAATCTGGAACTGGGTGGAAAAACTGCAGGACGATCTGGGCGAAGCCGGGCAGCCGCAGAATGCGCAGCTGCTGACACGCCTGACCGATCACATCTGCGATCTGCAGATCGAGCGTGCCGAGGCGCTGTTGCCGGAGGCGCGCGCGCTGGGCAAGACCCTGGCCAACCCGTGGCTGGAGGTGTTCGTCGGACATTGGGAAATGCGCAACCGGGTGGGCAACCTGTGCGAGGGCGAGCGTGCGTTGGGCGATGCGGTGTCGCTGTTCGAACGCGCGCACCGCCCCGATGCAGTGGAATGCCCGCAATCGGTGTGTGTCACCCAGGACCTGGCGGCGTGTTACGCCAACATCGATGGCCCGGGCTGGGTGCAAGATGGCCCGGGCTGGGTGCAAGAGCGCATCGAGGTGTGCGAAGAAACCCTGGCGCGCATCGACCCCAGCTGGTCGTGCTACCAGTGCCTGAGCTGCGAAAAAGCCGACGCCTTGCTCGACGATGGCCGCGGCGATGCGGCGCTGGCGTATCTGGAGCAGCAGTCGGGAACCATCCTGGCGCACGGCGGCGAGATCTACGACGGCGTGCCGGACATGCGTATCTCGATCCTGCTGGCGCTGGGCCGCGCTGCCGAGGCGCTGGAACTGGTTGAGCAGCGTGAACGCGAGGCTGCGCGCGAAGGCGCGGAGTGGGCCAACTGCAGCCAGCCGCGCCAGTTGCAGAAAACCCGCGCGCTGGCCTTGTTGGGGCGCGACGAAGAGGCCATGCAGGCCCTGCTGCCGTGGCGCGATGTGGCGCCGCGCTATCGCCTGCACTGGTTGCGTGCGGTGGCGGTGCTGGTGTCGCGTGCGCCCGAGCGCAACAGCTGGGACCTGGGCAGCCGCGTGCAGACCATGCTGGACCACTACGCGCAGGTGGGTGCGCACCGCATCTTGATCGAAGCAGCGGAGCTTGCGATCGGGATGGCCTTGCAGCGCGGCGCGGTGTGGACCGCGCGCCGGCACCTGGCGCTGGCCCGCGCACATGTGCCCAAGCTGCGGCTGGACCGTGGCGCCACCGAGTTGCTGAACACCCTGGCCGCACGCATCGATGCGGCGCCGGTGAGCGCGCCGCCGCCGGCGCCCGCCGACCAGTTGCTGGCGTGGTTGTCCGCGCAGGACCAGGAGTCCGCGCGCAATCCGGAACAGGAAGCGCAGTGGTTGCTGCAGGCAGTGGCCGAGCGGCTCGACGATGCCGAACTGGTGGACACCGCCGCATCGGCCTTGAGCGCATGCGCGGCCGATGAGGACGCGATCGCCTTGCTGTGGCAGTTCGTTCAGCGGCACGCCGATCGCGAAACCAGCCCCACCTTCCGCCTGATGAATCTCTTGCTGGGCCGTGGCGACGAGGCCGGCGTGCGCCGTCTGGCGCAGCTGTATCGTGCGCAGGTGCCGGTGGCGGCGTTGTGGTGCGAAGCGCAGCTGGCACAGCGGCTGGCCGACTGGCCCGCGCTGGAGCAGGCCTGCACCGCATTGCTGGCGCTCTCGCCGAGCTCGCACGGTGCGCGCGGGCTGTTGGCGCGCATGTACCTCAACACCGGGCGTTTCGCCGAGGCGGCCGACGTCTATCGGCAGCTGACTGAGCTACTGGAAGAACCACGCTCGGCATATTGGGACCACATGACCGCCGCCAGTGCGGCGCAGGACTGGGACGCAGTGCGTGCCTCCGCGCAGGCGATCGGCATGGAGTTGAGCAGCACCAGTGGCGTGGTCGAGGAGACCTGGGGCTGGGTAATCATCCGCTGCATCGAAGACGGCGAAGTGGCCGAGTATTACGCGCGCCGCACCGGGCCGGTGACCGCACGCATCGTTGAAAATGCGCCGTCGCAGCGCCGCCAGCACGTGGGCGACTGGGTGGTGTTCGACGCGGAGCTGGTGTATCTGCCGCCGGAGGATGAAGCCGAACGCGAACGCTTCGTGCCGACCTATCCGCAGGTGCATGTGCTGCAGGCCGGTGGTTACGGCAACAGCTGGCTGGTGGATGGCGTGCATCCGGGCGAGCCGGCGATCGACGCCTTGCGCAAGGACATTGAAGCGCGTGGGTGGACGCTGTGGGTGCACAGCCGCGACGACTATCGCCTGATCGATCCGGACAATGCAGATGCCTTCGATGCGGAAGACCCGCAGTCCGGATTGCCGGGCGTGCTGTTTACCGTGGCCTTGCCGGAGGCAGTGCCACCGCTGGAACTGCACCGCGCGCTGGTGATGGCGACGGCCGGCTGGCCGCACCGCATGTGCTGGATGCGGCTTGCCGAAGCCTGCGACCAGGACACCACCCCGCATATGCAGGCGATCGAGCGCTACGGTCTGTAAGACCGCCAGTGGTTACGGCGCGCTGCGGTTCTCGTGGCGCGCCGCTTTTTTAGTAGGGGAGCGCAATGCGGGCGGTGATGTCTTTAGCCCGGTAAGCGCGATGACCATGGAATTTTTTTGGCGCGAAAGCTGGCGGTGTTGAGTCTGCAAAAACAGCGGAATGTTCGCGTGGCTTGGGCGCGAGAGCCGCAATCACGGCGAAACGCTTGCGTGTGATCTCGCAGCGACTGGCACGACATTTCTCGCACTTATGCCGCGCGTCCTGCATCCGGCCAAACGTCCAGCACAGACTGGCGTGCACGATGCGCCGCGCCAGTCTGCGACCGTGTGCGTTGCATTTTCAGCAAGGCACACCTTCAAGAGCTGACTCAGCTGCGCTTGCCGTAACGTGCCAGCCAATGTGCGTAGGACGGCGGCAGCACCCGCGACGGGCGTTCTTCGCCCAGCGCCAACGCGGCGTGATACGGCCAGTGCGGGTTGGCCAGATGTGCGCGGCCCACCATCACCAGCTCCATCTGCCCGGCCGCAACCACGCGGTCTGCTTCCAGCGGATCGTCGATGTTCCAGGACGAGGCCACCGGCAGCGCGGCCTCGCGGCTCACGCGTTCGGCGATCGGTGCCAGCAGGGCAGGCCCCCACGGAATGACAGCGTTGGGCGTGCTGAAGCCCATGCTGACGTTGAGCAGATCCAGCCCATCGCGCTTGAAATTGCGGGTCAGTGCGATGGCTTCCTGCAGGGTTTCCTCGTCGCGTCCGTCGAACTCGATCACGCCGAAACGTGCGGTCAGCGGCAAGTGTTCCGGCCATACCGCGCGCACCGCCTGCAATGTTTCCAGCAGAAAACGCGCGCGGTTTTCGGCGCTGCCGCCATAAGCGTCCTGGCGCTGGTTGGCATGTACGGAGAAGAAGCTCTGTGCCAGGTAGCCGTGGGCGAAGTGCAGCTCCAGCCACTTGAAGCCGGCAGCGAGGGCGCGCTTGGCGGCGGCGACAAAATCACCGCGCACGCGGGCGATATCGTCCAGGTCCATTGCACGCGGCAGCTTGGGCAGATTCGCACCGAACGCGACCGCTGACGGCGACAGCGTGTCCCAGCCGCGCGCATCGCCGTCGGCGATATGGTCGTCGCCTTCCCACGGCAGATTGGCGCTGGCCTTGCGCCCGGCATGGCCGATCTGTATACCGGGCACGGCGCCCGCGGCGCTGATGGAGGCGGCGATGCGTGCGAGTCCTTCGGCCTGGGCGTCATTCCACAGGCCCAGGCAGCCGGGGGTGATGCGGCCTTCCGGCGACACGCCGGTGGCCTCGACGATCACCAGCCCGGCACCACCGCGCGCCATGCTGGCGTAGTGCACCTGATGCCAGTCGTTGGTGAAACCGTCGGTGGCGGTGTATTGGCACATCGGTGGGATCGCGATGCGATTACGGAGCGAGACATCCTTGAGCTGATACGGCGAAAACAGCGATGACATGGGGGAGAGAGCCTTGGAAAATCAGGGAGCGATCAGAGCACGCCGCCGCGCGCATCAAAACACTGCCAGTAGCACAGCGCGTTGCAGCGGCTGAGGGCGCGCAGATCGCCGAGCTAGCAAACTTGATCGAGCGCTGCGGCGCGCGGCGGTGCAGCCACCGATTCGCAGGGCAATGCCGCGAAACGCGACCTCAAAACAGTTCCGGCCACACGCAAAACCACGTAACGACGTGCAGCGAACACAGCAGTCACTGTGAGACACCGCCCGACGTGTCCTGACACACAGCCCGCAAACCAGATCAGCTCTCTCATTTCGCCAACACGCCCCAGTAGCCACCGCACACATGCAGCGGCAGCCTGCGAATCCCGAATCCCGAATCCCGAATCCCGAATCCCGAATCGCGAATCGCGAATCCCCATTCCCCATTCCCCATTCCCCATTCCCCATTCCCCATTCCCCATTCCCCATTCCCCATTCCCCATTCCCCATTCCCCATTCCCCATTCCCCATTCCCCATTCCCGCAGCCGTGGCCCGGCGCACGTTCAGCGCTCCGGAGCAATGTCAAACTGGCTTGGAGCGATCCAAATGACCGCTACAGGTTCGTGTCTGGTTGGCAAACCTGAATTGCTTTAATCTGCAGCGCTTCGGCGTGGGGGCGCCGCGCCAACTCGGGCGCAGTCCAGCTCGCATGCCACGTCATCGTTTACTACTACTCGACGGGTGATCTCATGGTGGCATTGCAGCAGCGCACGATCGATGCGATTCGTGGCCAGGAAGGCGGCTTGTTGTCGGCATGGCTGGGCTCCAGCCTGACCGCCGATGCGCGCATTTCGCACAAGGATGCACAGGCGCAGGGCGCCGACTTTCTGCGCTTGCTGGCGGCTTCGTTGAAGGACGGCGGCAGCAGCCTGGACAGTGCCGAATGGAGCGAAGTGCGCCGGTTCCTGGAGAACCTCTCGCGTGACCGCGCCACCCGTGGTTTCGATTCGCAGGAAACCGCCAACTTCCTCTTCTCGCTCAAGCGCGCGCTGTTTGAACTGGTGCAGCGCGAATACGCCGATACGCCGGAAGAACTTGGCCACCAGCTGTGGGCGCTGTCCGAGCTGATGGACGCGCTGGGCCTGCACACCATCAAGGCGTTCCAGAAAACCCGCGAAGACATCATTGCGCGCCAGCAGGAAGAGATGCTGGAGCTGTCCACCCCGGTGGTGAAGTTGTGGGAAGGCGTGCTGGCGCTGCCGATGATCGGCACGCTGGATTCGCAGCGCACCCAGGTGGTGATGGAATCGCTGCTGCAGCGCATTGTCGATACCGGTTCGGAAATCGCCATCATCGACATCACCGGCGTGCCCACCGTGGACACCCTGGTTGCCCAGCACCTACTCAAGACCGTCACCGCCATCCGCCTGATGGGCGCCGATGCGATCATCAGCGGCGTGCGCCCACAGATTGCGCAGACCATCGTGCATCTGGGCCTGGATCTGCAGGGCATCGTGACCAAGGCCAACCTGGCCGATGCGTTGGCGTTGGCGCTCAAGCGCACCGGCGTGACCGTGAGCAAGGCGGGCTGACATGGAGCGCATTCCGATCCTGCGGATGGGTGATTTGTTGCTGGTCACCATCCAGGTGGACATGCACGACCAGCTGGCGCTCACCCTGCAGGAAGACCTGTCGGAAAAGATCAGCGCCACCTCTGCGCGCGGCGTGTTGATCGACATCTCCGCGCTGGACATCGTCGATTCCTTCATCGGCCGCATGATCAGCACTATCTCCGGGTTGGCGGCGATCATGGATGCCAAGACCGTGGTGGTGGGCATGCAGCCGGCGGTGGCGATCACGCTGGTTGAGCTGGGGTTGACCCTGCCCACCGTGCGCACCGCCTTGAATGTCGAACGCGGCATGCGGCTGCTGCAGCAACCCGTGCTCGATCCATGAGCACGCCGGCTGGCTCGCAACCGGTGCGTACCGAGCAGGACGTGGTGATGGCGCGGCAGACCGTGCGCAAGCTGGTGGTGCAGTGCGGCCTGCGCCTGGTCGACCAGACCAAGCTGGTCACCGCGGCCAGCGAACTGGCGCGCAATACCGTGATCTACGGCGGCGGTGGCGACATGGACTGGGCGCTGGTGGAGAGCGGCATCCGCAAGGGCGTGCAGCTGACCTTCCGCGACGAAGGCCCGGGCATCCCCAATCTGGACCTGGCGCTGACCGACGGCTGGACCTCGGGCAGCGGCCTGGGCCTGGGCCTGTCCGGCAGCCGCCGCCTGGTGGACGATTTCGTGCTGGACAGCGCGCCCGGCAAGGGCACGCGGATCACCATCACCAAATGGAAGTGACGTTTGCAGGTGCGCCGACCCGGTCGATTCGTCTAGACGACGCAAGCCAGGTCGGGCAGGCACGCCGCGAAGCGGTGGTCCTGGCGCAGGCATTGGCGCTGGATGAGGCCAGCTGTGGGCGCGTGGCGCTGGTGGCCACCGAGTTGGCCACCAATGTGCTCAAGCATGGGCGTGGCGGCTGCGTGCAACTGTCGCCGGTGGCCGGGCGCGCCGGCGTTGGCGTGGAGTTGTGCACGCTCGACAACGGCCCGGGGTTTGCGCTTGCGCAGTGCCTGCGCGATGGCTATTCCACCTCCGGCACGCCGGGCACCGGGCTGGGCGCGATCCACCGCCAGGCGCAGCTGCTGGATGCCTATTCGGATGCGAAGGGCGCCATTGTGGTGGCGCGTGTGTTTTCGCAGCAAGGCGCTGACCAGGACCTGGCGTACGGCGCGCTGCGTGTGCCGATCCACAACGAAACCGTGTGTGGCGATGCCTGGCATCTGGAGATCCGCGAGGCGCGTGCCACGGTAACGGTGATCGACGGGTTGGGCCACGGCGCCGGTGCAGCGGAGGCGGCAGACGCCGGCACCCGCGCGGCCGCAGCAGCCACCGGCGAGCCCGGCGAGCGGGTCACGCGCCTGCATGCCGCCATGTCCGGCACGCGTGGCGGTGCGGTGGCGGTGGCGCAGTTCGATAGCCGCAGCGGGCAGGTCCGCTTTGCCGGCGTGGGCAATATCGCGGCCGCGCTCTGCGACGGCGATGGCGTGCGCGGCATGCCCTCGCATCCGGGCATCGTGGGCGTGCAGTTCCGCAAGGCGCAGCCATTCGATTTTCCACAGGCCACCGGCAAGCTGCTGGTGATGCACAGCGATGGCCTGCAATCGCGCTGGAACCTGCGCGATCATCCGGGTCTGCTGTCGCGCCATCCGCGCATCATCGCCGCACTGTTGGTGCGCGATCACGACCGCGGCCGCGACGATTGCAGTGTGTTTGTCATGCGCTTGGGAGGCATGTCATGAGTCACGCAAGTGAAGTTCCCGCCATCGACGCGATGGCCGAGCTGGAGAGCTTGCGCCAGCAGAATCAGGCGCTGCGCGAGGAACTGGACGAAACCAATCAGGGTGTGCTGGCGCTGTATGCTGAGCTGGATCAGCAGGCTGAGCAATTGCGCGACGTGTCCGAGCTCAAGAGCCGGTTTCTGTCTTACATGAGCCACGAATTCCGCACGCCGCTGGGCTCGATCCTGAGCATCACCCGGCTGCTGGAAGACGGCATGGATGGCCCGCTCAACGCCGAGCAACTCAAGCAGGTACGCTTTGTCAGCGCGTCCACGCGCGAGCTCAGCGAGATGGTGGACGACCTGCTGGATCTGGCCAAGATCGAAGCCGGGCGGGTCACCATCTCGCCGGGCTGGTTCGATCTGATGGATCTGTTTGCGGCCTTGCGCGGCATGTTCCGCCCGCTCACCGACGCCAGCCGCACCACCTTGATCTTCGAAGATCCGCCGGTGTTGCCGATGCTCTACACCGACGACAAAAAGCTGGCGCAGATCCTGCGTAACTTCATTTCCAACGCGCTCAAGTTCACCCCGCAAGGCCATGTGCGCGTGTTCGCGCAACTGCAGGGCGATACCCACGTGCGCTTCAGCGTGCAGGACACCGGCATTGGTATCCCGGCCGAACTGCACGACGCGCTGTTCGAGGATTTCGTGCAGGTGGATTCGCCACTGCAAAAGCGCCTCACCGGCACCGGCCTTGGCCTGTCGATCTGCAAGCGCTTTGCCGAGTTGCTGGGCGGCACCGTAGGCATCAACAGCGTGGTCGGGCAGGGCTCGGAATTTTTCGTGGTATTGCCGGTGACGCTGGCGCCGCAGCAGGAGGATGGTCTTGCCTAGCAGTCATCGGATTCTGGTGGTGGACGACAACGCGGTCACCCGCTACTCGGTGCGGCGCGTGCTCGAACACCACCAGTTCGTGGTCGAAGAAGCCGGCACCGGTGGCGAGGGGCTGGTGCGCCTGGCCGCCGAGGCATTTGCGGCCGTGGTGCTGGACGTCAACCTGCCGGACATGAGCGGCTTCGACATCGTGCGCACGCTGCGCGCCGAGCCGCGTACCGCACTGCTGCCGGTGGTGCACGTGTCGGCGGCCTCGATTGCCACCGGTGACATGATCACCGGCTTGGACGCTGGCGCCGATGCCTACCTGATCCATCCGGTCGACCCCAACGTGCTGGTCGCCACCTTGCGCACGCTGCTGCGCGCGCGCAATGCCGAAGAAGCGCTGCGGCTCAGCGAGGCGCGCTTTCGCGAAATCTTCGAGCACATCGGCGCGCCGATCGCGGTGGTCGATGCGCAGCTGCACACGCAGGAGGCCAATGCGGCGTTTCAGCGGCTGATCGGCAGCGCCACCCCGTGCGAGGCGATCAACGTGCCCGGCCTGGACCAGTGCGCCACCGTGCAGGCCTTGACCGCCGCACTGGGCCGGCGCGAGCGCTGGAGTGGGACCTTGTCGATCCTGCGCGATGGCGCGGTGCGCGAAACCGAATGGCGGGTGTCGCCGTATCGCGAACCGGACCTGGGCTTGCTGTTTGTCGAAGACGTCACCGAGCAACGTCTGCGCGAGCGCGAGCAACGCCAGGAACTGGATACCGCCACCTCCGAGCTGGCGCATCAGATTGCCGAGCGCCAACGCACCGAAATCCAGTTGCTACAGGCACAAAAGATGGAAGCGCTGGGCAAGCTCACCGGCGGCATCGCGCACGACTTCAACAACCTGCTCACCAGCATCATTTCCGGCCTGGACATGATCCAGCTGGCGGTGGAATCCAACCGCATCGAACGCGTGCCACGGCTGGCGGAAATCGCTACCGGCTCGGCGCATCGCGCTGCTGCGCTGACCCAGCGCATGCTGGCGTTTGCACGCAAGCAGTCGCTGGATGCGCAGCCGTTCGACGTCAATGCGCGGGTGCGCTCGCTGGAAGACATGCTGCGCCGTTCGATCGGCGAAAACATCGCGCTGGAACTGCAGCTGGCGGAGGCGCCGCTGGTGGCCATCGCCGATGCCAATCAACTGGAAAACGTGGTGCTCAACCTGGTCATCAATGCACGCGATGCGCTGCAGGGCCACGGCACCATCCGCATCCAAAGCGCGCCGCACACCGCCTACAACGACCCGGAGCTGGAGGACGGCGACTATGTCGCGGTGAACGTGATCGACGACGGCAGCGGCATCGATCCGGCGATCCTGAGCCAGGTGTTCGAACCGTTCTTCACCACCAAACCGATCGGCGAGGGCACCGGGCTGGGCTTGTCGATGACCTACGGGTTTGCGCGCCAGTCCGGCGGCACCGCACGCATCACCAGCACGCTGGGTAGCGGCACCACGGTGGCCTTGTTGTTGCCGCGCGGGCTGACCGTGGGCGAGGCATTGCCACCGCCGCCGCCGAATGCGCCGCGTGGGCGCTCGCAGCGCATCCTGCTGGTGGACGACACCGATGTGGTGCGCATGATGGTGAGCGAGGTGCTCAGCGATGCCGGGTACCACGTGATCGAAGCCGAAAACGCCGATGGTGCATTGGCGCAGCTACGCGCCGATGCACAGATCGACATGGTGGTGTCCGATGTCGGTCTGCCCGGCATGAACGGGCGCGACATGGCCGATGTGGCGCGTGATCTGCGCCCCGGGTTGCCGATCCTGTTCATCACCGGCTACGCCGAAAATGCGGCCACCCGGCAGGAATTCCTCGCCGAGGGCATGGCGCTGCTGCCCAAGCCCTTCAGCCTCAACGACCTGCTCAATACCGTCAGCCGCATGCTGGGCTGACGGCAGCGCTGCGTGTGTTGATGCATCGATGACGCGCCATGCCTGCCGCCGAGAACGGCAGCGCGCCGGCACTACGGCTTACGGCCTGTAGGCGTACGGGCCGAAGGTGGCGCCAAGAAAGCCGCCGGCGGTTTCGGTGCTGAGCAGGCTGGCGTCTCCGTGTTCGAGCAAGGTCTGCCATTGCCCGTCGCCTACCGCGAAATCCACGTGCACCGTTGCCGCATCCGTGCCGTCATGGTGGCTGATGCTGGCGGCGAACAGGCCGCGGGTGAGCGCGTCGTTGCCGTAGTTGATCTGGCCGGGGCGATCGATGGCGTTGCCGATCTGGGTCCAGTGCACCAGATCGCTGCTCTTGAACACCCGCAGGCCCGGGAAATACCCGAAGCTGGAAGTGACCAGATAAAAGTCGTTGCCGACGCGGATCGCCGATGGGTCCGGATAGAAGCCGGCCAGCACCGGATTGCGGTACTGGGCGTCAGTGGGCACCGCGCCGCCGTCATCGCCCTGGTAGTCCACCTGGGTGACCAACGCCGTGCCGGCCATTGCCATCTGGCAGGCCATGGCTAGCGCCATGCCACACATCCATCGCAGTCGTTCCACAGCATTTCCCCCTGGTAGCGCGGCGCCTTGGACGGTGTTCCGGCGCGCTGCCAAGCATGACAGCCCGCCCGCAGCGCCGGCATGACGGTTTGCCATGCCAGGCGTGCCGGCCGGAATGGCTGGAGGCGCGCTCCGATCGACGCATCGCGGCCGGTATCGCTGCCATAGAGCTGCAACATCGCTGACATATCGTGCGCGCGGCGCCACACGGCGCCTCCCACGGCTTGCGCACGCCGAACGGACGCAACCACGCGCCACCCACCCAAGGATCACCCTCGCATGTCGCTGTACTCGCCTGTTGCTTCTTCCCTGTCCTCCCTTGCCGCCCGCAGCGTGACGCGCTCCAGCGCCGGGCTGCAGCGCACGCCGCTGGCACGCGCTTGCGCCGCATTGCTGCTTGCATCGGTGGCCACCGGCGCGGCTGCGCAACAGGCGCCGGCGAGCCAGGGCGAAGCCAGCCCGACCGCGCTGGACACGGTCACCGTCACTGCCGAGCACCGCGAACAGAACCTACAGGACGTGCCGGTCTCCATCGGCGTGGTGCAGGGCGCGGCGATGCGCGAGTACACCGCCGGTGGCGACGACACGCTGTTGGCGCTGTCCGGCCGGGTGCCGGGCTTCTATGCGGAAACCACCACCGGGCGCATCTTCCCGCGCTTCTATATCCGCGGCCTGGGCAATATCGACTTCTATCTCGGCGCCTCGCAGCCGGTGTCGATCATCCAGGACGACGTGGTGCTGGAGCACGTGGTGCTCAAGTCCAACCCCGTCTACGACGTGGACCAGGTGGAAGTGCTGCGCGGCCCGCAGGGCACCTTGTTCGGCCGCAATACCACGGCCGGCATCGTCAAGTTCGACACCGTCAAACCCAGCGATACCTACACCGGGCGCGTCAACGCCAGCTACGGCAGCTACAACACCATCTCGCTGGATGGCGGCTTTGGCGGGCCGATCAACGATGTGCTGTCGTTCCGCGTGTCGGCGTTGTACCAGCACCGCGACGATTGGGTGGACAACACCTTCGCCGGCAGCAGCGCCGACGGCACGCGCACGCCGCGCAAGGACGCGATGGGCGGCTACAACGACCGCAATGCGCGCCTGCAGCTGCTGCTCAAGCCCAGCGAGGAATTCTCGGTGCTGGCATCCGCACACACGCGCGATTACGACGGTACCTCCACGTTGTTCCTGCGCAATGCGGTGACCCGGGGCAGCGACAAGGTGGATGTACCGCGCGACCGCGTGGCCTACGACGAAGCGCACGATAACCCGCAGGCGTACAAGACCGATGGCGGCTCGATCAAGGCGGTGTACGACTTCGGCGGCGTGTCGCTGACCTCCATCAGCGCCTACGAAACCACCTCCGGCTACAGCCGTGGCGACACCGATGGCGGCGCGGCGGCCAATTATCCGGTCAACGGCGTGCCGAACGGGTTTGGCCAGTCGATGGGGCAGATCCGCGATCTCGACCAGTACACCCAGGAATTGCGCCTGGCCAGCGTGGGCGATGACGCGCTGCAGTGGCAGGTGGGCGGGTTCTATTTCGATGGCCGCGACACCACCGATTTCTACCAGCGCGCCTATTTCCTGCAGACCGCCGCGCGTAACCCCAACAACTGGGTGCGCCTGCGCAACACCAATACCTCCTGGGCCGGCTTCGGCCAGCTCAGCTACAAGGCCACCGATGCGCTCACCCTGACCGCCGGCATCCGCCAGACCAAGGACACCAAGGAAACCCGCCTGCTCAAGACCGCCGACACCGCTGCCGGCGCGGTCACCTACCGCGGCCGTCGCGACGTGCGCCTGTCCGACACCCAGCCCAGCTGGGACCTGAGCGCGATGTACGAACTCAACCCGGACCTGAGCGTGTATGCGCGCGTGGCCCGCGGCTTCCGCGGCCCCACCATCCAGGGCCGCAGCGCGGTGTTCAACTCGGACTTCACCACCGCCGATTCGGAAACCATCCTGTCCTGGGAAGCAGGCATCAAGAGCAGCCTGTTCGACAACCGCCTGCGCCTGAATGTCAGTGGCTTCACCTACACGGTGGACGACATCCAGCTCAACGGCAACGACGCCGACGGCAATGGCGTGCTGTTCAACGCCGACAAGGCCAAGGCCTACGGCCTGGAAGCGGACCTGGATTGGCGCCCGATCTCCAACCTGTCGCTGACCGCCGGCCTGAGCCTGCTGCACAGCGAAATCCAGGACAAGCGCGTGTATGCGCAGGCCTGTGCGCTCAACGGCGTGGTGGTGTGCACGGTCAACGACCCCACCATCCGCGTGGGCGCCAACACCTTCGCGCAGATCGATGGCAACCCGCTGCCCAACGCGCCCAAGTACAACCTCAACCTGGCCGCGCGCTACGACATTCCGGTGGGCAATGACGGCGCGTTCTTCGTGTCCACCGACTGGAACAAGCAGGGTGAAACCAGCTTCGTGCTGTACGACTCCACCGAGTTCCGCGCCGACGGTAACTTCGAGGGCGGGCTCAAGCTGGGCTACACCGGTGGCTATGGCGCGTGGGAAGTGGCGGCATTTGCGCGCAACATCACCAACGAAAAGAACGTCAAGGGCGTGATCGAGAACTACATGGCCGCGGTCTACAACGAGCCGCGCATTGTGGGCGTGTCGGTCAACGTCAACTGGCAGTAAGCGAAAGCGTTAGCGCTGTAAGCAGTGCGGCGGCCATGAGCCGCCGCACTGCGTTCAAACGGCTTGCAGCGTGCAAAGGGCTCACCGTGCAACCTGCGCGTGGATCAATGTGCTGCTGCCAGTTGGCCGGCCGCTGATCGACGTTATGGCCTGACGCGCGCATGTGTCACAAGGCACGCAGGCACAGCATGCAGTACGCATCCGCATGCACAGACTTCAGTGGCTGGACAGCACCGAACGCGCCCAGGCGATGATCTGTGTGCTGCCCATGGCGCCGGACTGGCGGGCCAGTTCCTTGCCGTTGCGCAGGATCAGCAGGGTGGGGATGCTGCGAATGCCAAACCGCGTGCCCAGCACCGGATGCAGATCGGTGTCCACCTTGGCCAGGCGCAGCTGCGGCTCCAGGCTGGCGGCGGCCGCGGCAAACTGCGGCGCCATGCTCAGGCAAGGCCCGCACCACGGGGCCCAGAAATCCACCAGCAGCGGCACTTCGCTACGTACCGCATGTTTATCGAAATCTGCTGACGACAGCGCCACCGGCGTGCCCAGGAACAAGGCGGTATGGCAGCTGCCGCACTTGGGCGCATCGCGCAGCCGTGAGGGCGGCAGCCGGTTCATTGCAGCGCAGCTGGGGCAGGCCACCAGTAGCGGTGTATCGGTCATCAAGACTCTCCAGTGGGTACGCGCATTTGCCCGGCACGGCGTGTGCTGCATCGGCTTGCAATGCAGTACACGCAGGCTGGTCAGTGTAATGCGCGCACCGCTGCAGCCTTGTGCAGGACGGGTGGATGCACTGCCACTGGCGACTGCATCCACCCGCGGTTGCCGCGCAATGCGCTCAGCGGGCCGCCTTGCCCAGCGTGACGACCGGCACGAAGCCGCCGTAGATCATGCGCCTGCCGTCGAACGGCATCGGGTTGTTCTCCGGATCCATGCGCGGGTCATCCATCATCTTCTGCATGCCGGCATCGCGGGTGGCCTTGTCCGGCCATTCGATCCAGGAAAACACCACGGTTTCGTCCGCGCTGGCTTCCACGGCGCGGTAGAAGTCGGTCTGCTTCCCATGCGCCACATCGTCGCCCCAGCATTCCACCACGCGCAGCGCGCCATGCTCCAGGCAGATCGCGTCGCCGGTACGCGCATGTTCGAGAAACTTTTCTTTGTTGGCAGTGGGCACGGCAAGCACAAACCCATCGATATACGACATGACAACCTCCGTTGGCAGGACGCACGGCGTGCGTCTGTAAATAACGACGAATGAAGCCTGTAAAAATCGACATCGGAGACTGCGCGCGGCACTGCGTTGCGCCGTGCGGATGGGGTTGCTTGCTGCTCTCCATGCTGCCCCCCGCCGCTAGGGCAGTTGCCAACAGCATCGCAGACCGGCGTCAGGCAGCCAGGTTGCGCCGGCGCAGTTTGGCCTCGAACACCACGTCGCCATCTTCGTTGCGTGCCTGCAAGGTGCCGCCATGCGCCTTGACGAACTGATCAGCGATGAACAGGCCCAACCCCAGCCCCTGGCTGGCGTGGAAGCTGGCCTTGAACGGTTCGAACAACCGCGGCATCAAGGTGTCGGGGATGTGGCCGGTGTTGCGCACCGACAGCCGCAGAGTGTCGTGTTCACGGCCATCCAGGTGCACCTGCACCGGGTGGCGCCCACCATGCAGCACCGCGTTGCCGACCAGGTTGGACACCACCTGCGCCAGGCGGTCGCCATCGCCATCGCCGTCCAGGTCGCCTTCGGTGCGCAGCTCGATCGGCGTGTGCGGATTGGCCTGCGCCACTTCGCCCACCACGCTGTGCGCCACCTCGCCCAGGTTGCATGGGCCGAACTGCATCGATAGCCCGTCGGTACGCAGGCGTGAGAAATCCAGCAATTGTTCGACCATGCGCGCCATGCGCCGCGCGCTGTTTTCCAGATGCTCCAGCGTGCGCGCGGCCGAGCCGTCTTCGGGCACGTCCAGGCCGAGCTTGTCCGCGCACAGCAGAATCACCGACAGCGGCGTGCGCAGGTCGTGGGTGAGCACGGCCATCATGGTTTCGTTGAGCGTGAGCGCGCGTTCGAGCGAGGCATTGCGCGCCTTGAGCAGGCGCCGCTGCTGGTACAACTCGATGAACACGTTGACCTTGCTCAGGATCACGTGCGGCTCGATCGGCTTGTGCAGGAAATCCACCGCGCCGGTCTCATAGCCCTGAAACGCACGCATCGGGTCGTTCGGCGAGGCGGTCAAAAAGATAATCGGCACATGCCGGCTGCGCTGCGAACCGCGCATCAGCTCGGCCAGCGAAAAGCCGTCCATCTCCGGCATGTGCACATCCAGCAATGCCAGCGCCACATCGTGTTCGAGCAGCAGCTCCAGCGCCTGCGCACCGGAGGCCGCGCACAGCACCTGGATGCCCTCGCGTTGCAGCAGTGCTTCCATGGCCACCAGGTTCTGCGGTACATCGTCGACGATCAGGATCTTGGCGGGTTCGTCGCTGCGGGCGGCGGCGCTGGTCGCGGTGAGGTTCATGCGTGAAAGGCTTCCAGTCGGCTGCAGATCGCCTGCAGGGTGAGCACCGCATCGGCGCCGGCATGGGCGAGGGCGGAGGCGGGCATCAGGGGAGAGGCGGCATCGTCGGGGCGCTGGATCCAGGCGCTTCCGCCGGCAGTGCGCACCGCGGCCACGCCGGCACTGCCGTCGCTGCTGGCACCGGTGAGCAGGATCGCGAGCAGCCGCTGGCCGAACACATCGGCAGCCGATTCGAACAACGGGTCGATCGCCGGGCGCGAGAACAGCACCGGTGCATCCATCGATAACGCCAGGCTGTCGCGGCCTTCCACCAGCAGGTGATAGTCCGGCGGCGCGATGGTCACCGTGCCGGCTTGCAAAGGTTGTTTGTCGATGGCTTCGCGCACCGGCAACGCGCAGCGCGCATCCAGCAGCTCGGCCACCTGGCTGGGGCGGTCGCGCGGCAAATGCAGCACCACCAGCACCGGCATCGGCAGCGTGGCCGGCAGGCCGGACAACAGCGTCTGCAACGCCATCACGCCACCGGCGGAAGCGCCGATCACGATGGCATCGAATTCCAGATACTGCGGCGTGGCCGGGCTCATGCGGCCTTCCGGTACAACCGCTGCTCGCGGGCGCAGGTTTCGAAGGCCTGTGCATGGGCGCCGAACTGCAGCGACTCCTTGCTACCCAGCCCGAGGAAGCCACGGTGCACCAGCGCATCGTAGAACAGGCCCACCGCGCGATCCTGCAGGCTGCGGTTGAAATAGATCAGCACGTTGCGGCACGACACCAGATGCACTTCGGAGAACACCGTGTCGGTGGCCAGGCTGTGATCGGCGAACACGATATTGCGCTTGAGCCGGCGGTCGAACACCGCGCCGTCGTAGGCGGTGGTGTAGTAATCCGACAACGAACCGCGGCCGCCAGCGTCCAGATAGTTGCGGCTGAACTGGGCAATGCGGTCGATGCCGTAGGCACCGGCCTCGGCCATGTTCAGTGCTTCGGGATTGATGTCGGTGGCGTAGATCACCGCGCGCTCCAGCAGGCCTTCTTCGTGCAGCAGGATCGCCAGCGACCAGACCTCTTCGCCGGTGCTGCAGCCGGCCACCCACAGCTTGATCGACGGATAGGTGCGCAACACCGGGACGGCGTGTTCGCGCAACACCCGAAAATACGCCGGGTCGCGAAACATTTCCGAGACCTGCACGGTAAAGAACTGCATTGCCTGGGCAAAGGTGTCCGGCTCGTGCAGCAAGCGGTGCTGCAGATCGGCCACGCGCGCGCAGTCGAAGCGGCCCATGGCATGGCGCATGCGCCGGCGCAACGACGACACCGCGTAATCGCGGAAGTCGTAGTGGTAGCGCTGGTACACCGCTTCCAGCAGCACGCGCAGCTCCAGGTCGAATAGCTCCACTTCAGTCATTGCCGCGAGCACCACACCCGGCACAGCGACACAAGCTTGTCCACGTCGATGGGCTTGGCGATGTAGTCGTTGGCACCGGCCTGCAGGCAGTGTTCGCGGTCGTCGGCCATCGCCTTGGCGGTCAGCGCGATGACGGGCAGGTCTTGCCACTGGCGGTTGGCGCGGATCTGGCGCATCGCGGTGATGCCATCCATCTCCGGCATCATGATGTCCATCAGCACCAGGTCCACCTCGTGCTTGGCCAGGTGCTCCAGCGCCTCGCGGCCGTTGCGGGCGATCTGCAGGGTAACGCCCAGCGGTTCGAGCACGCTGGACAGCGCGAAGATGTTGCGCACGTCGTCTTCGGCCAGCAGCACGGTGGCACCATCGAGCACCGCATCGCGGCGGCGCGCTTCGCGCAGCAGGCGCTGCTGGTCGCTGGGCAGCGAGGCTTCGACGCTGTGCAGGAACAAGGTCACCTCATCGAGCAGGCGCTCGGGCGAACGCACGCCCTTGATGATGATGCTCTTGGAATAGCGGCGCAGGCGTTGTTCTTCGTCGCGGGTGAGCGCACGGCCGGTGTAGACGATCACCGGCGGGAAGGCGACCGCATCGTTGCCGGCCATGCGTTCGAGCAGGTCGTAGCCGCTGCCGTCGGGCAGGGCCAGGTCGGTGACCATGCAATCGAATGTGGCGCTGCCCAGTTGGTCCATCGCCTCGGCAATGGTGCCGACTGCGACGATCTCCAGCTGATCGCGGGCCAGCAGCAGTTCCAGGTTGGCGCGCAGCGCGCTGTCGTCTTCGACGATCAACAGGCGGCGCAGTGCGCGCGCGTTGGTTTCTTCCAGCTGGCGGATCGCCCCGGCGAGCAGTTCGCGGGTGGCCGGCTTGATCAGGTAGCCCACCGCACCCAGCTCCAGCGCAATCTGGCTGCGCTCCAGCGCCGAGACCACATGCACGGGGATGTGGCGGGTGGCCGGGTCGCGCTTGAGCCGCTCCAGCACGCTCAGGCCGGAGGCATCGGGCAGGCCGATGTCGAGCAGGATGCCGCTGGGGCGCAGTTCGGCGGCCAGCCGCAGCGCTTCTTCGGCATTGGGCGCCACCACACAATCGAAATCGAGCTCGTGCGCCAGGTCGACCAGGGCCTGCGCAAAGCGGGCTTCATCTTCCACCGCCAGGATCAGGCGGCCGGGGCGGGTGCGCTGATCGCGGTCATCGTCGACACGCACGCTCGGTGCCGCGTTGCTGGCAGGCATCGCTACCGGCGCAGCACTGATCGCGGCGGACGTGCGCGCTGCAAAGAGCTGCGCGGTGTCGCTGCGCGGGGTGGGCGCGAGGTGCGTGGCCGGTGCAGCAACCGGGGCAGCTGCGTCGGCCGGTGCGCCATCCACGGGCAGTTCCAGGGTAAAGCAGCTGCCACGTCCGGGCTCGCTGTCTACGCTGATGCTGCCGCCCATGCGCAACGCCAGGTCGCGCGAGATCGACAAACCCAGCCCGGTGCCGCCATAGCGCCGGCGCGTGCTGCCATCGGCCTGGCGAAATGCTTCGAAGATCACCTCGCTCTGCTCGCGCGCAATGCCGATGCCGGTATCGCACACCACAAAGCGCACGCGCCCATTGCCGTGCGATTGCACCGCCAGACTGACCTGGCCGTGCTCGGTGAACTTGATCGCATTGGCCAGCAGGTTCTTGAGGATCTGCTGCAGGCGCTGGTTATCCACCACCAATTGCGTCGGCGCGCCCGCGTCGGCGCTGATCTCCAACTGCAGGCCTTTCTGCCGCGCCAGTGGTTCGAAGGTGTCGCGCAGGCGCTGCACCACCGAGCTCATCGCCACGGTGTCGTCCGACAATTCCACATGCCCGGCTTCGATCTTGGACAGATCCAGGATGTCGTTGATCAGCGCAAGCAGGTCGTTGTTGGACGAGTGAATTGCCTGCGCGTACTTCACCTGCTCGGCGGTGAGCGTGTGGTCCTTGTTGTCTGCCAGCAGCTTGGCCAGGATCAGCGAGCTGTTGAGCGGGGTGCGCAACTCGTGCGACATGTTGGCCAGGAATTCGGACTTGTAGCGCGACGCGGTGGACAGCTCGTTGCTGTTGCGCACCAGTTGCCCCTGCGCCACCAGCAAGGCCTGTTTTTGCGCTTCCAGTGCCTGGGTGCGTTCTTCCAGCTGCACGTTGGTCTGTTCCAGCTCGGCCTGCTGCTGTTCCAGATCGCTCTGTGACTGCTGCAGGCTGCGGCTCTGTTCTTCCAGTTCCTCATTGGCCACGCGCAGTTCTTCCTGCTGCGTCTGCAATTCCTCGCTCTGCCGCTGGGTTTCTTCGAGCAGGCTCACCAATTGGGCGCGCAGCAGCGCGGTGCGCAGGGCAACGCCGATGTTCTCGCCGCAGCGGGCGAGCAGCTCTTCTTCGCGGGTGGCGGCCGTGCCCGGCGCGCCCGTGCGGCCCAGCTCGACGATGCCGATGATGCGGCCGTCGGCAGTGACTGGCGCCAGCAGCAATTCCTGGCAATCGCTCTTGCCCAGGCTCGAGGCAATCTGCAGGTGCCCGGCATCCACGCCACGCACGCGGCGCACGCTGCCGCGCTGCAGGGTTTCGCCCAGCTGGCCGAGGTTGGTGGGCAGGGTGCTCGGCACGTCCTCGGCCAGCGCGGCGCCGCCGGTCAGGCGCAGGCGCTCGCCTTCCAGCCGATACAGCGCGCCAACTTGCGCTTCCAGCGTGTCGCACAGGGCGCGCACGGCGGCATCGGCCAGCGCTTCCGGGCTCTGGTCGCCGCGTAGGCTCGCTTCGACGGTGTTTTCGGCCTGCTGCAGCCACAGCGCGGTTTCGGCCTGGCGGCGGGCGCGGATCGCCTGCATCACCACCAGCGCCATGGCCAGAAAGGAGATGCCGCCGATGCTGCGGTTGACCGAGGAGAAACTCGAATTGGTGCTGGACGGGGCCAGGTGGAAACCGATTGCCAGCAACACGCACGACAGCACGCCCACCACCAGCGGCACGCGCACATGGTTCTGGAACACGGTGACGCCGACGGCGACAAAGTAGGTGAGCCACACCGCATACCCCAGCGGGGTGACCAGTTCCACCCCCAACGTGCCGGCCATCAACCCTGCTGCGATCACCCAGATCCAGCGGTCGCGCGAGGTCGTGATGTTCTGCATGGAGGTGTGGACCAAACTGGGAGGGCGGTCATGGTAGCCGATAAATTTCACACGCAAATCGCCGGTTTTTTGACGGATTTACAGCCGTGTTGGCTTGCACATTGCCTTCACGGCTCCGTCACTATGTTCGCGCGCTTTTCCGGGGGAAACCGCGCGATGGATGCGGAAACGGCCGTGGACAGCGTTGGGCCGCTTTCTTACGACAGCCGGCAATGCCATCTGTTGGTGCAGAGCGTGTCCGACTACGCGATCTATCTGCTGGATACCGCGGGCTTCGTGCGTAGCTGGAATCCCGGTGGCGAGCGCATCAAGGGCTACAGCGCCGACGAAGTGCTCGGCACGCATTTCTCGCGGTTCTATCTGCCCGAAGACGCCGAGCGTGGCGAGCCTGCGCGCTCGCTGGACACGGCGTTGCGCGAAGGACGCTTTTCCGCCGAGGGCTGGCGCCTGCGCAAGGATGGCAGCCGCTTCCGGGCCAGCGTGGTGATCGAGCCGGTGCGCGAGCATGGCGTGCTGATCGGCTTTGCCAAGGTCACCCGCGACATCACCGAGCGCCATGAAGCTCAGCAGTTGCTTCAGCACGCGCAGCAGGCGTTGCTGCAATCGCAGAAAGTCGAAGCGCTGGGGCGCCTGACGCTGGGCCTGGCGCACGATTTCAACAACCTGCTGACGGTGATGGTGACCAGCCTGGACCTGATCGCGCTGCGCGCCGGCGAGGATGCACGCACGCGCATGCTGGTGGAGGCCGCGCAGACCGCGGTGGATCGTGGCACCTTGCTGACCCGGCAGCTGCTCGCCTTCGCCCGTGGACAACGGTTGGTGCCCGAGCGCCACGCACCCGCGGCGGTGGTGGAGCGCTCGCTCGAATTGCTGCGGCGCGCCTGCCCGGCCGGCATCAGCCTGCGCGTGGACTTTGCCGATGCGCTGCCCGATGTGCGCGTGGACCCCGGCCAACTGGAGGCAGCCTTGCTCAACCTGGTGTTCAACAGCTGCGATGCGATGCCTTCCGGCGGCAGCATCGTGCTGTCTGCGTCCACGCAACAGCGCGCACCGCTGGACGACCCGCACGGCTCCGCGCGCGCCTATGTCGGCATCGCCGTCAGCGACACGGGCCCGGGCATGTCTGCGCAGGTGGCGCAGCGTGCCAGCGAGCCGTTCTTTACCACCAAGGAAGTCGGCAAGGGCTCCGGCCTGGGCTTGAGCCAGGTGCACGGGTTCGCCGCGCAATCCGGCGGCTTTGTCGATCTGCAGACCGCGCCCGGCCGCGGCACCACCGTGACCCTGTTGCTCCCGGCGATTCTGGAGGCCGAGCATGACTGATTCCCTGCGCTTGCTGATGGTCGAAGACCAACAGGAACTGCGCGATCTCATCGGCGAAGCGCTGCGCGACGCCGGCATCACCGTCGATACCGCCGACGATGGCCACAGCGCGCTGCGCATGCTGCGCGAGAACGGCCCCTACGACGTGGTGTTCAGCGACATCCGCATGCCCAACGGCATGTCCGGTATCGAACTGAGCGAACAGGTGAGCCAGTTGCTGCCGCAGGCACGCATCATCCTGGCCTCGGGCTTTGCCAAGGCACAGTTGCCGCCGCTGCCGGCCCAGGTGGATTTCCTGCCAAAACCCTATCGCCTGCGCCAGCTGATCGGCCTGTTGAAGGGCGAGGGCGGCTGAGTCGCCTTACTGCTCAGAGCAGCTATCAAAACGGCTGCGCAGCCGCCAGGCGGGCGCGGCCGGTGCTCGGAATCGGCATGTACCCACGTACACTCCGGTTCCTCCGCGCCGTCCACACCCACCTGACGGCTGCTCGCTACGTTTTGTTAGCCGCTCTTAGTCTGCATCGCCGCGTGCGTAGCGATGCAGACAAGGGGGCGCTGCCGGCGCTCAACGGCTCTGGTAGTAGACCTTGTCGATGGCGATCTCCACCGGGCTCGCCGGCGGGTCGGCCACCAGCATGAACATCTGTTTGACCGATTGCAGATCCAGGTCATAGAAGGCACTGAAGGGGATGCTCACCTCGTGCCACACGCCATCGCGCACCAGGCCGTACTGGTTGCCGCCCGGCACGAAGTCCACCCAACTGTCGCCAAAGCTGGTGTTGATGCCGATCTTGAAGGTCGACGGCGTGGTGGTCTTCAGATGCAACTTGAGTGAGCCGCCCGCGTAATTGCGCATGTCACGGTAGTCGGTCTGGATGCCCAGTCCATACCAGGCGCCGGCATTGGCGCGGTAGGCCATCACGTTGCCGCCTTCGAACGGTGCCTGCGCGATCGGGCTGAGGTTGTTCCACAGATACAGCTGCGCGTCCTGGCCGAAGGTGAGCCGCGCAGCGGTGTCGGTCTGATCGGTGAACACACCAAAGCGCCCGGCCGGCGCGGTGTGTTGTGCGCCCACATAGAGCGACGCGCCTGGGTTCTGATACAGCCGCAGGTAATCCACTTCCATCTTGCCCGGCAGCGGCGCGGTCACACCGCCCGGCGTGTTGATGCCGGTGAAGGTGCCGCCGACAGCCAGATTGAGCAGCAGGTAATGCTGCTGATGGAATTCGTGCAGCGAGGCGCCTTCGATATTGGAGATCGCAAATTCGAAGTACTGCTGGCCGTCGATGCTCATGCGGATGACGTTCGGGTCCCAGGTCATCCGGTACACGTGGAAGTCGTTATGCAGATCCACCGGGTGGGTGTAGCTGGTGTCGTAGTCGGCCTGCGCGCCGTTGTAGTCCCAGTGCACGGCCGCGCCGATGCGGCGATTGGCGGTGCCGTTGGCGATTGCCGCGGCCATGCCGGCTTCCATCAGATCGATCTCGCCGCGGCCGGGCCACACGCCGATGGTGCCGAGCATCCAGTACGCCGGCCACAGCCCGTTGCCGACCACCGGCGTCTTGATGCGTGCTTCCAGCGTGCCGTACTTGAAGTGCATGCGGCCCTCGGTCTTGAGCCGCGCCGACGTGAACGGCATGCCTTGAAACGCTTCGCGGCGCGCTTCGATCACCAACCGCCCGTTTTCGATGCGCGCGTTCTCGGGCCGGCTGGTGTAGTACTGCATCTCGCCATTGCCCCAGCCGCACAAGCCGATCTGGCAGCCATTGCCCACGTCATAGGTCCACGTGTTGCCGTCGATGGCGGGGCCGTTGAAATTGTCTTCCCACACCAGTGTTTGTGCGCGCAGCTGCGGGGTGAGCGCTGCACAGGCGGTTCCCAGTAGCACGGCGACCTGCACAGCAACATTGCATCGCATGTTCATTGCCTCTCTCTCCAAAACGAACCCGGGTTCGTGGAGGGCGACGCTGCGCAGCCGGTGGTACAGAGTCAAAGCAATTCGCGGTTGTAGTTCAGTTCCGTGGATTTCATTCCGGAATCATTGCGGCCAGCCATGACGGCGGTCGCAAACCGGCATGGCGCGATGCTGCGCGGCAGCACCTGCCTGCGTTGGCAAACCCGGCCGCTGCCGGCAGCCACAGGCGGCACGGCTCAGCGCGGCGGATGCACGGTCCAGGCCACCAGTTGCACGACCAATGGGCGCACCACCAGCACACAGCAAAATGCAGTGGGCATGGCGATGCGGTAGGCATCCAACACCCGCCACAGGTAACCGGCAGCCAGGCCGGTGTTGGCGCCGGTGATCACCAGGCACATCAGCAGCGCCATGATCGCGGCCATGTAGAAGGCGAACACGAACGGGGTGGCGCGCACGCCCAGCTTCCAGCGAGCACGGGCTAGGGCGGTGGGGGTGGATGACATGCGGTGGCCTCGGGTGGAGTGCGGCGGAGCGGCCACTGTAGAAGCAGCTCACCCAGGCCGGTAGATCGCGTAGCCTTGTTGCTTACGTAAGAAAATCTTACGAATCCATTGGTAAAACTGGCTGGGCATATGAACATTCTTCAGTCCATTCGTAGTTTCGTCAGCACGGTGGATGCCGGCAGCATCGCCGGCGGCGCCAAGCGCCTGGGTGTGAGCCCGGCCGCGGTGAGCCAGAACATCGCGCGCCTGGAGCAACACCTGGGTGTGCGCCTGCTGCACCGGACCACGCGCAGCCTGGCACTGACCGAGCGCGGCGCGCTGTACGTGGAGCAGGTGCGGCAGATCGAACGCGACCTGGAGCGCGCGCGGCAACTGGTGGCTGGCTCGCAGCAGGCCCCGGCCGGCCGCCTGCGCGTGGCCAGCACCGCCGCCTTCGCGCGGCATGTGCTGGCGCCGATGTTGCCGTCACTGCGGCAGCGCTACCCGCGGTTGGAGATCGAACTGCTGTGCACCGACCGGGTGGTGCAACACGCGCAGGAAAGCGTGGATGTGAGCCTGCGCATCGAAGCCCAGCTCGAGGACGGCCTGGTGGCGCGCCACATCGCCAATGTGCCGTTCGTGGTATGCGCAGCGCCGGCGTACCTGCAGCGCTGCGGCGCGCCGCAGACGCCGGACGAGCTGAAATATCACGACTGCCTGCTGCTGCGTTACCCGGTGGATGGGCGCTACCTGCGCTGGAATTTCATCCGCGATGGCGTGCGCTTCCAGCCCGACCTCGGCCGTGCGCTGGTCAGCGACGATGTCGATGCACTGGCCGCCATGGCCGCGGCTGGCGGCGGCATCACACGCCTGGGCGCGTTCGTGGTGCAGCCGTATCTGCTACGCGGACATCTGCAGCCGTTGTTCGTTGCTCGCACTGGCGGCACGGCCACGCCATTCGCGCTGGAGCCGTTGCGGCTGTACCTGTGCGTGGCAGACCGACACGACTTTACCCCCAAGGTGCGTGCTTTCATGGAGCACGTGCTGGAGCGGCTGCCGGACGACTGGCGGATTTCGCTCCCCGCGTTACGCGAGACAGCTGCGCGCCCGACCGACGCGGACGAGTTCACACAGTCGTCAAAGAGCGATGCGCGCTGATCAGCAGCCCTGCGCACACACCATGCATTTGAGAACACCCGCCATGCCGCCATCGCGCACGCGGTGCAGTGTGCAGGCGCGATGGCAGCGTGGCGGCATCATCCACAGCGCCGTATGCGGCGCCCGCGCATGGTCGCCGCGTTAACGTAGTTTGAGCATCACGATCGCCCGTGCCGGCAGCGCCACCTGCAGCGTGTTGCCCTGAATCCGCGCGCCGGTGAAGGCGGTTGGTTGCACGGTGCGGGGCGCAGCGAAGGTGTTGTGCGCGGTGATCGTCGGTGCGGTGAGCAGTTGCCCCTCCACGCCGCGCACGCTGACCCCGTCCACCGCCACGCTGACCGTGGCCGGGCTGTTGGCATCCAGATTGGTGAGCGCCACATACACATGCCCATCCTTGGCCTTGACCGCCGAGCCATGCACGGCGGGCACGTGGATGTCGCCATGCCGATAGTCGGGGGTCTGCAATTGCAGTGGCAGGTGGGTGGCATCCTGGAACGGCTTGTACATCGCAAATACGTGATAGGTCGGGGTCAGCACCATCCGGTCGCCATCGGTCAGGATCATCGCCTGCAGCACATTGATCATCTGCGCGATATTGGCCATGCGCACGCGATCGGCATGCGCACTGAAGATGTCGATGTTCAACGCTGCCACCAGCGCATCGCGCAGGCTGTTCTGCTGGTGCAAAAAGCCCGGGTTGGCGCCAGGCAGGCCGGCGTACCAGGTGCCCCATTCGTCCACCACCAACGCCACTTTCTTGGCCGGGTCGTAGCGGTCCATGATCGCGCTGTGCTTGGTGATCAGCTCGTCCATCACCAGCGTGCGCGACAGCGTCTCGATCCAGGCTGCTTCGTCGAAGTCGGTGGAGGAGGCGCGCGGCGGGCAGCCGCCAGGCACGGTGTAGTAATGCAGGCTCAGGCCATCCATGAGCGTGCCCGCCTCGCGCATCATTACCTCGGTCCAGTGGTAATCGTCGTTGTTGGGGCCGGGCGCAATCTTCAGGATCTTCTGGTCGGACGGCGCCTTGACGAAGGTCTGGTAGCGCCGATACACATCGGCGGCGTACTCCACCCGCATGTTGCCGCCACAGCCCCACAACTCATTGCCGACGCCGAAGAACGGCACCTTCCACGGTGCCTGGCGGCCGTTGGCGCGACGTTGCTCCGCCAGGCTGGAGCGCGTGCCGGCGGTCATGTATTCCACCCACTGTGCAATTTCGTCCGGCGCGGCATTACCGACATTGCCGGCCACGTATGCGTCGGTGCCCAGCAGCTCGGTGAAGTCCATGAATTCGTGCGTGCCGAAGCGGTTGGACTCTTCCACGCCGCCCCAGTGCGTGTTGACGCTGATCGGGCGCTGGCCGGGCGCGCCGATGCCATCGCGCCAGTGATACTCGTCGGCGAAGCAGCCGCCGGGCCAGCGGATGTTCGGTACCGCAATCGCCTTCAGCGCCGCCAGCACGTCGTTGCGATAGCCGCGCGTGTTGGGGATGGAAGACTCCGGTCCAACCCAGAGACCGCCATATACGCCGGTGCCCAGGTGCTCGGCGAACTGCCCGAACAGATGCCGCGACACCTGCGCGCCTGGCTTCTCTACCTGCAGCGTGCCGCGCACCTGCACATCGGCCGCCTGCGCGCCACTACCGCTCACGGTCAGTGCGATCAGCACGGCCGTCAACAGCCATGAACGCGGGTGCCGCAAGGTGTTGGAAATCCACTGCATCGGTGTGCTGCTCCTGTCGAGGAATGGGCGAGGGCAAGTGCGTGGGCAGTGCGTGGGCGAGCGCTGGCGCGCTGCAAGCCTAGTGCGTGCGGCCTCGCCTGTCTGCGCCACAGCCCACGTTGCTTCCTGCCACATCCGCTGGCTGGCAAGCTCTGCCGCGTGCGGCTTTGCGGTGACGCGGCAGGTGGCACCGCATCGCCAGGATGTGCGCCGCGCCATGGTGCCGGGCCGGTGGCGCCGCTATGCTCGCCGCTCACTTCATCGGCGGGTGTCTTCATGCAGCGAGTGTTCGGAACCTTGGCGGACGGTGTCCAGGTGCATGCGCTGCGCTTGCGTGGCGATGGCGACCTGGAAGCGGAAGTGCTCACCTACGGCGGCATCCTGCACGCGCTGGAACTGACCACCCCGCAAGGCCGCGTGCCGCTGGTGCTGACACTGCCCGATCTGCCCGCCTACGCCGCCGACAACGACAGCCTCAACATCCTGGTCGGCCGCTTCGGCAACCGCATCGCTGGCGCCCGCTACACCCTGGACGGCGTGACCCATGTGCTCGCCGCCAACGAAGGGCGCAACCAGCTGCATGGGGGGCTGCGCGGCTTCGGGCGGCGCGTGTGGGAGGTGCTGGAGCAGGCGCCGAACCGGGTGGTGCTCGGCTACACCTCGCCCGATGGCGAAGAAGGCTACCCCGGCACCTTGCAGGTACGCGCGCAGCTGCAGGTGCAGGGCAATCGCCTGCATCTGGATTTCGAAGCGCACTGCGATGCCCCCACGCCGTTGAACCTCACCCATCACCCGTATTTCAATCTGTCCGGTGACCCGCAGACACGCGCGGCCTCGCAGGTGTTGCGCGTGCCTGCGGACCGCTATCTCCCCGTGGATGCCGAATCGATCCCGACCGGCGAAATCGCCTCGGTCGCGGGGACGCCCTTCGATTTCCGCACGCCTGCTGCGCTGGCCGAGCGCGTTGTTCTGGATCACCCGCAGATCCGGCTCGGCAAGGGCTACGACCAGTGCCTGGTACTAGCGAAGGACGCGCACAACGACTGCATCGCCGAGCTGTACTCGCCGCAGAGCGGCGTCGCGCTGCGCATCACCAGCGATGCGCCGGCGGTACAGCTGTACGAAGGCCAGCATCTGGACAGCCACCATCCCGGCCTGGGCCGTGGCGTCTGCCTGGAACCGCAGGACTATCCGGATGCGCCCAATCAGCCAGCGTTCCCGCCCGCGATCCTGCGCCCGGGCCAGGTGTATCGGCGGCGCATTGCCTACCACTTTGCGGCTCCCGGGCCGGAGCAGCCGTGGACGTCGGTGATCGCTGCGCTGGATGCGTGAGGGTGGTCGCGCGCTTGCTCCCGCGGACGGCATGGTCCGGCGCGTGCGTCGATGAAGCGCCGGCGTGGCGGTGAGGTAGCGGCGCGTTGCTGGTCGTGGCTGCAACTGCAGCCACCTCGGCGGCCGCGGTGCCTCTCAGCGCAGCCAGCGTACACGGCGGATAACACCGGCCTTAGTGATCGATAACACTGCAGGCTGGCGTGCCTGATCAATCGCGAGCAATGGATAGGCGCTTACGCCTCCAACATCGCCGCGTCGCGCCACCGCCCGGCCCACCCTCAGCCGCCGCGCGGCCCCAGCACCAGTTCGATCACGAACTTGCTGCCGAAGAACGACAGCACCAGCAACGCCATGGCGGTCAGGGTCCAATGCACCGCCTTGGTGCCGCGCCAGCCGTTGCGCCAGCGGCCGATCAGCAGCGCGCCGAATACGATCCACGACAGGATGCTCAGCACGGTCTTGTGCAGCAGCCGCTGGGCCAGGAAGTCCTGCACGAACAGCAGGCCGGTCAGCAAGGTCAGGGTGAGTAAAATGAAGCCCGCCGTGATCGTGCGGAACAGCAGCGTTTCCAGCTCGGTCAACGGCGGCAGCGCCCGCAGCCAGGTGTGGAAGTCGCGCCGGCGCAGCGCACGCTCCTGCAGCCACAGCATGATCGCCAGCAACGCGGCGATCCCCAGCGTGGCGTAGGCCAGCAGCGCCATCCAGGCATGCAGTTCCAGCCGCCAGCCCAGATCCGCGCTGGGTTCGTGGCCGTAGCCGTGGTAACAGGCCAGCAGGATTGCCGCCAGCGGAAACACCACCACGCCCACCGCTGCCATGCGCCCGCGTCCGCCAAACACCGCGGTCAGCCCGGCCATGCCCAGCCCGGTCAGCGACAGTGCCGCGAAGAAGTGCATGTCCGGCCCGCCCGCGGTGCGAAACGCCACCAGCACGTGGTAGCCGGCATGCAGCGCCACGGCCGCCAGGGCCGGCAGCAGCCAGCGCGCGGGCGACTGGTTGCCATCGCGCAGTACGGCGCGGGTGAGCAGTCCGGCGGCCAGCAAGTACAGGGCAAAGGCGATGAGAACGATTGTCATCGTTGAAGTTTCGCATATTGGTGGGGCCGGGATTCGGGAATCGGGATTCGTGAAGCAGCAGCTGTGGGTCGCGCGAGTTGAGGGGCTGGCAGCGAGCAGTCGTGGGGCCGGGCATCGACCTGGCGCTGGTCGGGCTGGCGGCGACGCGGGCGGCCTGGGCGAGCTGACCATGTCGGGTAGGCCAGGGCCGCTGGTCCGGGTAGCGGCCCTGGCCGGGGCAGGCCGTCAGCCGGTGCCGCTATAATCGGCATCCGTTTCCCCTTACGCGGTCCCTTGCGCATGTTCGAGTCCCTTACCCAACGTCTCTCCGGCACCATGGAGCGCCTGCGTGGCCGTGGCCGCCTGACCGAGGAGAACATCCGCGAAGCCACCCGTGAGGTGCGCATTGCGCTGCTCGAGGCCGACGTCGCGCTGCCGGTGGTACAGGCGCTGATCGAGCGCATCAAGGTGCGCGCGGTGGGCCAGGAAGTGCTCAAGTCGCTGACCCCGGGCCAGGCGCTGATCAAGATCGTGCGCGACGAGCTCACCGCCGTCATGGGCGCCGCCGCTGCCGACCTCAACCTCAATGTGCCGGCGCCGGCCATCATCCTGATGGCCGGCCTGCAGGGTGCGGGCAAGACCACCACCGTGGGCAAGCTCGCCAAGCACCTGAAGGAAAAGCGCAAGAAAAAGGTCATGGTGGTCTCGGCCGACGTCTATCGCCCGGCCGCGATCGAGCAGCTCAAGACCCTGGCCGAACAGGTCGGCGTGCTGTTCTTCCCCTCCGATGCCTCGCAGAAGCCGGTGGATATCGTGCGCGCCGCCATCAGCGACGCACGCAAGTCCTTCGCCGACGTGCTGCTGGTCGATACCGCCGGCCGACTGGCAATCGATGCGGCGATGATGGACGAGATCAAGGCGCTGCACGCCGCGATCAATCCCACCGAAACCCTGTTCGTGGTCGATGCGATGACCGGCCAGGACGCGGCCAACACCGCCAAGGCCTTCGGTGAGGCACTGCCGCTGACCGGCGTGGTGCTGACCAAGACCGACGGCGACGCGCGTGGTGGTGCGGCCCTGAGCGTGCGCTACATCACCGGCAAGCCGATCAAGTTCGTCGGCACCGGCGAAAAGACCGACGGCCTGGACGTGTTTCATCCGGACCGCGTGGCCAGCCGCATCCTGGACATGGGCGACGTGCTGTCGCTGGTGGAGCAGGTCGAGCACAGCGTCGACCAGGAAAAAGCCGCCAAGCTTGCCGCCAAGGTCGCCAAGGGCAAGAAGTTCGACCTCAACGACATGAAGGAACAGCTCGAGCAGATGCAGAACATGGGCGGCATCCATGGGCTGATGGACAAGCTGCCGGGCATGGGCCAGATCCCGGACAACGTCAAGCAGCAGGTCACCGGCAAGGAAGTGCCGCGCATGATCGCCATCATCAACTCGATGACCAAGAAGGAACGCCGCAACCCGGCGTTGCTCAACGGCTCGCGCCGCGCCCGCATCGCGCGCGGCTCCGGCATGCAGCCGGCCGACGTCAACAAGCTGATGAAGCAGTACCAGCAGATGGAAAAGATGATGGGCAAGCTGGCCGGCGGCGGCATGAAAGGCCTGATGCGCAACATGAAAGGCATGATGGGCGCCATGGGCGGCCGCGGCGGCATGCCGTTCCGCTGAGTTCCAGGCGCTGACGCGCATGAGTACCGTGGCTGGCAGGCGTTGCCTGGAACTCGCGCTGGCGATCATGCTGGCGCTGCAGTCGACCACTGGCTGGACGGTGCTGCTGGCGGTGGTGGTGTATTGGGTGGTGGTCGTGGTGGTCGCCGGGCTGATCGATGAACGCGCCGAGGCGCGCGCAAACGTCGCAGGTGAACCGCCGGGTGCAGCAGCGGTGTCCGATACTCCGCCGAAGTCGAACTCGAAGTCGACCATCCGCCTGGCGGCATTGCCGAACACGCCGCTGCGGCCCGCTGATCTGCGGCCTGGCCTGGACACGCCGCGTCAATGGCGACGCCATGTCATCGACGTCGCCGCCTACGAAGAAGAGCGTTATCCGCGGCAGGACGTCTGTACGACGGTCGATGTTTTCCTGCGGACAGGCGATGCGCTGGTGCTCGCATTTCACCGCGCACCGAACGACGGCGACGCACCTGCGCAGTGGCGCTGCGATCTCTGGCGTCCTGCCGCCAACCATCCGCAGTGGCTGGACGTTTTCGCAACGCGCGAGGTGCGTGTGTCGGTGGGGCAAACCGGCGTGTACTCAGTCGGCATCGGTCAGGCGTATGGCCCTTCGCCAGGTGTAGTGAGTCTTTGGGTGTGCGTGCCGGAGCCGGACCGGCTTGCGCTGCCGTGGCGGCCCGCGCATGGCTCGCATCTGCGTTATGAACAGTGCGACGACGGCACGCCAAGAGTGCGTATCGAAGACGAAGCGCGTGTGCTGCCGCATGCGAAATTGGAGACGACGACAATGCGTGCGGCGCCAAGCGGGTCGGTGCTGTTATTCGGCAGCGCGCAGGATGCCTGGGACGTGACGGCAGCGTCGGATCCCGCTTCGTCATGGCGGGAAGAAAATACCCATCTTCATCGGTATTTTCTCCAACTGAGCCAGGGCGATGTGCTGACACTGGAATGCGCCTGGGCCGCCGAACACTTCGACCAGCCGCTGCCCTTGCCCGACAATTGCACCGGGTGCACCCAGGGCGAGCTGCGTGTGTTCAAGCTCGTCCGTGGGCCGGATCTCGAGCATCTATGGGCAAGTGCGACAACGCCTGCGTGCAGGCAGATCACCTGTATCGCCGATGGCTTTTATTGCCTGGAAGTTCGTCTCTTCGGTCCGGCGGCGTGGCGCACGCGGCCCTCATCGGCATTTGTCGACGTTCGCCTGTGGGGCGCGTTTGTGCAGCGTCCGCAGGCCGTGCGCGCGTTCGCATTGCGCGATGTGATGGTGGAAGACTGGTATCGGGATGTCCTGCCGTTGCCGTTGCAGTACTGATCGGTGTTGAGCGCCATGCCGCGTGGGCGCCGGTTCTGAATTTGGCGAGCGTACGCCAGGCGCAGGGACAATGGCCATGATGTCTCCCTGGCCGGGCCGCGCCACGATGGGTTCGTTTTCGCATACCAATGCCTTCCAGCAGCGGTTTGGCTTATGCGCGCACGGCTCCGGTATTGCGCTACATCTGTCGTGCACGCGTTGCCCTCGCTGCATGGCTGCAGTAGCGTGTTGCCTCTTTCTTGGCAGGAGCGCCAGCAGATGAGCGATACCCGGATGTATTTCGCAGACAACCAGGATGCCGCGTTGCAGGCGGGCTATATCGCCGCGCGCGACACGTTCAAATTCTTCTGGCGTGAGTTGTCCTGGGAATACCGCCGCATCGTTCCGGGCCTGGACATGGCCGCAGTCAAACTGCCGTTCGCCACCGACAGCGCCGCGCAGGAAGTGCACGGCGCGCCAACGCATGAGCACATGTGGATCTCCGATGTGCACTTCGACGGCGAGCAGATCTCAGGCAGCCTGCTCAACGAACCGGAATGGATCGAAGCGCTGACAGCCGGCGACGCGGTGTCGGCGCCGTTCGCGGATCTGGAAGACTGGATGTACGTGGTCGACGGCAAGGTCTACGGCGGCCACACCATCGATGCCATGCGGCGTGGCATGGCGCCGGACGAGCGCGCCGAGCACGATGCCGCCTGGGGCCTGGATTTCGGTGAGCCCGGCGCGGTGCGGCTGGTGCCGGCACAGGCTGCGGCGCGCAAGCCGGGCCTGTTCGACAAGATGTTCGGCGGCAAGGGCACGCCTGTTGCGCCAGCGGTCGAAGATCCACTGCAACAGGAGCATCCGATGAGCGAGAACATGGGCCCCAAGTTCGACGAAGGCCTGCGCGATCAGCCGGAGGTGGTGCAGCTGCGCGATGACGCAGGTTGGACGCTGTTGCAGCGCGATGCGCTTGCAGGCAATTACCAGCCAGTCGCCTTGCTGCTGCAGCATGGTGCCGACCCCACCTTGCGCACTCCGAGCGGCAAGACCGCGCTGGACCTGGCACGGCAGATGCAGTGGCCCAGGATCGTGCACTTGCTGGAAGGCGCGCACTGACATGGCCGCCGCCGCCACTCTGGCGACAGATGGTCCCTATGCGCACGTTGCCGCGTTCTGCCAGCGCTTCGGTCTGCGCGTGCCGATCCTGCTCAGCCCGATGGCCGGCGCCTGCCCGGTGCCGTTGTCGGCTGCGGTGGCTGCGGCGGGCGGTATGGGCGCGATGGGCGCGGTGCTGTCGCAACCGCAGGACATCGTGGTTTGGATGCAGGCCTTTCGGCAGGCCAGTAACGGGCCTGCGCAGATCAATCTGTGGATCCCCGATCCCGCGCCCGCCCGCGATGCCGATGCCGAAGCGCGCATGCGTGCATTTCTGGAGCAGTGGGGCCCGGCGGTGGCGGCCGACGCCGGCGATGCCGCCCCGGCCGATTTCGATGCGCAGTTCGATGCATTGCTGGAGGCCCGCCCGGCAGTGGCCTCCTCGATCATGGGCGTGTTCCGGCCCGATCAGGTCAGCCGCCTGAAATCCGCCGGCATCGCCTGGTTCGCCTGCGCCACCACATTGGAGGAAGCACGCGCAGCGCAGGCGGCGGGCGCCGATGCGGTGGTTGCGCAGGGGGCGGAAGCCGGCGGTCACCGTGGCGCGTTCGATGCCAGCCAGGCCGAGCGCCAGATGACCGGATTGTTCGCGTTGCTGCCGCGGCTGGTCGACCACCTGGAGATTCCGGTCATTGCTGCCGGCGGCATTGCCGACGCACGTGGGATTGCCGCGGCCCTCACCCTGGGCGCCAGCGCGGTGCAGATCGGCACCGGCTTGTTGCGCACGCCCGAAGCGGCGCTTCCCGGCGCCTGGGCCGATGCCCTGGCGGCCACAGAGCCGGAGCAGACCTGGCCAACACGTGCATTTTCCGGGCGCCTGGGGCGGTCGATCGCCACGGCTTACGTCCGCGCCGCCGCCGCAGTGGACGCGCCACCGCCGGCGCCCTACCCGGTACAGCGCGCGCTGACCGCACCGATGCGTCAGACCGCAGCCCGCGGCAACCGCCTGGATGCGATGCAGGCCTGGGCCGGGCAATCGGCCTGGATGGCACCCGCGCAGCCTGCCGCGCAGGCGGTCACGCAGTGGTGGGCTGACGCGCAGGCGCTGTTATGTCGGTGATCTTCTGCAATGGCGTACCCGCCAGCGCGGCGCAGCTCGGGGCTGCCGCGCTGATCAACTACGGCCACTTCACCACGCTACAGGTGCGCAGCAGTGCCGCGCTCGGGCTGGATCTGCATCTGCAGCGTCTGCAGCAGGGCAGTCGCGCGCTGTTCGGTATGGAGTTGGCGCAGGAGGCAGTGCGTCTGCAAATGCACGCCGCGCTGGAAGCCTCGGCAATGGCCGATGCCAGCCTGCGCGTCACCGTGTTCGCGCAGGATTACGATTTTCGCGATCCCTTGCGCGAGGTCGCGCTGGACGTACTGGTTGCGGTGTCGCCGCCAGCGGACATGCCCGAGACCGGGCTGCGCGTGCAGGTGACCAGCTATGTACGCGATCAGCCCGAGCTCAAGCATGTGGGGACATTTCCGTTGTTGCGTCTGCGCCGGCTGGCCATGAATGCCGAGCACGACGATGTCGTGTTGCAGGATCCGCAGGGCAGGGTGCTGGAAGGCGCGTTCTGGAATCTGGGTTTGTGGGAGCGCGGCGGCGTGGTCTGGCCGCAGGGCCCGGCCTTGCTGGGAACGCGTCAGCAATTGCTGCAGGCCGGGCTGGAAACGCTGGGGATCGCCCAGATTCGGCGGCCGGTACAACTGGACGAACTGGATCGTTTCGATGGCGCCTTTGCCTGCAATGCACGCGGGCAGCAGGCGATCGTGGCGATGGGGCCGGCCCGCTGGGGCCCACATGCAGCCCAGCTGCCGCTGCTGGAGCAGGCCCTGCAAACCCATGCCTGGCAAGCGATCTGAGCCTTGGCGCGGGGGCGGTCACCGGGTGGGTTGGCTTCGCCGCCCGGCGCCGCTATAATCGCCGGCTTACCGCGCCACTCTGGCGACTGGGCAACTCAGGAAAACGACACCATGGTCAAGATTCGACTGACCCGCGGCGGCGCCAAGAAGCGTCCGTTCTACCACATCATCGTGACCGACGTGCGCAGCGCGCGCGACGGCCGCAACATCGAGCGTCTGGGTTACTACAACCCGGTTGCCCAGGGCGCAGAACCGCGCGTCGTGCTGGATATCGCGCGCGTCGACCATTGGGTCGGCCAGGGCGCACAGCTGACCGACAAGGTGCGTAACCTGTACCGCGAAGCATCCAAGCCTCAGGCCGCTGCGGCCTGATCTGGGAGGGCCGAGCGCACCGCTCGGCCTAGCTGACGCAGATGAAACAGACCGAGCGCCGTATCCTGCTGGGCAGGGTTGCCGGCGCTTTCGGTGTCAAGGGCGAGCTCAAGATCGAGTCCTGGACCGAGCCGCGTAGCGCAATCTTTCGGTATCAACCGTGGATTCTGCGTACGCCTTCGGGTGAGGAGTCGACACTGAGCGGAGCGCGCGGGCGCGATCAGGGCAAGCATCTGGTTGCAACATTCCCCAGCGTTTCCGATCGCGACACCGTCGAAGCCATGCACGGGATCGAGATTTACGTCTCGCGCAGTGTGCTGCCGCCACCCAAGCCCGATGAATATTATTGGGTGGATCTGGAAGAGTTGCAGGTGGAAACCGTCGAAGGCGTCAAGCTCGGCACGGTGTCGCATCTGTTCTCCACCGGCTCCAACGACGTGATGGTGGTGCGCGGCGATCGCGAACGGCTGGTGCCGTTCGTACTGCCGGATTTCGTCAAGTCGGTCGACTTCGAAGCCAATTTGATCGTGGTGGATTGGGACCCGGATTTCTGATCAAAGCGGTGCCCCGGCTCCGCTCTTGTTCTACCCATTTCCGATTCCCAATTCCCGATTCTCAGCCATTGCGCATCGACGTCATCAGCCTGTTCCCCGAGTTCATCGCGCAATGCGCGGCGTTCGGCGTGGTCGGGAGGGCGCAGGAGCGTGGCTTGCTGGAATTGCAGGGCTGGAATCCGCGCGAACATGCGCAGGGCAACTACCGCCGGGTGGACGACCGTCCCTTCGGTGGCGGCCCGGGCATGGTGATGTTGATCGAGCCGTTGCGGGCCTGTCTGGCTGCGGTGCAAGTCGCAGACACGCGTCCGGCACCGGTGATCTATCTCAGCCCGCAAGGGCGGCCGCTCACCCAGCCGCTCGCACGCGAGCTGGCGCAGTTGCCACGCATGGTGTTGTTGTGCGGGCGCTACGAAGGCGTGGACGAGCGGTTTCTGGCGCAGTCTGTGGATATGGAAATCTCCATCGGCGACTACGTGTTGTCCGGCGGCGAATTGGGCGCAGCGGTGCTGGTGGATGTGGTGACGCGGTTGCAGGAAGGCGTGTTGAACGACGCCGAGTCTGCTGCCCAGGACAGTTTCGAAGGCCCGCAAGGCTTGCTGGATTGCCCGCACTACAGTCATCCATCGACGCACGACTGGGGCGATGTGCCGGAGGTGCTGCGCTCGGGCAATCACGCTGCGATTGCGCGCTGGCGTCGGCAGCAGTCGCTGGGCCGGACCTGGCTGCGTCGCCCGGACCTGCTCGACGAGGCCGGGTTGGACAAGAACGATCGCCGTCTGTTGGAGGAGTTTCGTCGCGAACTCGCCTCAGGCGACGATAAACCCGGCGACAAGGAATAAGGGCTCACCCCTAGCTCTTGCAAGATTGATTGGGGTACAATATACGGCTTGCTGGCCAGCCTTGCGTCTGGCCCTGCCACGAACCTCGAGCAATCGCCGTGCGGCGACTGCCGGTCCAATATCACCAGACACGCGGTGCCCATCATGAGCAAACTCAACAAGACCATCCTGGCTGACTTCGAAGCCGCCCAGATTCAGCGCCAGCTGCCGGAATTCAACCAGGGCGACACCGTTGTGGTGAACGTCAAGGTGAAGGAAGGCAACCGCGAGCGCGTGCAGGCCTATGAGGGCGTCGTGATCGGTACCAAGAATGCCGGCCTGAACTCCGCGTTCACCGTGCGCAAGATCTCGCACGGCTTCGGCGTCGAGCGCGTGTTCCAGACCCACAGCGCCATCATCGATTCGGTCGAAGTGAAGCGTCGCGGTAAGGTTCGCGCCGGTAAGCTGTACTACCTGCGTGGTCTGGAAGGCAAGGCTGCCCGCATCAAGGAAGATCTGGCCGCTGCTGCACAGGCCAAGGCTGCTCGCCAGGCTGCTGCCAAGGCTCAGTAAGTCACACTGGCAGGTTGTTTCTGCCACTGCCAAACGGCCGCCTTCGGGCGGCCGTTTGCGTTATGGGAATCGGGATTCAGCAGTTGTGATCCCACAACGTTCGCGGGAACGTGGACGCGAGCATCTGTTCTCCGCACTGCCAGCCGACATCAGCGCTGGCGAGGCCGCGGCAATTCCGTCAACGGCGCGGTATCGGCGACCGGCGAAGCCGGGTGTGCCGGAACCTCCGCAGCGGCCGCCAGCTCGGCCGGATCCGCAGCTGTGGTCAGCATGCGTGCCTTGCGCCAGCCGCCCCAGCGGTAGTACGCCAGCGACAGCAACATCGAGCAGACCGAACTGATCGGCAGACTCCACCAGATGCCGTCGGCCCCCAGATGCGGGATCAAGGCGTTCGCCAGCGGCACGCGTACGCCCCACAGACCGAATGCCAGGATCAGCAGTGGCGGGATCACCGCACCGGTGGCGCGTACCACGCCGGAAATGACGAAGCTCACGCCGAACAGTAGGAACGACCAGATGCCGATGTGATTGAGATGCCGCGCCACTTCCAGCGTCGGGCTGTCGGTCGGCAGGAATAGGGCGAGCGTCCAGTGATCGAACACGATCAGCAGCACGATCAGAATGCCGGTCATCAAGAAGTTGGCGACGATGCCGGTGCGTGCGGTCGCGTCGACGCGATTCCAGAGCCCGGCACCCAAATTCTGCGCCGCCATCGTGGAGCAGGCAGCACCCAGCGCCATCGCCGGCATCTGCACATACGTCCATAGCTGCAACGCTGCGCCGTACGCGGCAGCAGTGTCGGTGCCGAAGCCGTTGACCAGCGTCATCATCGCGATCATGGCCAGCGAGATCAGCACCATCTGCAGGCCCATCGGCACGCCTTTGACGATGAGCGCGCGCAGGATCGTCGGCGAGATGCGGAACAGCTGCAGATCGCCGCGCCCCAACCACAGGACATGGCGTTTTTTGCGTAAATACAGCAGCAATCCGCCGAGTGCGACCACCTGCGCCAGCAGCGTGGCCCAGGCCGCACCGGCGATACCGAGTGCCGGAAACGGGCCGAGACCGAAGATCAGCAGCGGGTTGAACACGATGTCCAGCACCACCGACACCAGCAAGAAGCGGAACGGTGTGCGGGCATCGCCGGTGCCGCGTAGTGCTGCCGACAAAAACGCGAACACATAGATCAGCGGCATCGCCAGGAAGATGACCCGCAGGTACTCCTCGGCCAATGTCTGCGAGGCCGGCGGCGTGCCCATCGCGGTCAATAGGTGCGGCGCCAGAAACCAGCCGAAGACCGCGATCGCTGCCGACAGGCCGCCAAAGAAACTGGCGCTGGTGCCCATGACCTTGCGCGCCTGGGCGAGGTCGCGCGCGCCCATCGCCTGACCGATCAGGATGGTCGAGGCCATGCCAATGCCGAACACCGAGCCGATCAGGAAGAACATGATGCTGTTGGCGTTGGCCGCCGCCGTCAGCGCCGCCTCGCCGAGATAGCGGCCGACCCAGATCGCATTGATCGAGCCGTTGAGCGATTGGGCGATGTTTCCCGCCAGGATCGGCATCGCGAACAGCAGCAGATTCTTGCCGATCGGGCCTTCGGTCAGGACAGCGGATTTGGGCATTGCAGACGCGCCGTGGTGCGGAAGCTGCGAACACTAGCATTGGCATGTGTGAGGTGTGAGGTGTGCGGTCGCCGGGGCAATCCAAACAAGCGCAGGCGAGCATGATTGGCACGCCGATGACATGAGGCGCGGCACGCGCTGTGCAGCTCAGGCTGTATCGGTCAGCCAAAGCCCGGAGGCAGACTGGGTCTGGTCGGTAGCGGCGCTTGAGTTCCGGCGAGGTTGCCCAAATATTTTTCGCTCAACGCAGCCGGTTGCGGCGCGCCGACGTAATGGCGATGACAACACCGGCATGTGGCCCATTGGACCTGACGGCAAGCACAAGGCAATGACTCAATTGGCGGAACAAGCGACAACGGTCAGGCTGGATGTCTGGCTGTGGGCGGCGCGCTTCTTCAAGACGCGCAGCCTGGCCAAAGCGGCAGTGGACAACGGCAAGGTGGATGTCGCCGGCCAACGGCCCAAGCCGTCGCGCACGTTGCGTAGCGGCGAGCAACTGCGCATCGACCGTGGCGGTGAAATCTTCGAGATCACGGTTGCCGCGTTGAGCGATGTGCGCGGCCCGGCACCGGTGGCGCAGGCGCTCTACGTCGAAAGCGACGCCTCACGCGAGGGACGCACGCAGTGGCGGCTGCAACGTGTTGCCGAGCGCACCGGCTATCGGGCACCGCTCGGTAAACCGGACAAGCGTGCGCGCCGGTTGATCAATGCACTGGGCGATATCGACGCGTTGTAGTGCTGCGTGGTTGTCCGCTACGAATTGGATGGTGGAAACAGGAGCGCCTGGATCTCCATCATGTCGTTCAATCAATAAAAAAGGCGCTTCCCCATCGCGGTGTGAAGCGCCGTTCGTGATGCTCTGCTCTTAACCATGCATAACGACCATCTCGACAGGTCCTTGCCCGCCCACCGTCGCGGGACCTTACGCGGCATGGATGCCGCGTAAGAGCTTACAGGGACGTACTTGCAGCGTGTCCCGCGACGGTGGGCGGGCAAGGGCCCTGCAGCCAAGCCGCAGACCAGCCGCTCCACCATTGAACTCTCAATGATTTCAAAACCACCGAGATCTCACGGTCTTGAAATGCCAATGGCCGACAGAGTGTTGCGAGCAACGGAGAGGGAGGTGCCGTCAATATACCCAGAGGCGGCGTATGCACCTGGCATTAGCCAAACCGAGCAACAGCGGCACCCAACTGATGGCCACGGAGCAGTTGGCCGCTCCAAGTGACCAGTGTTTCCCGGCTATCCGGGAAGCGTCTTCAGGGTGCCAGGTCGATCTCTTGCGTCTAGTTCAACAGAGCTGCAGGCGCACGCAAGAAAGCATGCGCCTTTGCGACTCACGCCAGATCGAAACGATCCAGCTGCATCACCTTGGTCCAGGCGGCGACGAAGTCGTGCACGAACTTCTCCTGCGCATCGGTGCTGGCATAGACCTCGGCTACCGCGCGCAGGATCGAGTTGGAGCCGAACACCAGGTCCACGCGCGTGCCGGTCCATTTGTGTTCGCCGGTGCTGCGGTCGCGGCCTTCGTAGACCTCCTTCGATTCGGAGGTAGCTTTCCACTCGGTGCGCATGTCGAGCAGGTTGGCGAAGAAGTCGTTGCTCAGCACGCCGGGACGGGTGGTGAACACGCCGTTCTTCGAGTCGCCGACATTGGCGCCAAGTACGCGCAGGCCGCCGACCAGTACGGTCAACTCAGGCGCAGTCAACGTCAGCAGCTGCGCCTTGTCGATCAGCAAGGCTTCGGCAGGTACGGCGTAGCTGCGCTTGGCGAAGTTGCGGAAGCCATCGGCCACCGGCTCGAGCACGGCGAAGGACTCGACATCGGTTTGCTCCTGCGAGGCATCGGTGCGGCCCGGCGCGAACGGCACGGTCACGCTGTAGCCTGCGGCGTGCGCTGCATGTTCGACAGCCGCGTTACCGGCCAGCACGATCAGGTCGGCCAGCGAGATTTGCTTGCCGCCGGCATGCGCGCCGTTGAACTCGGCCTGGATGCGCTCCAGCGTGCCCAATACCTGCGCTAGCTGCTCGGGCTGATTGGCCTGCCAATCCTTCTGCGGTGCCAGGCGGATGCGGGCACCGTTGGCGCCGCCGCGCTTGTCCGAGCCGCGGAAGGTCGATGCCGATGCCCACGCAGTGGAGACCAGCTGCGCCACGCTAATGCCGGAAGCGAGGATGGTCTGCTTGAGGGCAGCGGCATCCTGAGCATCGACCAGCGGGTAGTCGACGGCCGGTACCGGGTCCTGCCACAGCAGTTCTTCGCTCGGCACATCCGCGCCGAGATAACGTGCGCGCGGACCCATGTCGCGGTGGGTGAGCTTGAACCAGGCGCGGGCGAAGGCGTCGGCGAACTGGTCGGGGTGTTCGTGGTAGCGACGCGAGATCGCCTCATAGGCCGGATCGAAGCGCAGCGCCAGATCGGTGGTCAGCATGGTCGGCCGGTGCTTCTTCGATGCATCGTGCGCATCGGGAATGATGGCGTCTGCATTCTTGGCCACCCACTGGTGCGCGCCGGCCGGGCTCTTGCTCAGCTCCCACTCGAACTTGAACAGGTGATCGAAGAAATCGTTGCTCCACTGCGCCGGGGTGGTGGTCCAGGTGACTTCCAGGCCGCTGGTGATGGTGTCTGCGCCCTTGCCGCTGCCGTAGCTGTTGTGCCAGCCCAGGCCCTGGCTTTCCAGATCGCTGGCTTCCGGCTCGGCGGCCACGTTGTCGGCCGGGCCGGCGCCGTGGGTCTTGCCGAAGGTGTGGCCGCCAGCGATCAGCGCCACGGTCTCTTCGTCGTTCATCGCCATGCGCGCGAAGGTGTCGCGGATGTCGCGCGCGGCGGCGACCGGGTCGGGCTTGCCGTCCGGTCCTTCCGGATTGACGTAGATCAGGCCCATCTGCACGGCGGCCAGCGGGTTTTCCAGATCGCGGGTGTGCGGCACTTCGCTGTCGTCATCCTTCACCAGCACGCCGTGCGCTTCGTCCACGCCCGGCGAGCCGCGCGAGTAGCGGTCGTCGCCACCCAGCCACTTGGTTTCGCGGCCCCAATACAGATCCTGATCCGGCTCCCAGGTATCTTCGCGGCCGCCGGCAAAACCGAAGGTCGTAAAGCCCATGCTTTCCAGCGCGACGTTGCCAGTGAGGATCATCAGATCGGCCCAGGAAATCGCCTGGCCGTACTTCTGCTTGATCGGCCACAGCAGCCGGCGCGCCTTGTCCAGGCTGACGTTGTCCGGCCAGCTGTTGAGCGGCGCGAAACGCTGCTGCCCACGACCGCCGCCGCCACGCCCGTCACCGATGCGATAGGTACCGGCGCTATGCCAGGCCATGCGCACGAATAGCGGGCCGTAATGGCCGAAGTCGGCCGGCCACCAGTCCTGCGAGTCGGTCATCAGCGCACGCAGTTCCTGCTTGAGCGCTGCCAGATCGATGCGCTTGAACGCCTCGGCATAGTTGAAGGTCTGGCCCAGCGGGTTGGACTTGCTCGAGTGCTGGCTGAGCAGATCCACGCGCAGCTGCTTGGGCCACCAATCGCGGTTGGTGGTTCCGGTACCGACGACGGCATGGTTGAACGGGCACTTTGCTTCGGTTGTCATGGGATTTACCTATGTGCGTGTGCACTTGGGGAGCTGCGTGCCGAACGCATCGACACGTGCTGGTGGAATCGAAGTGGCAGGCAAAATTTAAAAGGTGGTCATCGATCGAAGGCGCGCGTGCGGCCAGGGGTCATCGAGAGTCGTCGCCGCGTGTGCCGATGCTAGCGCTTGCCCGATGGGGTCGGTATAGGACGGCATGCGGAATGTGACTGGCAGACGGGCGCATCAGGCGGACTCATCGTGGCGGCGTTCGCACACGATAAAGAGCATCGATCGGTTGGGGAATTCGAATTATTCAACCATATCGATAGCGTGGTGCTATCGAGAGCACGTCGGTGCCGAACCGACGTGCTCTGGTGACGTCAGCGCTTGCCGAACAGGCTGCCGCCGAGTTTCATGACATCGCCCAGGCCGAGTTTGCCGTCGCCATCCTGGTCCAGCACGCTGGTCAGTAGGCCGTTGACGCCGGTGTTGCTGCTGGCACGCTGCTGTTCCTGCGCCAAGGCCGGGCCGAGTTGATTGCCGCCAGCCGCCGCATTGCCGCCGAGGAAGCGTTTGGCCAGATAGGCCATCACGATGGGCGCCAACAGTTGCAGCAGTTGGCTGGCCTTGCCGGTTTCCAGCCCGGTGGCCTTGCCCAGGCCCGCAGCAGCCTGCGGTGCCTTGTCGCCGAACAGATGGCCGACGATGCCGGCGCCATTGCCCTGCGCACCATTGGCCGAGCCGCCCAGCAGCGAGCCGAGCAGGCTGCCGATGTCCGGGCTGCCGGCGTGATCGCGCTGCAAGGCACCCATCAGCGCATCGGTGCCGCCGGCCTGCTGGCTGTTGCGGCCCAAGGCGCCCATCAGCAGGGGCAGCGCGGTCTGCACCGCCGATTGCGCCTGCTCCGGCGCGATGCCGAGCCGGCTGGCGAGTTGCTGCAACTGCGGCCCCTGCAGCTGCGCGGCCAGTTGGTCGGTCAACGAGGCGGACGTGGTCATCGGTGTGGTCTCCGGTTGGACAAAACGTTGTGGCAGGGTGCGCCCGTTGCGCCAGCAGAGCAATCCGCGCGGTGCGCGTCACTGCGCAGAGCGTGATGCAGCACGAGCCGGTGCGATCGCAGGGCAGCATGCAAGCAAACGCACAAATCTTGCGACTGCAATGGATTAGCAGGGCCGCACGCGTCGGTCATGCAGCTATGCCGTTACGAACCCCCAATCCCTGCAAAACAGCATTCAACCGACCACCCGACCCTGTCGCCGCAACGGATCCGCAAACGCCGCAAACATCAGCCATGCAACTGCGCTGTTACGAATCTCGAATCTTGAATCTCCACTCCCCAATCCCGTTACTCACAGCAACGCCTTCAACCGATACAGCGCTTCCAGGGCTTGCTTGGGCGTGAGTTCGTCCGGGTCCAAGGCCTGCAGTGCTTCCTGCGCGGCGGAGGACGGTGCGGTGAACAGGCCGAACTGCTGCGGCGCATCCAATGCGGCCGGGGCCATCTGCGCGACATGGCTTTCGCCGCCGCGTTGTTCCAGTTCGGCCAGACGATGACGCGCCTGCGTCACCGCGGCCTTGGGCAGACCGGCCAGCGCGGCCACCTGCAAGCCGAAGCTGCGATTGGCCGGGCCGTCCTTGACCGCATGCATGAACACCAGGCGCTCGCCGTGTTCCACCGCATCCAGATGCACGTTGGCGATGCCGCTGCCGCCACCGGCATGCGAGGCATCCGCCAGCGCGGTGAGCTCGAAATAATGCGTGGCGAACAGCGTGTAGCAGCGATTGGTATGCGCCAGGTGGCGCGCCACCGCATCGGCCAACGCCAGGCCATCGTAGGTGGAGGTGCCGCGACCGATCTCGTCCATCAGCACCAGCGATTGCGGCGTGGCGTGATGCAGGATGTAGCTGGTTTCGGCCATTTCCACCATGAAGGTGGATTGCCCACGGGCCAGATCGTCGCCGGCGCCGATGCGGGTGAGGATGCGGTCGATCGGCCCGATCACCGCGCGGCTGGCCGGCACATAGCTGCCGATATGCGCCAGCAACACGATCAAGGCGTTCTGCCGCATGTAGGTCGATTTACCGCCCATGTTCGGGCCGGTGATGACCAGCATGCGGCGATCGGCGTGCAACTCCAGATCGTTGGGCTCGAACGGTTGATCGCGCACCGCTTCCACCACCGGGTGGCGGCCGCGTTCGATGCGCAGACATGGCGCGCTTTCCAATTCGGGTTGCGACCAGTCCAGTGCCTGCGCGCGTTCGGCAAAGGCGGCCAGCACATCCAGTTCGCTCAGTGCGCCGGCGCAGCGCTTGAGCCCTTCAAGCGTGCCGCCCAGGGCATCGAGCAGGCCTTCGTAGAGCAGTTTTTCGCGCGACAACGAGCGCTCGCGCGCCGACAGCACCTTGTCTTCGAAGCTCTTGAGTTCTTCGGTGATGTAGCGCTCGGCGTTGGTCAGCGTCTGTCGGCGGCTGTAGTGCAGCGGGGCTTTCTCGGCTTGGCCCTTGCTGATCTCGATGTAGTAGCCGTGTACGCGGTTGTAGCCCACCTTGAGTGTGCCGATGCCGCTGCTCTCGCGCTCGCGCTGTTCCAGATCGATCAGGAACTGGTCGGCGTTGGTGGACAGCCGGCGCAGCTCGTCCAGCTCGGCGTCGTAGCCGGTGGCGATGACGCCGCCATCGCTGAGCTTGAGCGGCGGTTGTTCGGCCACCGCGCTGACCAGCAGATGCGCGGTGGCATCGTGTTCGCCGAGTTCGGCAAACAGGGTCTGCAGCCGCGGCGAATCCAGTGGCGCCAGCAACGCACGCACCTGCGGCAACAGCGCCAGGCCATCACGCAAGGTGGAGAAATCACGCGGGCGTGCCGAGCGCAGTGCCACGCGGGTAAGGATGCGTTCCAGATCGCCAAGCGCGCGGAACGCGTCGCGGATGTCGGCATCGGTGCCGTGGTCGATCAGGGTGCCCACCGCATGGTGGCGTTGCACCAGCACCTCACGCAGCCGCAGCGGGCGATGCAGCCAGCGCCGCAGCAAGCGCCCGCCCATCGGCGTAACGGTGCTGTCCAGCACGCCGAGCAGCGTGTTGCGCGTGTCGCCATCCACGCGCGTGTCCAGTTCCAGATGGCGGCGCGTGGCGGCGTTCATCGAGATTGCCTCGCTGGCCACTTCCATCGCCATCGAGGTCAGGTGCGGCAGGCGCTGTTTCTGGGTTTCTTCGACATAGCCGAGCAATGCACCGGCCGCGGCGGTGGCGCAGGGTTTGTCATCGATGCCGAAGCCGGACAGATCGTGCAGTTTGAAAAACGCCAGCAGCTGGCGCCGCCCGCTGTCGGCATCGAACAACCACGGCGGCCGGCGCCGCACGCCGATGCGACCACGCAGGAATTCGGGCCAGTTGTCTTCGTCGGGCACCAATAGCTCGGCCGGTTCCAGGCGCGCGATTTCCGCTTCCAGCGCATCGACGCTGTCCACTTCATTGACCAGGAAACGCCCGCCGGCCAGATCGGCCCAGGCCAGGCCATAGCCTTGCTTGCTGCGCGAGATCGCCATCAACAGCGTGTCGCGGCGCTCGTCCAGCAACGCCTCGTCGGTTACCGTGCCCGGGGTGACGATGCGCACCACCTTGCGCTCGACCAGGCCCTTGGCCAGTGCCGGATCGCCGATCTGCTCGCAGATCGCCACCGACTCGCCCAACGCCACCAAGCGCGCCAGATAGCCCTCGTAGGCATGCACCGGCACGCCAGCCATCGGAATCGGCGCACCGCCGGAACTGCCGCGCTGGGTCAGCGTGATATCCAGCAGACGCGCGGCCTTGCGCGCATCGTCGTAGAACAGCTCGTAGAAGTCTCCCATGCGGAAGAACAGCAGCAGGTCGGGGTAGTCCGACTTGGCTGCGAAGAATTGCTTCATAGCAGGCGTGTGTTCTTTGGATCCCTTGCTGGTGCTGCTTTGGTCTTTTAAATCAGTCACTTGATTGTTTGGCCGGTAACGTCAATGATGGTGGATGGAGGCGATTGGCGGCAAGTGAAGGTGTTTCGTGTAGCGATTCTGTAGCTACGTGGAGACTCTGGCGCAAAAAAACTGTAGCAACGGTCTGCGGCGATGGCCATGTGCGTGCGATACTGTAGCAATACGGACATCCAGGGGGGCGTGTGTTGAAGAGTCCAGCGTCGAGCAAGAAGTCCGGCTCTCTTAAGTTTAGTTTGACCTACGCCCAAGTGCTGGGGTTGTCGATCGCCAAGGGGCCGGCCTTGGATGCGCAAGGGAAGGTTCGAATGCTCGCTCGATCGGAAGGCACCCCCTACCTAGTGCTCGACGGAGGGCCCGGAGCGCCCACGGGGTTTGGCTTCCGGGTCGGCAAGACCATGACCACTTACGTGGGCCAGAAACGAGGGCCAACCGGAACGCCGGTTCGCTTCAGCTTGGGCAACGTGTCCGACATGGGGCTGGACGAGGCCAGGGAGGCCTGCCGGCATCATCTAGCGTTGCTCAAGGAAACGGGGAAAAATCCTGTCCACGTCAAACGGCAGCAACTGCTGGACGCCTTGGAAGAGGAATCGGCGATTGATTTCGGCGATCTAACGTTAAGGGAGTGCCTAGCGCGTTACATCGGCCATCTGGATTCCCGAGTAAAGAAAAAAAAGATCAAGCAAGTCAGTGTGGACGCGGTGCACGACAGCGTGTCCCGCCTTTCCAGGCCTGGCGTTGAGCTGGCGGATCGGGCGTTGAACGACATCAAGACGGAGGTGGTCAGGGCCGCCTTTGACGCGTGTCGGATCAGCTCAATGAAGCTTTCCAATCGCATTCCCACACAAATGAGGCAAAAGCTGGGCGGGGTAGCGGATTGGTCCAAGCTGTCGGTGGCCGAGTTGGAGGCGTTGGGCATCACTGGGAAACACATCCAGTGGGTGCGGGCTGCAGGGCTGTCCTCGACCGAACACACGTTTTCCGACGCGCGGAGGGCCGTGGAGTTCGTGATCAAGCAGGAGAGGGCGCGGGATCACGAGTTGGGCAGGCCTCAACGGCACTTCTACAACCCGCTGGACGTCATCCATACCGAGGACATGCTTAGAGAGGCGCACGAGTTGCGCAGCCACTACAGCCGGGCCGAGGTTCGCAACCCCTTGGGCGATGAGACGTTGCCCAAAGTGCTCAAAGCCATTGCCGCGCGGCGCGATGAGCAAGGTGGGCGGAACGCGGCAGGGGCGGACTACCTGCTGTTGACGTTGCTATGGGGCACCCGCCGCAGCGAGGCCGCTCCGTTGCGTTGGTATGACCGGTGCACGCCGGGCGAGCTGTCTCAGGCGCAGGTGTCCTGGGTTGCCCTTTCCTCCCCCGGTCAAATCAATCCGACCACAAAGCGCGAAGGCAGTCAGGTCTACCTGTTCGAGACGAAGAACTGGGAAGAGAGATTTCTGCCTGTCACTTACTTTGCCGAACGGATTCTCCAGCGCCGGTTCAACGAGCGCCTGGACGATACCCAAGCCAAGAAGGATCTGGTGGCTGCAAAAGCTGCCTTGGCGGCAGTGAGCAAGCGGGGCGGGAGCAAGGCGCTCATTGAATCCCTGCAAGAAGAGGTGGCCAACGCCGAGCACGCGCTGGACCGCACCCGATACGTGTTTCCGGCCAGATCCGGGCGCAGCAAGACCGGGCACTACTCGGACAGCAAATCCATCATCGCCAACGTGCGCCGTGACGCCGGGCTGGTCGATTTGCGCAAGGAGGTGGACATCGGCCTGACCCCGCACGACCTGCGCCGCACGCTGGGGCGCTACGCGGGGCGGCTGTTGGGCAAGAGCCGGGTGGTGTCCCAGATGCTGCATCACCGGGCCAAAGACCGGGAAACCGCCTCAACGGACGAGATTTACACGGAGCAGGAATGGTCCGAGCTGCGCCGGGCGTTTGGCGAGGTGGAAGAGCACATGATGGCGAGCAGTCCCCGGGTCTGGAACCGCTGGAAAGGCACGGACAAGCCGCGACTTGACGAAGCCAATGACCCTCCGGCTACGATCTTCGCTGCACGAAATCAAAAGGTGGCGCTCGATGACGAGCATTGAACCCGTCCGCACGGAAGAAGCGTTTCTTGCCAAAGCCGAGGCGTCGTGGAGCGGGGAGTTGGTCCGCGCGAAGAGCGCGAGCGGAGGAATGGTGTCGGCGAAAGCTGCAGCATGGTTCCTGGGCATCCACGCCGACACGCTGGGCGAGTGGCGACGCCGCATTCCGCCCATGGGCCCCCGCTTTCAAAAGGCCTCGGGCAGTGCCGCTAACGGCCCCAATCAGCGGGTGAAATACGACTACGACGAGCTTTTGGCGTGGAAGGACGGACAGCAGAGCAGGACGGCGAAGGAGCGCCGGTTGAGTTCGGAGCTGGAGCGGTTAAGCCAACAGCAGCGGGAACTGGAACTGGAGCGGCAGATCCACGAGGCGAAGGTGGCTTTGGAGAAGCTGCGGAAGAATGCTGGGCGCTACACCGCGTTGGTGA